>NZ_PEGF01000002.1:0-328371 GCF_002742635.1 Caulobacter sp. X | reverse complement strand
AACGATGGTGTTGACGCTGTAAAGCGGAGAGACGCGCCCTGAGGGAGTGGAGGGCGCGCATGCCGCTCGCGGATAGCTAGAGATTAGATCAATCGACACCGCCTGAGGCCCATAACGCGCTCTAAGCCTTCTGCGCGCCCGCCCGCCCGTCCTCGACAACCCAGGTGTTGAGCGTGGCGATGGCGGCGCGCGGATCGCGGACGTCCGAGATGGCGCGGTAGCGGGTCGTCATCCGGTCCGGCGTGACGTCGATGGACATATAGCCGCGCCGCCGGCTCTCGAAGAACTTGATCTGCGGATTGTTGGGCATGGCCCCCATCAGGCCCTCGTAGCTGGGCCCGGTCGAGGTGATCGAGGTGCCGACGAACTCGGTGGCGATCGTGGCCGAGGCGGGATCGTCGGCGTTCAGCTTGACGTCGTTGGTCCAGAACGAATGGTAATCGCCGCTCAGCACCACGGGATTGCGCGGCTTCAGCGTGGCGATGGCCTGGGCCAGACGGTCACGGGCGGCGGGGAAGCCGTCCCAGGTGTCGGTCCAGTACTTGGTGTCGGGCCCGCCGTCGCCGAAGCGCAGGCCCGCCATCACCAGGTCCTGGCCCAGCACCGTCCAGCGCGCCCGGGTGTTGGCCAGACCATCGTAGAGCCAGCGCTCCTGGTCGAAGCCCAGGAAGGTGCGGGCCGGATCGCGGCGGTCGGGACAGGCCGCGTCGGTGACGATCTGGCCCTTGCCGCCGTTGGGGCCCTCGGCGCAGGGCTGGCGCGAGCGGTGCTGGCGGCCGTCCAGCATGAAGAACTCGGCCAGCTTGCCGTAGCGAACCCGACGATGGATGGGCATGCGCAGCTGGGCGTCCAGTCGCGCGCGGCGGATGGGCATGGCCTCGTAGAAGGCCTGATAGCCCGCCGCGCGGCGGCGCAGGAAGGTCTCCGGCGAGACGCCCGGGGTCTTGGACCAGATCCCCGAATAGTCGTCCTGGATCTCGTGATCGTCCCAGATCGCCAGGCAAGGCGCGACCTGATGCAGGCGCTGCAGGTCGGCGTCGGTGCGGTGCAGGGCGTAGCGATTGCGATAGCCCGCCAGGGTCGTGGCTTCTTCCAAGCCGTACGGACGAACGACCTGATCCTTGCGGTCTGCCCCCAGCGAATATTCGTAGATGTAGTCGCCCAAAAACAGCGTCAGGTCCGGGGTCTCGTCGGCCATGTGGCCATAGGCGCTGAAATAGCCGCGCTCCCAATGCGAGCACGAGGCCACGGCCAGGCGCAGCCGGTCGAGGTCGGCGTTCGCCGCCGGGGCCGTGCGGGTGCGGCCGACCGGGCTTTGCTGGCCAAGGGCCGTGAAGCGGTACCAGTACGGCCGGTCCGGGCGCAGGCCAGCGACCTCGACATGGACGCTGTGGGCGGCGGCGGGTTCGGCCGTGGCGTCGCCGGCCATGACCACACGGCGGAAGGCCTCGTCGGCCGCAACTTCCCAGCGCACGGGCACGGCGTCGCCCATGCCGCCCAGGCCGTCGGGAGCCACGGGATTGGTCGCCAGACGGGTCCACAGCACCATGCCGTCGGGCGCCGGATCGCCGCTGGCCACGCCCAGGGGAAAGACATAGGCGCCACCCGCCTGGGCCTGGCCGAACCGCAGTACGGCCGGGGCGACGACCAGACCAGACAGCAGCGCGCGGCGATGCAGGGTGGGCGAGGACATGACGGCTCCTAAAGCTGGGTCCAGGCGCTGACGCCCTGGTCTTCGGCAACGGCGCGCACACGGCGTTGCACGGAGGTCGGCGAGCCGGCGACGCGCGGATCGGCGACGCTGACGAAGCTGGCCTCGATCGCGTCTCGCGTGACGTGCATGGCGACGAAGCCGATCGCCAGGGGATCGCACCAGCTGACGTCGCGATTGCGCTCGGCCAGCCGCGCGCCGAACGGCGTATCCTTCATGGCCAGGACCACGCCCAGCGATGGCCCGGTCAACGTGCTGGTCGACAGCTCGACCGCCACGCGGCCCTTGTCGTCGTGCAGCTCGTTGACGAAGGCCATGTGGCTGTCGCCCGACAGCACCACGGCCCGCGCGCCGCTGGCCCGGATGGCGTCATAGATCCGCTGACGCTCGGCGGCGTAGCCGGACCAGGCGTCGAGGTTCAGCAGCGGCAGGTCGAGCTTGGTCAGCGCGAACAGGCCCTTCAACGGCCCCGAAGCCGGGGTCCAGGCGGTCATGTCAGGATAGGCGTAGTCGGCCATCACCGTGGCGCTGCCCAGCAGCACCCAGGGCCTTCCGGCGGCGACCGAGCCGCGCATCTCGGCCCCGATCCAGTCGACCTGCTGCTGGCCCAGCATGCGGCGGTTCGGATCGGCGATCTTGCGGCGGAAGCCCGCGATGTCGGGGGTCCCGTCGGCCAAGCGGTCCAGGTCCTTGGGCAGGGTGAGTTGCGCCTCACGCGCCTTCAGGCGGGTCTCGGGGACAATCAGGGTCGCCAGATCGCCGAACGCCACCGACCGCTGGATGGCGTAGGGAGCGGTCGGATCGGGATCGCGGATCGGCATCCACTCGTAGTAGGCCCGCACGGCCGCCGCCTTGCGCGCCTCCCAGTCGCCGTCCTTGGCCGCATCGTGATGCTGGGCCCCGTGCATCCAGTCGTCGTTAGCGATCTCGTGGTCGTCCCAGGTGCAGACCCACGGCGCGCGCTGATGGGCGGCCTGCAGGTCGGCGTCGGTGCGGGCCTGGGCGTAGCGACGGCGATAGTCGTCGAGGGTGACGGTGTCGCGGGGCGGATCGGCCTGGCGCAGGGTGTCCAGGCCCGGATAGGTCGAGGCGCCGTATTCGTAGATGTAATCGCCGACGAACAGCACCGCGTCGAGCTTCGGTCTCTCGGCGATGGCGCGGTAGGCCTGGAAATAACCCATCGTGTACATGGCGCAGCAGGCGAGCACGAGGTCGAGCTGCTCCAGCCGCCCGACGGGGAGGGTCCGGGTGCGGCCGATCGGCGAGCGCTGGCCGCCAGCTTCGAACTGATACCAGTAGTCGGTCCCCGGCTTCAGCCCCTCGGCCATCGCCTTGACCGTGAAGTCGCGCTCGGCGAGGGCCATAAAGCGCCCCTCCCCGACCACCTGGCGCATGGCCGGGTCCGTGGCGATCCGCCAACGACCGTCGATCTCGCCCAGGCCCGTGACCCGCGTCCACAGCAGCATGCGGTCCGAGGCCGGCTCGCCGCTGGCCACGCCGTGGCGGAAGGCGGGCGCGACGGACGGATCCGCCTGGACGCCGGAGGCCAGTGTCGCCGCGCCCAGGGCCAGGCCCGAACCCACGACCCGTCTGCGGTCGACCGTCATGACAAGCTCCTATCCACAACGAGGAGACCTCGCCGCGACGCGCAAAGCGCCGCGACGAGGCCGATGGCCGAAGGGGAAACGGCCGTCTATCAGTAGCGCCAGGTCAGGCGCACGCCATAGGTCCGCGGCTCGTGCGGCGACGCCGTCGCGGCCGAGATGAACGCGTTGCGGGTCTCTTCGAAGTAGTCGTTGGTCGCGTTGTTCATCCAGACGCCGACCGAGTACTTGCCGCTGGCCGGACGCGCCGTGAGGCTGGCGTTGAACAGCCAGTAGTCGCCGATCACCGAGTTCGACGAGGTGCTGAACATGTCGCTGCGGTAGTTGTAATTGGTCTCCGCCTCGACCTGCCAGGCGCCAACGTCCATCACATAGCTGATCGCGCCCTTGTAGTCGGTGCGCGGGAACGGCAGGCGCTCGCCCGAACGGTCGCTGTAGACGATGGTGTTGTACTGGCCGGTCACCGGATCCTTGGCCGCCTCGGTCGCGGTGGCGTTGACGAAGAAGAACTCGTCGTAGCGGCCGAACTTATAGCCCAGCGACTGGCTGATGGTCAGGCGCGAGGTCGGCTTCCAGGTGATCTCCAGCTCGCCGCCCTGGATGTGCGACTTCGGGATGTTGATGATCCGCCCCACCCGGCCGGTCTGGGTGTAGAGCACGCCCTGCAGCTGCTGGTCGCGATAGTCGTAGTAGAAGCCGGCGAGGTTGACGCGCAGACGGCGGTCGAAGAACTCCGAGCGCAGGCCGGTCTCATAGGCGATCAGCTTCTCGGGATCGAACGGATCAAGCTGCGAGGGCAGGCCGCTGTTATAGGTGGTGAAGCCGCCCGACTTCACGCCGCGCGCCACGCTGGCGTAGGCCAGGACGGTGTCGCTGAAGCGGTACTCGCCGCCGACCTTGCCCGACCACTCGCCCATGTGGCGGTCCTTGCTGGTGGAGGCCAGAAGGCGATAGGTCGGGGCCAGGATCTCGGTCTTGAAGCCCTTCAGCTCGCGGGTCTCGTCTTCCCAACGCAGGCCGCCCGACAGGGTCAGCCGGCTGGTCAGGTCATAGTCGAGGTTGAAGAAGACGCCCGTGGTCTCGACGTCCTGCTTGTAGGTGGTCGAGTACCAGCTCTTTAGGGTCGAGGCTTCCGAGAAGTCCGAATAGAAGCCGCCGTCCACGGTCTCCGTGGAGTGGTAGAGGCCAGCCAGCCAGCGGAACTTCTGATCGGCGCGCGAGGTCAGGCGCACTTCCTGCGACAGGGTGTCGATGTCGTTGAAGAAGAAGGTGCCGGCCTCGTTCGAGGCCGTGGCGTCCCAGTCATTGAACTCGCGACGCTTGAAGGTCTCGTAGCCTGCGACCGCCGTCAGGGCGGCCCAGCCGAAATCGTGGCGCAGGCGGATATTGGCGCCGACGCCCTCGTTGTCGCGGAACGGCTTGGCGTTGGTCGAGGCGCCGATCAGCTTGGCGAAGTAGGGCGTGATGCCCCAGCCGGTGATCCGCGGATCGGTGTCGATCGGATAGAGCGGGCCCAGCGGGGCGTAGTTGTGCGACTGGAACGGGCGGGTGACCAGGCGCAGGCCCAGGCCGTCGGACTTGTCGCGGTTGTAGCGTAGCGAGCCGTCGACCTCGGTGACGTCGCTCGGCTTCCAGTCCAGCTTCAGGCGGGCGGCGAAGCGGTCCTTGTCGCCCAGCTTCTCGTGCGTGTCGCGGTGATACTGCCAGGCGCCGCCCTGGTCGGTGGTCATGGCCAGGCGGGCCGAGACGGTGTCGCTCAGCGGGCCCGAGACGAAGCCGTCCGCGTGGGCGGCGTTGAAGCGGCCGTACGAGGCGGTCACGCCCGCGTCGAAGGTCTGGGTCGGGGCGTTGGTGATGACGCTGACCGCGCCGCCGGTGGTGTTGCGCCCGTAGAGGATGCCTTGCGGGCCACGCAGCACCTCGATGCGGGCCACGTCGAACAACGCGCCCTGGGTCATCGAGCCGTAGGGATAGGCGATCTCGTCGATATAGACGCCCACGGTGCCGGTGTTGTTGGCGGCGTAGTCGGTGAGGCCGACGCCGCGGATGCGGAATTGCGGCTGGCCGCCGCCCAACTGGCTGGTGACCTCCAGGTTCGGGACGCTGTTCTCCAGGTCGTTGACCGTCTGGATGTTTCGGCGATCCAGCTCCGAGCCGCTGACCACCGTCAGGGCGGCGGCGACCTTCTGCTCGGACTCGGCGCGCCGACGGGCCGTCACGGTAACCTCGTCCAGCCGGGTGGCCCCGACTTCATCGGCGGACGGAGCGACGGTATCGGCCGCCATGGCGGGGCCGGCGAAGATCGCGGCGCTCCCCATCAGCAGAGCCACGAACTGGACTTTCGACAGTACACGCATGACGCCCCCTCTTCCCGGCGACAGGCGGCCGGAAAAACCAGTTGTTCGACACCGAGGGGATATAGAAGCGGCGCGTGTCGCTTTGATGAAGCCGAGACAAAGTAGCATAATCGCTGGCGACCAGCACAGGGCGAGCGCGAGTGAGCGACTAAAATAATATCGTTCGTTCGAATTACTGCCCGGCCATCGGCACGAGGGCCAAGGCGGCCTCGCCCAGCCGCGCCTGGACCCCGTCCGCTTCGGCTTCTGGGAAAGCCGCGCTCAGCAGGGCCGAGCCCTTGATCCAGATCGCAAAGCGCATGGCGCTGAGCCGCGTCATGTCGAAAACCGGCGGCCAGACCGCCTCGCGCCGCGCATAGGTGCCCCCGCCTTCGGGGCCGCGAAGCAGCATGGCCATATTCTCGAAGGCGGCGTCGCGCCGCGCGATCAGGCAGATCTGAGCGATCAGCCGAGCATACTTCACGTAGAAGCCGGCCCGCCCTGGATCCTTGAGCGATCCCGGCCGAAGCGTCGGGACCAATAGGGCCTGCAGGCCCTCAAGGTCGGCTGGCCGCTCCCGGTCGCGGGGGTTGCGGGTGTCCAGATAGTCGGGAATCTCGCGAAACACGCTGTGCCAGATCGCCTCGGCGAGGAACGAGCGCATGTCGGCGAAATGGTACAGAATGGTCGAGGTCGAGACGCCGGCGCTTTGCGTCACCGCGCGGTTGGTGACCGCGCCAATGCCTCGCTCCAGGATCAGGTCGGCGGCGATGTCCAGAAGACGCATCTTCACCGATCCGGGCGCGTGGCGTCTGCTGGGCGGCTCGGGGAGCACCAAGGCCTCGGTGAACCATTGGGCGACCTTGGCCTCGCCGCCGGACGGCTCGTCGAACGCCATGGCCACCAGCCCCTCTAGGCTTTCGCGCAACAGCAGTTCATAGTCGAGCCTCTGGGCCAAGGCCGCGGCGTAGAGCTCCTCCATCAGCAGATAGGGCAGATAGACAGCGCCGAGCCGCGCCAGCCGCGCGTCACGGGCCAGCAGCCCGCCTAGCTTTTCTCGCCGCATCTCAAGCCAGCGCGCCATCGGCTCTCGCGCCGCATGGGCGGCTTCAGGATCGATCAGAACCTCTTCCCAGATCCGCGCGAAACGCGCCGAGGGCTCCGCGCGCGCCAAGACGTAGCGCGCCGTGATGTCGACCATTCGCCGCTGATCCAGGGGCAGGCCATCGACCTGGGCCAGGAAGGCGTCGTGAAACGCTAGATCCTCCGCCATCGCCGCCTCGACCATGGCGGCTAGCACCCCGGCCTTTGTCTGGAAGAGATTGAAGATGACGGTCGTGCTCTTGCCGATCGCCGCGGCAAGGTCGCGCACCGAGAGCGACGCCAAACCCTGCCTGGCGACAATGTCCATGGCGGCGATCACCGCGCGCGCCCGCGCGTCGTCGCGGTCCGAAGCAGTGACGGCCATCGGGACTGATCGTGCGGGCATGGTCGATATCTAAGCCAGATTCCCGCGGCGGCGTAGGCCTGCGTCAAAGATCGAAGGAATCCTCGCAATGCGCTAGCGGACGCTCTCCATGTCCGAGAAGAGTCAGACGAAGATCCCGACGTCCATGACTAGGCCGCATAAGGCCTCGTTGCTCGCTCTTTGCGGCTTTCGCCACGAAGGCGGTGTTGGCGTGCAGGATATTCGCTGATGGATCGTAGCCGCACGGATCGATCCAGCTCGCGACCCAAGCAGCGCCCTTCCTGACGATCGCCGCCTTCCGCAGCGCCTTCGGCGCGCCCCCGGGCCTCCGTTATTTTTCCATCACATCAGCGGCTCATCGCAACGCTGGCGGAATATCCGATGCGAAGTCTCGCTAGGCGACCGTCTTGAACGGCGCCATCGGCGCTTCGGGCGGGGGCGCGGGGCAGTGCTTGGCCAGGAACTCGCCGTGACTGGGCAGGCCGGCGACCTGGGCCGCTAGCATCGGCGCGGACTGGTCCAGGGTCTGGCTGATGACCTCGTAGGGGATTGTGTCGACCAGTTGCTGATAGCGCTGGGGCCGCACGCCCATGCCCTCCATGACCGACTGCCAGGAGGGATTGCGGAACATGTCGTCTACGCCCTCGCGCAGCACGCCGCTGCGCTCGAACAGGGCCATGCGCTCCTTCAAGCTGTCGGGGATCGGCGCCTCGCGCACCGCGCGCCAGAACGGCGTGTCGTCGCGCTGGGTCTTGCAGTAGTGCAAGACAATGAAATCGCGGATCTCCTCGTAGTCGGCGACCATGCGGCGATTGTACTCGTCCCGCAGCGCCGGATCGAAGTCGCGGTCGGGGAAGAAGCGCAGCAGGAAGTCGACGCCGCGATAGATCAGGTGCAGGGCGGTCGACTCCAGCGGCTCGATGAAGCCGCCCGACAGGCCCACCGCCACGACGTTCTTCTCCCACAGCCGCTGGCGCACGCCCGTCTTGAAAGGGATGAACATCGGCTCCATCAGCGCCCGGCCCTCAAGCTGGCTCAGCAAGGTCGCGCGGGCCTCATCGTCGCTGATGTGGCGTGAGCTGAAGACATAGCCGTTGCCCGCCCGGTGCTGCAGCGGAATGCGCCAGCGCCAGCCACCGGCCTCGGCCTTGGACAGGGTGTACGGATGGGGCGCCCCGACATTCTCGGTCTGCACGACCACCGCCCGGTCGCACAGCAGCATGTCGGACCAGTCCTCGAATGGCGTCTCCAGCGTCTTGCCGATCAGCAGGCCGCGGAAGCCGGTGCAGTCGATGAAGAAGTCGCCCTCGATCTCGCGACCGTCCTTCATCCGCACCTTGGCGACCGAGCCGTCTTCGTGGGTGATCACGTCCGAGACGATGCCCTCGGTGCGCTTGACGCCGCGCGCCTCGGCGTAGTCGCGCAGGTAGCGGGCGACCAGGCGCGCATCGACGTGCAGGGCGTAGTTGGCCCCGCCGATCAGGGTGCGCTCGGCCTTGAACGGCAGCATGAACTTGCCCTGCTCGGCCATCACCGCGCCCGGCGCGAAGTCGTGCAGGCCCGACGGATGCCCCGCCGCCTTGGCCCGCAGCCAGCACTGGTAGAACTCGTGCGGGCCGAACGGGCCGCCGATGACGCCGAACGGGTGCATGTAACGGTCGCCGAGGCTCTTCCAGTCCTCGAAGCGGATGCCCAGTTTGAAACTGGCCTGGGTGGCCTGGATGAACTCGCGCTCGTCGATCCCAAGGCTGGCCAGCAGGCGCAGGAACGGCGGGATGGTCGACTCGCCGACGCCGATCGTGCCGATCTCCTCGGACTCGACCAGCTCGATCGCGCACCCGCCCGCCTGGAAATAGTGGCTCAGCATCGCCGCCGTGATCCAGCCGGCCGAGCCGCCGCCGACGATGACGATCTTGCGGATGGCGTTGGGATGGGTGTGGGTCATCACGTGAATCCTACTGCGCCGCGACCGGCGCGGGACGGCAATACTGGTCAAGGAAGGCGGCGTGCGGCGGGGCCGAGGCCACGACCTCGGCGATGGCCTTGCGCATCTCAGCCAGCGGCGCGCTCAACGCCTTGGCGTCGACGCCATCGAGGGCGGGATCGATCATTTCGGGGAGCAGCTCGAAGCCGGCGTAGATCGCCATCCAGCTGGCGGGCTGGAACATCTCCCAGCGATAGCGGACGAAGTGGCCCCGCTGACGGAAGAGCTCGACCTTGCGGCGCAGGCTGTCGGGCAGGGCCACGGCGTTGCAGTCGCGCCAGAAGGCGGTGTCGCCTCGCCTGTTGGCCCAATAGTGCAGGACGATGAAGTCGCGCACGCGCTCCATCTCCCGGCGCGACCAGTCGTTGAACTCGTCGACCAGCTCCGGCGCGAAGTCCTTGTCGGGGAACAGCGCCAGGATCTTCTCGATCCCCGTCTCGATCAGCGCGATCGAGGTGCTCTCCAGGGGCTCCAGGAAGCCGGACGACAGGCCCAGGGCGATGACGTTCCGGTTCCAGGCCTGCTTGCGGCGGCCGGGGTTGAAGCGGATCAGGCGCGGCTCGTGCAGCGGGCGGTCGGGCACGGCGGCCTTCAGCTCGGCCAGCGCGGCCTCGTCGCTGATATGCCGCGAGGAGAAGACATAGCCGTTGCCGTAGCGGTGCTGCAGCGGGATCCGCCAGCGCCAGCCGGCCGTGTGCGCCTTGACCTCGGTATAGGGCGCGGGATCGCCGACGCCCTCGCTCTGGACGGCGAAGGCGCGGTCGCACAGCAGCAGGTCGCTCCAGGACTCGTAGCCGGTCCCGAGCGCCTCCTCGATCAGCAGCCCTCGGAAGCCGGAGCAGTCGATGAAGAGATCGCCCTCGACGGTCGCGCCGGTGTCGAGATCGAGCGATGCGACGAAGCCGTCCTCGGGGCGCAGGTTGACCTTGGTGATCCGGGCGTCGATGCGGCGCACGCCATTGTCCTCGGCGACGCGGCGCATCAGCTGAGCGAAGAGGCCCGCGTCCAGGTGCAGCGCCCAGTCGAAGATCGACAGGCTGTTCTTCGGATTGCGCGGCGGGGCCCTGAACTTGCCCGCCGCCGCCAGCGAGGCGCCCAGCGAGTAGTCCTGGATGTCCGTCGGCTCGCCGGCCTGGGCCAGCTTGCGCCAGTAGTGATGGAACGGGATCCCCCGCAGGTCCTGGCCGAACAGGCCGAAGGGGTGGATGAAGGCGTGACCTTCGCGCAGCCAGCCGTCGAAGCGGATGCCCAGCTTGCAGGTCGCTTGCGTCGCCCGCATGACCTCAAGGTCAGAAAGGCCCAGCTGCTGGTAGAAGCCGCGGATCGTGGGGATCGTCGCCTCGCCGACGCCGATCGTGCCGATCTCGGAGCTTTCGACGAGGGTGATCTCCAGCGGTCCGCCCTGGAAATGCCGGCGCAGCGCCGCGGCCGCCATCCAGCCGGCGGTCCCGCCACCGACGATCACCAGCTTGCGGATCCTATTGTCCGCCATCGGACAGCTCCCCTGCGTGCTTGCTCAAGCCCGGATCTGACGTCCGGTCGGATCAGGCTATCGGTTGTAACCAAGGCCCGACAGGTCTCACCTTGCGAAAAAAGCGGCCGCCGCAAGGGGGAAGCGCGGCGGCCGGCAGGAGGTGAGAGGGAAAGGGCTACCAGCGCGCCCGGATACCCAGCGTGTAGCGGGGCTCGAACTCGTTCTGGCTGTGGTACTGGGTCTTACCCTTGGCGAAGCGCAGGTAGTAATCCTCGATCTCGCCGGTGACGTTCGACCCGTTGAAGTAGACCGTGACGTTCTCGCGGACATTGTAGCTGACGTTCACGTCGACATAGCCCGTCGACTTCTGCATGACCGGGATCACGCGGTTGCCGCCGCCGCCCATCGTCCCCGAGAGGCGATCGGTGCGGTAGTTATAGGCGACGCGAGCCTGCAGCTTATCGTCCTGGTACCAGCCGACCAGGTTGAACTGGTGCTTGGAGTTGTCGAAGAACGGGATCTCGTCGCCTTCGAGGTCCAGGCGGCTCTCGTGGCTAGGCGAGTAGGTGTAGTTGCCGTCCACGCCGAAGTTCGACAGCAGGCCCATGTCGGGCAGCACGTCGGCGAACGCGATCTTGGCGCCGACTTCCACGCCCTTGACCGAGCCCCCATCGCCCTGCAGCGGCAGGCTGACGTCGACGTCGCGACGGATCACGCCGTCCTGGTCGGGGAAGCGACCCTTGATCGTGCCACTGGTGACGAAGCTGTCGATCTTCAGTTGGAAGGCCGAGATGTTCAGCATCGAGGCGCGGCCGAAGTAGTACTCCACGGCGCCGTCGAAGTTCGACGCCCGCCACGGGTTCAGGTTCGGGTTGCCCGAGGCGCTGGCGCCGGTGACGCAGCGGATATTCAGGCCGTTGCCGCAGTCGGCCGTGAAGATCGACAGACCGCCGCCGTAGTTGCCCAGGTCGAGCGGCTGCATCGTCTTGGCGTAAGCCGCGCGCAGCTTGATGTTGTCGGTCAGGTCGTAGACCGCGTTCACCGACGGCAACCAGTCGGTGTACTTGCGCTTGGTGACCTGATCGCCCGCGTCGGCGTTGGTGTCGCCGTAGTTGCGGACATCGCCGGTCAGGTTCTGCTTGACGTTCAGCTCGGTCTGGATGACCCGCAGGCCGATGTCGCCGTGCAGATTGCCGATCTCGAAGTCGGCCGAACCGTAGGCGCTCTGCTCCTTCAGCGTCACGTCGTAGGTCTGGCCCGGGACGATGACGCGGATGGCGCCGCCGAACACCTTCTTGTGGAAGGCCTCGGCGTCGTCGAAGTCGCGGGGATCGATGGCCCAGAAGCCCGGCATGCCGCTGGTCACGCCGCCCAGGTCATCCACCCAGATGGTGTTGTTGTAGGTCGTCAGCTTGGTCGGACGATTGACCGTGTAGCCTTGGAACACAGGCTTACCGGTGACCGGATCGGGCACGAACTCGCCCGCCTGGCACTGGTTCTGGTTCATGACGACGTCGATGGCCTTCCACTGGGCCTCGCAGCCGCCGGCCGGCACGGGCGAGCCGTTGGCTTGCACGGCGCCCGGGACGCCGCCGTAGAAGCCCGAGAACAGGTGGAACTGCTCGACGCTGACCGAACGGTCGCTCTGACGCACGCCGCCGTCGATCTTGGTGATGAAGCCCAGCAGCTTGTCGTCGAAGCGATAGTGACCCTCGGCCCGGAACACGTTCATGTCCGAGTCCACTTCGTTGTTGCCCTCGGACGAGAAGGCGCCGATGGCGTAGCTGTCCTTGTTCGCCATGTAGTCCTTGAGGGACTTGCCGGCGCCCAGGCCGCCCGTGATCGGACGGTCGAAGCCGCTCCACACCGGGTGGTCGCCGCTGATGTTATAGTGCAGCTGCGGGTTCTGGCCGTAGCCCTGCGGGTTCGGGTTCAGATAGCAGCCGCCGGCGCTGCCCACGACCGCGTTCGACCGCTGCCCGGCCGGGTACTGGTCGCAGATCCCCTTCGGATAGAAGGTGCCGCGCGTGCGATCGGCGGCGTCACGGAACAGGGTGAAGCGGCCGTCGCCGTATTGCCAGTTCGACAGGTCGCCCTGGGCCTGGCCGTTCATGCTGAGACGGTTGCCGCTGGCGCGGATGGCGCGGACTTCCGACGTGAACGGACCGCCGTTGTCGTACTTCAGTTCGAGATTGTAGTTCTTCGACTCCGACTTGGTGGTCCGGTTGACGCTGAACGAGTTCACCCACCAGGCGTCGATGTCATACTCGTCGACCGCGACCCACGGGCGGCCGTTGCCGCCGTTGGTGCTGGGAGCGCTGACGCCGGTCGGGTCGAACACGGTCGGCTTGGTCCAGACGCCAAAGGCGCCGCCGTCCCAGCGGTTGGAGATGTTGATGCCGGCGGCGCGGTTGTACTCGTCGAGCTTGGCGTAGAAGCCCTCGGCGATCAGGGTGAAGCCCTCGCCCAGCTTGGCCTCGAAGGCGACGTTGACGCCCAGGCGCTTGCGCTCGACCACGCGGTTGAAGCTCTCGAAGCCGTGCGGCGAGACGAAGTTGTTGGGATTGCTGCCGCCCCAGTCGTTGTTGCCCGACAGGCTGGCGACGCCCGAATAGTTGTTGCCGAGGTTCGACTTGCTCGAGGCGGCGCCGACCATCAGGCCAACGTTTTCGTTGCGCCAGTTGACGACGCCATTGAGCAGGTAGTCGTCCTTCTTGGTGCGGTCGCCGCGCTGGGCTTCGGCCGCGCCGGTCAAGGTCAGCCCCTCGCCGAACTGGAAAGGACGGCGGGTCTTCAGGTCCAGGGTGCCCGAGATGCCCGACAGGGCGTTGCGCGGGTTGGTCGACTTGTAGACCAGCACCTGGTTCATCAGCTGCGAGGGCACATCCAGCAGGTTCGGCTGGGCCGAGCCCATGTTGCCGGCGCTGAGGTACTGCTCGCCATTCAGCAGGGTGATGACCTGGGCCAGGCCGCGGATGTTGACCGTCGCGCCTTCACCGGCGTTGCGCTGGATCTGCACGCCCGAGATGCGCTGCAGGGAGTCGGCGATGGTGATGTCTGGCAGCTTGCCGATGTCTTCCGCCGAGATGGCGTCGACGATGGCCGACTGCTTGCGCTTGATGTCCACCGACTTCATCTGCGAGCCGCGGACGCCGGTGACGACGATCTCCTCGACCTGCGTGTCGGCGCTGCTTTGCGCGAAGGCGCTCGTGGCCAGCGCCATCTGCGATGCGCCGGCGACGAGCGCCAGCGTCAGGCCGCGCGTGAGCACGGCTTTCCTTGCTTCCTGAGACAATTCCTCGCTCCCCGTTCTTATTGGCCGCCCGCTCAGTCCCGCGCCGGCGCTCCCGCACCGGTCAGCGAGCCGCGTGAGGGGCTTGTACGGGCCTGTCCAAACGCCTGGGCGGCGATTGTCCAAATCCCTTTGGCGCCCCCGCGCCCGGACATCCGATTCTGGTCTTTCGCCTTCACCGAACGCCGGCACATTTCAGAAATGTCCCATCCAAGTCAACAAGAATGTCAACGTTGTCATTTTCGTCGGACAAGACGTTATGCGCGGAAACCTTCCGCGCACGAGGAAGGTACCGGTCACATGGAAATCGTTTCCCACAATCAACAAACCCTTTGCCCAGCTTGGAAAATGGGACTTCGGAACGCCACGACAGTCAGGCGCGCGCACGTTTCGCCATGTACGCCAGACGTCCACAGAGGCGCGACATCGGTGCGGGAGCACCTTAGCGAGCGAGGGCCAGTCGCTCCGAGAAATGTCCCGCTTATGTCCTTAAAAATGACCTATAAATGTCTCGATGCATGACAGATGGGACAGCATGGTCTAAAGCCATCGGCGTTGGCCGTCTCGCGGGCCGCCTTTCAATGGCGGGGCGCCGGGCTTAGCTTGACGGCGAACGGACCCGGGGACTCATGACGACGATCAACGACGTGGCGGAGCGGGCGGGCGTATCGCCCAAGACCGTCTCTCGCGTTCTCAACGATCATGAGATCGTCAGCGCCAAGACGCGCGACCGCGTCCAGGCGGCCATGCGCGATCTTGGCTATCACCCCAGCGCCGTGGCGCGCAGCCTCCGGTCCCAAGGCTCGGGCTCGGTCGGCGTGCTGATGGGCGACCCGTCCGGCGGCTACCACACCCGAATCCACCACGCCCTGCTGCTGGCCTGCGTCGAAATGGGCCGTCATTTGACGGTCGATCTATCGGAAGGACCGGTCCCCGGCTGGCAGGATCGCGTCCGCGCCTTTGTCCGCGACAGCGGTCTGCGCGAGATGATCCTGCTGCCGCCGGAGTGTGACTTCGGGCCGATGAAGGACCTGATGCGCGAATTGGACGTCCGCTGCGTCCTGATCTCGCCGACCACGCCCGACCCGCGCTTTCCCGCCATCGCGATGGACGACCGCGCCGCGGCGCGCGAAGTGATCGAGCACCTCTTCTCGCTGGGCCACACGCGGATCGGCCATATCGCCGGCCATCCCGACCACGTAGCCAGCACGCATCGGCGCAACGGCTACTACGAGGCCTATGCCGCACGCGGCCTTCCCCGTCCCGGTCCCGAGCTGGTCGTCGAGGGGCAGTTCACCTTCAAGACGGGCCTCGAAGCGGCCAAGACCCTGCTCGACATCGCCGACCCGCCCACCGCGATCTTCGCGGCCAATGACGAGATGGCCGCGGCCACCTGCATGGAGGCTCAACGCCGAGGCCTGCGGATTCCCGATGACGTCTCGGTGGTGGGCTTTGATGACCAGCCGATCGCCAGCGTGATCTGGCCCAGCCTGACCACGATCCGCCAACCCTTCGAACAGATGGCGCTGCGCGCGCTGCAGATCTTCGCGGCGTGGAACGCCAACGAAGGCGCGGGCAAGACCAGCGCGCCCTACCTGGCGCGCCACGCGCTGGTGGTGCGCGAATCCACCGGCCCGGCGCGCAACGGCCCGCCGCCCCAACCCAAACCCTGACGCCGCCCGACGCGCCCTCGAAGGCCGCGCGGCCGATAAGACAAAGAAAGACGGAGGACACATGACCCGGACGACTTGGCGCGGCCTGACGCTCGCCCTGCTGATTGGCGCCTCGGCGTCGGCCCTGACCGCCAACGCCGCCCTGGCCCAAGCCCCGGCCGCCGCCCCCTCCGTCCGCCCCTGGCTGGACGCCAAGCTGAGCGCCGACAAGCGCGCCGACCTGGCCCTGGCGGCGATGACCAACGACGAGAAGTTCACGGTGCTGTTCGGCTACTTCGGCGCCGACATGAAGCCGAAGTACACGCGCCATCCCGACTCGCTGGACGCCTCGGCCGGCTACGTCCCCGGCGTCCCGCGCCTGGGCATTCCCGGTCAATGGCAGACCGACGCGGGCGTGGGCGTCGCGACCCAGGGCGCGCGCCAGGACCTGCGCGCGCGCACCGCCCTGCCCGCCGGCATCGCCACCGCCGCCACCTGGAACCCCGAGCTGGCCGAGAAGGGCGGCGCCATGATCGGCAAGGAGGCCCGCGACTCCGGCTTCAACGTCCAGCTGGCCGGCGGCGTCAATCTGGTGCGCGAGCCGCGCAACGGCCGAAACTTCGAATATGGCGGCGAGGACCCGTGGCTGGCCGGCGTGATGGTCGCCGCCCAGATCCGGGGCATCCAGTCCAACCACATCATCTCGACGATCAAGCATTACGCCCTGAACGCCCAGGAAACCGGGCGCTTCGTGGTCAGCTCCAACATCGGCGAGACGGCCGCCCGCACCTCCGACCTGCTGGCCTTCCAGTTCGCCATCGAGCAGTCGGACCCGCACTCGGTCATGTGCGCCTACAACCGCGTCAACGGAACCTATGCCTGCGAGAATGACTGGCTGCTCAATACCGTCCTGAAGAAGGACTGGGGCTACAAGGGCTATGTCATGTCCGACTGGGGGGCCGCCCACGCGTCGGCCAAGGCGGCGAACGCCGGCCTTGACCAGGAGTCGGCGGGTGACGCCTTCGACAAGCAGCCGTTCTTCGCCGCGCCGCTCAAGGCCGACCTCGCCGCCGGCCGCGTCAGCCAGGCGCGGATCGACGACATGGCCCGCCGCGTGCTGCGCGCCCTGTTCGCCAGCGGCGCGGTCGATCATCCGGTCCCCACGCCCACCTCGCACGACCTGCCAGCCGCCACCCTGGCCGCGCACGCCAAGGTCACCCAGGCCGACGCCGAGGAAGCCATCGTCCTGCTAAAGAACGACGGCGACCTCTTGCCCCTGGCCAAGACCGCCAAGACCATCGCTGTGATCGGCGCCCACGCCGACGTCGGCGTGCTGTCGGGCGGCGGCTCGTCCCAGGTCTATCCGGCCGGCGGCCGCGCGGTGAAGGGCCTGGAGCCCGCCACCTGGCCGGGCCCGGTGATCTACTATCCGTCCTCGCCGCTGAAGGCGCTGCAGGCGCGCTACCCGGGCGCCAAGATCGTCTATGACGACGGGACCGATCCGGCCCGCGCCGCCAAGCTGGCCGCCGAGAGCGAGCTGGCCCTGGTCTTCGCCGACCAGTGGACCACCGAGTCTGTCGACGTCGAGACCCTGAACCTGCCCAAGAACCAGGACGCCACGATCGACGCCGTCGCGTCGGCCAACAAGAAGACCGTGGTCGTGCTGATCACCGGCGGCCCCGTCGTCATGCCCTGGCTCGACAAGGTCGGCGCCGTGGTCGAGGCCTGGTATCCGGGCACGGCCGGGGGCGAGGCCATCGCCCGCGTGCTGACCGGCGAGGTCGACGCCTCGGGCCGCCTGCCCGTCACCTTTCCCAAGAGCGTGGCCGACCTGCCCCGCCCGACGCTGGACGGCGTGGGCAAGCCCGAGGGCGAGATGTTCGACGTAAACTACGACATCGAGGGCGCCGCGGTCGGCTACAAGTGGTACGACCTGAAGAAGATCGAGCCGCTGTTCCCGTTCGGTCACGGTCTGTCCTACAGCAAGTTCGCCTATTCGAACCTGACGGCCAGCGCCGCCGGCGACAAGGTGACGGTCAGCTTCGACGTCAAGAACATCGGCGCCCGCGCCGGCAAGGACGTGCCGCAGGTCTATGTCTCGCCGAAGAGCGGCGGCGCCGGCTGGGAAGCGCCCAAGCGCCTGGCAGGCTTCAAGAAAGTCGCGCTCGCCCCGGGCGCCGTCCAGCGCGTGACCATGACCGTGGACCCGCGCCTGCTGGCCTCCTGGGACGACAAGGCGCATGGCTGGTCGATCGCGGCCGGCCAGTACGACATCGCCCTGGGCTCGTCGTCGAAGACCCTGGTCGCCACCACGCCCGTCACGCTGGCCGGCGCCAAGCTGCCAGTGTCTCCGAACGCCCGCTGAGGGATCCAGTCCAAGGTGCGCGGCGGCCCGTCGCGCTGCGACGGGGTTGGGGCTTGCCGGTCTCGCCGACCCGTAGCCTCACCGGTGCGAGCGGAACGGGTCTCGTCTTTGTGGATCTATTAGACGCCGACCGCGACCAAGGCCGCCGCCTCGGACGCCGAAAGCCAACGGCCGCGCTTGAAACTTCCCGCGCCCCCTGGCCCTGAAAGCCGGAACTGCGAGAACCGCGCGTCTTCGGGCTGCAGCATGGTGCGCGGATTGCCGTCCTTGCCGGTGTACCACATCTGCGTCCAGCCCTCCGGCGCGATGTGGTCGTCCAGCCAGCAGTCGATGAAGGCGGACATGCCGACATATTTCGGATCACCATAGCGACCGTCGGGAAACTGGCTGGAGGGCCGCCAAGGTCGGCCCAGATAGACCGAAGCCCGCCTGGTCCCCGCGTCCTTGGTCAACCGGCACTGATGGAAGACGAAGCCGACCGGCTGGTCGATCGGCGTGCTGGGCGCAACGATGTAGCCTTCGACCGGATCGACGGGCCGCGGCCGCGAGCGGATCTCGCAATGGCGGAAGAGGGCCCGTCCCGCCCCGAAGATGAAGTCATAGCTGCCGGTGATCAGGCAACGCTCGAAGAGACTGCTTCCGGCGTCGGGGAACAGGGTGTCCTGGTAGCTCAGAATATCCACCTCGCGCAGGCGGGCCCGATCGGAGCCCTTGTCGAGCATCAGGGCGACGGCTTGAGGGCCCGCGCCGTCGTGCGAGTGGAGACCGCCGGGCTTGGTCATCTCGGCCAGGCCGTCGAAAGCGTTCTGGATCGTCAGGTTGCTCGCGGCGAAGTCGGGGGCGCGCACGAACAGGGTGGGCGTGCGGAACGTGCCCCAACGCTTGCCGTCGGGCGCGGTGAGGCCCGAGGCGGCCAGGTGGCTGATCACCGAGGCCTTGCGATCCTCACCGACCAGGTGGACGAACGGCTTGTCGATGACGACCTGCTCGTCCCAAAGCCCGCGCGTCACAAGGATGCGGAAGGGTTTGGCTCCGTTCGCCGGCGCCGCCGCCACGGCGGCGGAAAGGCTGGCGTAGGCCCGCGCATCAACGGGCGGCTTGCTCTCCCCGCGCCAGAGCACCGCGTCATAGCGCGGGTCGGCCAAGGCCGGAGCGCCGGACGCCAGCAGGGCCGCGCCCGCCAGGACGCCGCGGCGCGAAGGGAGCATCGTCGACATGAAGCCTCGCCTTAAGAAAGGGGCGGGCGCCGGCGGGGGAGGCCGCCGACGCCCAGATTCCTCGGGAGGAGGAATGGCCTAGAACGAGTACCGCAGCCCGAAATTGAACTGCCGGCCGGTGTGGGAATAGACGTAGACGCTGTTGCGAACGCTGTCGGTGTACTGATCGTTGAACTCGTCCGTCAGGTTCAGCCCCTCGAAGGTCAGCTTCAGGCGCTTGTTGATGGCGTAGGAAGCCGAGGCGTCGATGGTGGTCGTCGAGCGCACGCCATCGATGTCGTTGGTGCTGGTGCCGCTGGGCACGGCCGTCAGGTACTTGTCGCGGTAAGCGGCCGAGACGCGGGCGCTGAACTTCTCGTCTTCGTAGTACAGCGTGGCGTTGAAGGCGTTCTTCGACAGGCCGACCAGATCGTTCTGGACGAAGCCGGTCGGCGAACGGGCCGAGATGTAATCGATCTTGGAGTCGACGAGCGTCACGTTGAAGATAGCGCCGGTGTTGCGCAGCAGGCCCGGCAGGAAGCTGAACGGCTGCTGGTAGCTGATCTCGACGCCCTTCAGCGGCCCGCCCTTGGTGTTGACCGGCTGGCTGAACAGGAAGGTGTCGCTGGCCGAGACGCCCAGGCCATCCAGCAGGCTGAGCGGCAGGCCCGAGGCGTTGAACGGCTGAGAGATCCGCGAGGTCTGGATGTAGCTTTCGATGTCCTTGTAGAAGAGCCCCACCGACAGCAGGGCGTCCTTGGCGAAGTACCATTCGGCCGACAGGTCGTAGGTCGTGGCGCGGATCGGCTTCAGATAGGGGTTGCCCGAGCTGACGCTGAACACGCCGACCGTCGAGAGGCTGCCGCCGGGGGTCAGGCTGCCCAGGTTCGGACGCGTCATGACCTTGGCCGCGCCGAAGCGCAGCAGGAAGTCGGGCGTGACCTCGGCCGTCAGGTTCAGGGCCGGCAGGATGTCGTCATAGTCGCGCTTGACCGTCGTCTGCTGCGCCGCGCCGGCGACCAGTTGGTAGCCCGTGGAGCTCTGCTCGGTCTTCACATAGCGGACGCCGATGTCGCCGCGGATCGGCCAAGCCAGACGGTCCGTCTGGAAGTCCAGCTGCGCGTAGGCGGCGCTGTCCTTCTCCTCGACGCTGCGGATGTTGCCGCGCGCGTTGGAATTGCTGGCGCCCGACAGCTCGAACAGGCCCGAGCCGCTATAGATGTTGAAGAGCTTGGCGAAGGCGTCGAGATCCGGGGCCGCCCAGCGGGTGGGAACGCCCGAGGCGCCCAGGCCATCGCCGAAGCCCGAGACCATCTTGGTCAGGCTTGCGAGCGTGACGCCGGCCGGCAAGGTCGGAACGACCGACTCGTTGACCCGCGCCTGGGCCCAGGAGTCGAAGTTGTACGTCTTGAAATTGACCCCGACCTTCAGCGACAGGCCGTCGTTGATCCGATAGTCGCCGTCGAGCTGGGCCGTGGCGATCTTGTTGGTCACGCCCTGCGGCCGCAGGCGGATCTCCGAGCGGGCCGCGCCGAAGTTGTAGGCCAGCGGATCGGTGACATCGAAGCCGAAGTTCATCGACGGCAGCTTGGCGTTGTTGCGATAGTCGTACGAGAAGCCGTCGGCGTTCTCGCGGTTCAGAATGACCGTGGTCTGGATCGGATTGTCGAAGTCCGATTCCGAAAAGCCCACCAGGCCGCTCAGCTTGAAGCGATCGCCGAACTCGTGCTCGGCGGTGAAGGTGGCCTGGGAGTACTTGGTGTCGAGCTTGTCGAAGCGAGTCTCGCTCTCGACGTCGACGTCATCGAACAGGCCATAGACCATGTCGCCCTTGGCGTTGACGACGCCGTCGCGGGCGATGATCTCGGGGCGACCGCCTTGCGAAGCGTTGCGGGCGAAGGACAGGGCCTCCAGCCAGTTCTCCTCGCGCGTGGCCTTGAAGTCCGAATAGAGGACGTCGAGCCCGATCAGGGTGCGATCATCCGGCCGCATCTGGAACGAACCGGTGATCCCCAGGCGCTCCTGGTTGTGGGTCAGGCGGCCATAACGCGGGAAGCGCGGGGTGAAGACTGTGGCGGAGCTCGCCTGGGCGAAGGGCGAGGCTTTGTTGAAGCCGCCCACTTCCGTGCCGTTAAGCCAGCCGCCGGAGCCGTGGCCCTCTTCCAGAAGCTCGCGCTTGGTGTAGGCCACCGAGACCAGGGCGCCGAGCTTGCCGTCGAACCAGGTGTTGGAGGCCAGGACCGCCAGTCGCGGGTCCCACGACTTGGAGAGGTCGTTGTAGCCCTCCTGAGCAGAGACCACGAGGGTCGCACCCTTGTAGTCGAACGGCCGCCCCGTCTGCAGGTCGACCGTGGCGCCCAGCGAGCCCTCCTCGGTCTCAGCCGAAGCCGTCTTGCGAACGGTGATGCTGTTGAAGAGCTCCGAGGCAAAGACGTTGAAGTCGAAGGCGCGGTTGCGGTTGGCGCCGCCCGAGCTGTCGGTGCCGCTGGTCGTGCTCTGGCCTTCGACGCCGTTGATGCGCACGCGGGTGAACTGCGGCCCAAGACCCCGGACCGTGATCTGACGCCCTTCGCCGGCGTCGCGGGCGATCGAGACGCCCGGCACGCGCTGGATCGACTCGGCGAGGTTGGCGTCCGGGAAGTCGGCGATGTCCTCGGCCTTGATGACGTCCACCACGCCGTTGGCGCGGCGCTTGAGGTTCATGGCGCTCTGCAGGCTGGCGCGGAAGCCGGTGACGACGATCTCCTCGACCTCGGCCGCGCCCTCGGGCTCTTGCGCCGTGACAGGAGCGGCAGCCTGGGCGGCGATCAGGGGGACCGGCGCGGTCGACGCCAGCTGGAGCGAGGCCGTCTGGCCGAGCACCGCGGTGCGGCCATTGTTGGAGACCACGGTCAGGTCAGCGCCGCGCAGGAGGCGCGCCAGGCCTTCTTCAACCGTATAGGCGCCGCGCACGGCGTTGACGCGCTTGCCCTGCACCGCGCCCTGCGGGGCCAGGATCTGCAGCTCGGCCTGCTTGCCGAACTGGGGGATGCCGGTGGCGGCGGGCTGCTCGGGCACGTCGAACTTGCGCACCTGGGCGTGCGCGCTGGCGGCGGCCAGCACGGCGGTCGCGCCCGCGGCGAGCATCAGACAGGATTTGGTGTTGTGGTTGCGCAGCGACATCCGCATGCGGCCCCTCCCTCTAGGTGTCGTTCAAACGGCGCTTCTGGGAGCGCCTGCCTGAAGCGATGAGCCGGAAACCGGTTTCCGTCAGAAACCGTCAAAAATTTTCCGCGCCGGCGTCAGCCGCCGCGCAGGACGATCGTCTCGCGGCCCAGACTGACCTTGCCATTGAACGTCGTGGCGGCGGCTTCCGCGAAGCCTTCAGGGTCGTTGGTGCGGAACCAGCCGACGAAGCGCTCATCGGCCAGGCGCGGATCGGCCACCACGATCTTGCGGTCGTTGTAGCGATTGAACTCCGCGGCCGCCTCGGCCAGCGTCTGACCATCCAGGACGATCTGGCCATCGCGCCAGGCCAGCTGACGGCCCAGGTCGGCGTCGGCCCTGGGCGAGGTCGCGACGCCGCCGTCGTTCTCGGCGAACAGCCGCTGACCCGCCGCGACGCGGCGAGGCGCGCCCTTGCCGTCCTGCGTCCACACCTCGACGACGCCCTCGGTGACCAGGACGTCGCTGCCGCCTTCGCGCTTGCGCACCGAAAAGGCGGTGCCGACAGCCCGGACGCGAACCGGACCACTCTCGACCACGAAGGGGCGGTCAGGATCCTTGGCCACGGCGAACCAGGCCTCCCCGCGCTCAAGCTTCACGGCTCGCAGGCGCGGCCGCATGTCGACCTCCAGCGCGGAGTCGGTGTTGATCGCCGCGACAGATCCGTCGGACATCGGCACGCGCCGGATCTCTCCCAGAGCGGTGTCGTAGCGGCGGGCCAACAGGCGCGGCGCGACCATGACCGCGGCGAGACCGGCGGCCAGGGCGCCAAAGCCTGCGATGACGCCCCGGCGGCGGACCAGGGGCGTTCCGACGCTCCCTGGCGCGTCCGGCGCCGCCAGCACGCTGGCGCGGTCCAGATGCGTCCAGGCCGCCTCGGCCCGAGCATAGGCGCCCACGCGTCGGCGATCCCCGGCGAGCCAGGCGTCCAGTTCGGCGCGGAGGCCGGCATTGTCGCTGTCGCGGTCGATGCGGACCACCCATCGGGCGGCGTCCGCCTCGATGTCAGCGGCGCGTTCGCGTTCGACCATCGGTCTTCTCTCTAGCTCCCCGATTTCTTTTTCCATGGGCGCGCGCCGGCGCGTCCTGCTCGGTCATCGCCGCGAGGATGGCGCGCAGCCCCCTCACCGCTTCGTTCTCGACGACATGCTCGGTGACGCCCAGTCGACGCGCGATCTCGCGCTGGGGCACGCCTTCGATCTTGCGCATCTCGAAGATCCTGCGACAGCGCTCGGGCAGATCGGCGATCAGTCCCCTCACCCGTTCAAGCTCGCGTCGACCAGACACGATGCGCTCGGCGGAAGGATCCTCCAGGGCCAGGTCCAGGGCCTCGATCTCGCTGACCGTCTCGATGCGCACCACGCGGGCGCGACGGATCTGCTCCAGGGCCACGCTGCGCGCGGCCTGGAAGAAATAGCCGCGCGGCTCGTCGATGTGGTCGATGGCGGTAAGCGCGGCCAAGCGGCAATAGGTCTCCTGAATGATGTCGTCGACGTCCCCGGCGGCGGCGAACGAACGCCTCAGCCAGGCGCGCACGGCGACTTCATGGGGCAGGATCTCCCGCCCCAGCCAAGCCACGACGCGCGCGCGTCCTTCCGACAACGTTTCCGCCCTTGTTCTTCTGGTCGTCACTCACACCGATGCACGGGCGTGGATTTTCCGTCAAACAATCGCGATGTCGGCGAGGGAGCGGGAGGCGATCCGACTGCCTCGGGACACCGACCGCGCGATCGGGTCTCTGTCCGAGACGGCCTCAACTAAGGCAGCGCTGCGCCTTGAAACGGCCCTCGCCGAGGCCGAGCATGGCGGGGCTCATCGAGGGCTTGTTCATGCGCCGCCTCTGGCTCGCCATTGCCATTTGCCTTTCTTGCGTCCCCGCCAGCGCCGGCGCCCTGGATGACGCCGCCCTCGTCGACCGCTTGACCTGGGGACGCACGTCTCAAGCCTTGGCCGACATTCAGGGGCAAGGGGCGGATCGCTGGTTGAAGCGCCAACTTCGCCCCCCGGGGCCGACTCAACTTCCGCCTCAAGCCCAAGCGCAGATCGACGGCTTGCGCATATCCCAAGAGCCCATGGCGCAGACTGCCGTGGCGATGGACGCCGAAAACAGGGCCGCCAACAAGCTGACGGACCCCGCCGCGCGGCAGGCCGCGCAACAAGCCTACCAGAAGGCGATGGGTGACCTGAAACAGCAGGCCGCCGCGCGCTCGCTGCTGCGCGACCTCTATTCGCCAAATCAGCTCCAGGAACAGATGACCTGGTTCTGGATGAACCATTTCAACGTCCAGGCCGACAAGCGCGACATCCGGGCGATGGTTGGCGACTACGAGGACCAGGCGATCCGCCCGCACGCGCTGGGCAAGTTCCGCAATCTGCTGAAGGCGGCCGACCTGCACCCAGCCATGCTGCGTTATCTCGACAACGACCAGAACGCGGTCGGCCACATCAACGAGAACTACGCCCGCGAGATCCTCGAGCTGCATACGATGGGTGTCGGCTCGGGCTACAGCCAAAAGGACGTCGAGGAGATGGCGCGGGTATTGACCGGCATCGGCGTCAGCCTCTCGCCTGATGCGCCGAAGCTGAAGGCCGAGCAGCAGGCGTTCTACGTCCGGCGCGGACTGATGGAGTTCAATCCGGCGCGGCACGACTTTGGCGACAAGGTGGTCCTCGGCCGCCAGATCGAAGGGACCGGGCTTTCGGAATTCGAGCAGACGCTCGATGCGCTGGCCCGCCATCCGGCGACCGCGCGGCACATATCCAGCAAGCTGGCGCTCTATTTCATGGGGGATGCTCCGCCCGAGGTGGTCGATCGGATGGCCGCCAAATTCCAGCGCAGCGACGGCGACATCGCGGAGGTGCTGAGCGTGCTGTTCAAGTCGTCGGCGTTCAAAGCCTCGCTCGGCAAGAAGATTAAGGATCCGGTGCACTACGCCGTCTCGGCTGTGCGGCTGGCCTACGATGGCCGCCCGATCGCTAACACCGCGCCCCTGCAAGGCTGGATCAACCGGCTGGGCCAGGGCCTCTATAATCGCGACACGCCCGATGGCTATCCGCTCGAGGACACCGCCTGGTCGGGCCCGGGTCAGCTCACGACGATGTTCGAAGTCGCCCGCCAGATCGGCGGGAACTCAGCGGGCCTCTTCAAGCCGAACACCGCCGGCGCCGAAGACCAGCCGGCCTTTCCGCAACTCCAGAACGCCCTCTTCTACAACACGCTGGAAAAGCGGTTTTCCCCTCAGACGCGGCTGGCCCTCGCTCAGGCCCGGTCGCCGGCGGAGTGGAACACGCTCTTCCTGTCCTCCCCTGAGTTCCTGCATCGATGAGATCGCCACCATGCATCGTCGAGACTTTCTGAGCGCGGGCCTAGCCGCGACGGCGGTGGCGGTCGGCGGCCGGGCCTGGAGCGCGCCCGCCACCGACCAGCGGCTCCTCGTGATCTTCCTGCGCGGCGGCTACGACGCCATGAATGTGGTGATCCCCACCTCCAGCGACTTCTATTACGAGAGCCGCCCGACCATCGCGATCGCGCGACCGGATCCGGCCAATCCCAACGCCGCCCTGCCCCTCGACAGCGACTGGAGCCTGCACCCGGCCCTCAAGGACAGCCTCTATCCCCTGTGGACCAAGAAGCAGATCGCCTTCGTTCCGTTCGCGGGCACGGACGACATGACCCGCAGCCACTTCGAGACCCAGGACACCATTGAGCTTGGCCAGCCGGGGGGCGGGCCCAGGAACTACCGCTCAGGCTTCATGGGCCGTCTAGCCAAGGAGCTCTCCGGTGGCCGTCCTATCGCGTTCACGGCCCAGCCGCCTCTGGCCTTCCAAGGGCCGATGTCGGTGCCGAACCTCAACATCACCTCAGTGAGCAAGCCCGGTGTCGACGACCAACAGGCCAAGCTGATCCAGGAAATGTACCGGGGCCACGACCTGGAAGCGGCGGTGAAGGAAGGCTTCTCAGCTCGGGACAAGGCCTATGCCGCTCTGGCCGGAGAAATGGTGGCCGCCAACCGCAACGCCATCTCCCCCAGCGGCTTCGAACTGGCCGCCCGCCGCGTCGCCCGCCTGATGAAGGCTGACTACAATCTGGCCTTCCTCGATGTGGGCGGCTGGGACACCCACGTCAATCAAGGCGGTGCGACGGGCGTGCTGGCCGACCGGATAGGTCAGTTAGGCCGCGGCCTCGCGGGCCTAGCCGAGGATCTCGGTCCTAACACTTGGCCAAATACGACCGTGGTGGTGATCTCGGAGTTCGGCCGCACCTTCAAGGAGAACGGCGACAGGGGCACCGACCACGGACACGGCAGCGTGTACTGGGCGCTCGGCGGATCCATTAGGGGCGGTCGCCTGGTCGGCGAGCAGGCACCAATTAACCAAGCAGCCCTCAATGAATCTCGCGATCTACCAGTCTTGAGCGATTATCGAGCGATGTTCTCTTCGATCGCCCAACAGCAACACGGGCTGCGTGACGATCAAATCGAGAGGATCTTTCCTAACGCCCCCAGACCGATGAGCGGCTGGCGTCTGATTTAAACCTATCCATCTTCTTCAATGGACCAAACTCGCCACGCTGATACCAACCTGCGTCGCTAAACCTCAACGCTACTGACCTGCTCCTGACATTCTCGCCCACGCGGCGCTGGTGCCCGAACCCTGAGGGACGGATAAGAAGCGAGCGAGATTCACGAAAGAGCGGATCATAGGGGTTTTGATGATCGGGGAACCGCGATCTCTTCACGTGTCAATACGTGATGAGAGCAGGCTCCAGTCATTTCAGGATCGATTAAGGATATCACGCCACTTTTTTCGTATCTCGCGACAACAGCCCCAGAGCAGCCCCCGCGATAAGCAGGTTTATAGGATCGATGAGAATATCCTCGGTCACCATCATCATGAGCAATGCAACTACGAGACCGCCCCGCCCTGCTTTGACTGCTGTCCTACCCATTGAAATGAGCAAACAGACGAAACCGAAAAGACCAACAACGCCAAAACGATACAACGACGCAAGAAAAGTGGAATGGGATCCAAGGGGGAGGGTCTTCTGGCCCAGCAGAGTAGCACCACGCACGTCAGAAAACCCAAAGAACGGAAACGTAGCGTTGTTCTGATAAAAATCCATAATGGTATCCTGATAAAGCTTTGCGCGAAACAGAGTGCTCTCATCAGCACTCCTACCACGACCCAAAATCTTCCCTATGTACTCGCCCGCACTCCCTGTGTCGCCGGTGGAGAAGACTGCTACGTAACCAACGAAGATGGCTAAGGCCGCAAATATGAAGACAAGTAAACGGACCTGGGGCCTACGAATGCGACGAGATATAAGATCAAACGCGAGGCCGGCGAACGCGCCAACCGCTGAATTTCGCGTCAGACTAAGGAAGCCCAAAACGACCCCGCTAGCTCCAGCTAATATTCTCGAGTTAAGAAAAAGAAGACTACTTGCTAAAACGAGGCCAAAACCGTACGACGTTGGATATAGATAGAAACCGTTGGGCCTAATCCCCCGCCCCGCCTCCGACCATGAGGTTTGCCCAAAGTATCGAGCTGTAGTTTCAGTAAGAAGCTTTAGGTCTATCGGGGGCTGATAGAATATCGGGCGCCCAATGGCAATCTGCGCAAAACCAAATACAACATTATAGCAAAGAAATATAAGGACAGATATTCGCAACCCGCGGGACTTATCCACTCCAGCAGCAACCACGTAAACGGCAAAGAAGCCAATATAATACGCCGAGTACTTAATAAATCGAGCTGCGTTACCATAAGCGGCATTGCTGGCCAAGACAGCAAAAAGCAGAGCCGCAAGAAATTTGATTTGCCAACTTCCGAAGACAGCGTTCATGCGCTGGGGATTCTGCGGAGTGTACAGCCCAACCCCATAGAGGATACAGACCGCGAAAACCGCGAGACTATCTAGGCCAAGCAATACTAACGCCGGGAACGCAACAAGCAAAACTGACAATGGTTGCATTCCGAAACTCTCTTCAATTTCCCGGCGACTTCATCACCCCCCCGCTGATCTCGCCTTAAACCGGTTCGTCAAAGCGCTGAGGCGAGACAAGGGCTTCGATAGCACGCGTTGCACAGGTCGCTCAACGAGGAAGTAAATCCCAATCGAAGCCGCGATCATGAACACAGATACAACAACCGGAAACAAGGCGCTCCATCGACTTCCGGGCATCAAGCTGTCCATCATACGGATTGCCTGCACGCCAACATTCTGATGCAGAAGGTAGAGCGGGTAAGACGCCAGCCCGATAAGCGATAGAGCGGGAAGCGTCAAAACACGCCGCACCGCTTCACTTCTAAAGCCGAACCAGAAGAGGGCTACCCCCCCCACGCCAAAGAGCAGGGTGGACGGACCGCCATCGCGAAAGGAGAGTAGCGCGAGCTCAATGAGCGCGACCAATATTAGGCCCCAGCCAAGGTAGCGCCTCCCCGCCCCATACGTGACGTAGAGCCCAATGCCCATCAGAAACCAGGGCCAAGATGAAGCAAATAGCAGATTTTCAAACGTATCGCTGAATGAAACTCCCGCGCAATAGATAACAACACATATCATTGATATGGCCGATATTATTAACGGCATCATCCTCGCGCTTGCAAAGTATGAAATCGCTATTATCAAGTAAAACTTCACTTCAACATAAAGAGACCAATACGAACCATCTATACTCGACACATTAGCAAATCGCTGGAACTTGTTTATCAAACCCGGCTCGATGAATATAACAGACGGAATGAAATCCCCTGGAGATGGCGTCGAGATAGAATACGGAAATGTTACAGAACTCACATAAGTAATGGATGCGCACAAAAGCATCGCTGGAAATAGTCTCGCATATCTTCTCGCCGCAAAGTCTATTATGCCGCTAGACCGCGCCAAGCTATATGCAATTACAAAACCTGATATTATAAAAAAAAGGCGGACCCCCATGTATCCGTAAAGAAAAGGCGCGACGTGCGCATATGCGGACCCATACGGATATAAACTCTCGCCGTGAAGAGGGGGAGTCCACCTCACATAGTAGTGAAACATCATCACTGCCAATATTGACAGCGCTCGAAGACCATCAATCCAAACCAGTCGAGCAGCTGACAGGTGTTGGCGGGGTGCGTTGAGGTCTCCCCGGCTGTAGCTAGCATCCATATCCGCTCCCCCTATACTGCACGTCAATTCATGGACGGAGGTGCAGAAGCGCGCCGGGAGAGCTACACATTCTCACCCGCCGACAGCTTCCCCTCAAACGCGTAGACCATTTCGGCGCGCCGATAGAAACAACAGCGCGATGCTTACGCACAACCCCGCCAAGGCCGCCGCGGTCCTTATAAACAGAAGCGCCTCGGAGTTGTCGCTATAAGCTGGCACCAAACTTATCGCCATGCATGCAGCCGTACCAAGCGAGATTATCCATTCCGCCCGATAATCCCGGTTGATCTGATTTATCCACGCAAAAGGAGAGCGTGCCGCCACTAGGCCAGCCATAATCAGTGCAATTGTCATAGGCCCGGAGGCCGCAAGGAACTCGTGCGGGATGTACACAGGATGCACATTCAACGCCACCATGACTCCTGCAGCCGCAACGAGGCCCAATGACGAAAACGCTCCAGCCATTCCTAAAGAAATCCTGATCCTACTAACTAGCCGGTCGTCCTTGCCAATCCATGTTATAAACATGGGCGCGAATGAAGTTGGAAAGAACAGGAATAGATTGTTTATTTGATTAGCTATTCCATACCGTGAGAATTCGGCGGGACCGCCGAAGCTCATGAGATTTCGAGCCATTATCCAAATAAGAAATTGTTGGGGCAGAGACGACAGGTTGGTGGCAAGCGCATCACGATGCTGTCTGAAAAGCGCGCCCAACGATCTCCGGTCAAGAAAACCGGCCAGCCCTATCCTACCCGTTGATGACAACCACAAGACGGACAAAATAAACGGAGCACTTTGCGCAAGGAAGACTGCGGCTATAACTGATAGCGCATTAGGATTCCGTAGAAAGGTACACCCCCCGACATAGAGCGCGAGCGATGTCACGCCTAGTGATGCGGCAATCCTATAAGCATTCTGTGAGCAGGCAAAAGCAACCACTTGCCCCCCCATCGCTGTCGCAACAGTTAGTGCCGCAATAGCGACAGCTGTTAGATAGCTTCCGGGCATAAGGTGTAATATCTGGCACAGAATTATTATAGGTACCGTCGCGGCGCCCAGCATGGCGACATACAGATTGGAACGCAGGAATATTTTTAGAGCCGCGTCAAAATCTGGCGCCGCTGACATCTCGAAAGCGCTGATGTTCAAAAATGAACCAACTAGAATTTGACCAGCAAATGCTGCGGTTATCTGTAGAAATATGAACTCGCCGTAGACCGATTGCCCGAGTACGGTTGCGAGATATATAGTGTAGAAAGCCCACAAGGCGCGCGATAGCGTCGACGAGATGATAAAGAATGCCTTCGGCCCAAGAGCTCTCTTGGCCGCGCCCAGGACCGGATGAACAGGATTTTGCTTTAACAATGAAAATTTCCGTTCTTTGCCCAACGTTCAACGCTGGAAAGACCCTCGCAGAGACATTGCAGTCCGTAATCGATCAAGGCGACGAGAACTTCGAGATCATCATTGCAGATGGGGGCAGCACGGACGAGACCCTTTTGATTGCGGCACAGTTTGAGCCATATGTAACCAATATTCTAACTGGCCCTGACAAAGGGCAGTTTCACGCCATAGAACGTGCCGGCAGCGTCGCGACAGGCGATGTCTTTTACTGGCTGAACGCAGATGACATTGTCATGCCTGGCGCATTTTCCGAAGCTCGGCAAATTTTATCATCACATGAGATCGATTACGTCTATTCAGATAATTTCGCCTTTAATTCTGAGCGTAGAGAGCTCTACGTGGGCCCGACTATAAGGGGGCTTTCACGCCCTTATCACGAGTTATACTATAGACAGCTTTACTCCGAAACTGTTTACATGAAGTCATTCTTGTGGCCGTCCCCCTATCCTGACAACTACAAGCTGCGAGTATATACGGATTATGCGTTCTTTCTAAGAGCACTAGCCGGCGCAAAAGGAAAGTGGACAGCAAAGCGGTTGGGCGCATTCCGCGTTGTAGCCGGTCAGGCCTCTCAGCTACATGCGGAAAGGAAAATGGCCGAGTACAGTTCTATTCGAAGGGACTACTACAATCTTAGAGGCTGGGGTCCTGCCGAACTTCTACTTCGCCGAGCCCTCGCCCTTCCCGGTTTTCTGGTTTTCCATATCTTTCGGCCAAGCCTGGAGCGTAGTTGGCGTAAGCTCTTCCGACTATTGAGCGGCGACAGAAAGAGGAACGCTCAAGTGAGTGCATTTTTCGACAATTGGCTCGTGAGCGGCTCACACTACAGAATGTCTCGTGAAGCGGGACACCAGCAATGCGAACGGGAGTTGTATCGCTAACCCCGACACAACTGCGCTGGAAACTCAGGTCCGTATCGTCGCCGCGTTCATTTTTTCGGCGCGATTTAATGCACGAACTTTTTTAAAGCTATGGACTGAGATTGGCGATCGCCTAGCGATCGCCTGGCGCAGCCCCCTATTTGGATGACCAAGCTCTAGCCAAAGCTCTCGCCAATTAATAATTTTACGTCTGACGAAAAGCAATATCAGCCACCTCGCCACCCCTTCCGGCAGAAAAATGGCGGGGGCCGAAAGCACTGATCTCTTGAGGTGATTCGCAAGCTCGTGAGCATTATGCTTGGGAATATTTCGATTTATCGGACTCTGGTCATGCTGAACAATTAAATCAGGCATTGGTGCAATTACAAACCCGGCGTCAATAGCGCGCATGCAATGCTCAAGTTCCTCCCCTTGCCGGAAGAACAGATCCGAATACCCGCCGACCTTCTGATATAAATCTCTGCTCCACGCATTACCGCATCCGACGTAGGCCCTAACCTCCCGCAATTTGCTGTCTAGTCGCCACGTGAGCCTACCATCTGGGGTACGAATGTTGAATCCGACTATCCCGATATTGGCATCCGACTGAAACTTTTCTTTGATGCGCTCCAGGAAATTCCCAACCACCGGATAGCTATCATCATCAAGATTAATGATAATATCTCCGAGTAAATGCCCGTAGCCGAAGTTCCGAGCACCAATTACTCCCAGATTTTTTGGAGCGCGAATGTATCGCACAAACGGGAAATCTCTAACCGCATCGCGCACTTCGCTCGACTGAGAATAGTCGTCAACTACGACGACTTCGCAGTCCTCACTTGCGTAGGGCTCCAACTTCCCAAGCGTTAGAGCAAGCGCTTCCGCACGCTCATATGCCGGAACCAAAATCGAAAACGAAGGAACTCGAACAGTCACGCGGACCTCTGCCCACAAGTCGACAAGTAGTACCTATAAGCATCAGCAATGCCATCCCTTAGAGATATACTCGGACGCCATGACATTGACTGCAATTTACTAGCACTCATAAGCTTGCGCGGCGTGCCGTCCGGTTTCGAAATATCCGTGACAACTTTGCCGTCAAAACCAACCACCTCACATACCAAACACGCGAGGTCGAGGATCGTTATGTCCTCGCCCGAGCCAACATTCACGTGCTCGAAGTCCGAATAGGTCTTCATCAGGAACACGCAGGCGTCGGCGCAGTCATCGGCGTTCAGGAACTCGCGGCGTGGCGTACCGGTGCCCCAGATCGTGATGCTGTCGGCACCGGCCTGCTTGGCCTCGTGTGCCTTGCGGATCAGGGCCGGCATTACGTGGCTGCTGTTCAGGTCGAAGTTGTCGCCGATCCCATACAGATTGGTCGGCATGGCGCTGATGAAGTCGCAGCCATGTTGCTTGCGATAGGCCTGAGCCAGCTTGATGCCGGCGATCTTGGCGATAGCGTACCACTCGTTGGTCGGCTCCAGCGGGCCGGTGAGCAGGGCGTCTTCCATGATCGGCTGAGGCGCGAACTTCGGATAGATGCACGACGAGCCGAGGAACAGCACCTTGCCGACGCCGTTGCGCCAAGCGGCATCGACGATGTTCGTCTCGATGACCAGGTTGTTGTAAAGGAAGTCGGCGGGATACGTGTCGTTGGCCAGGATGCCGCCGACCTTGGCCGCGGCCATGAAGATGGCGTCCGGCCTTTCCTTGGCCATCCAGGCCTCGACCGCGCTCTGGCGCTCGAGGTCGAGGACATCGCGGCCGGCGATCAGGACTTCGCAGCCCTCGGAGGCGAGGCGCCGCACGATGGCGGAGCCGACCATTCCACGATGGCCGGCAACCCAGACGCGCTTGCCCTCGAGAGGAAAGATCACGTCATTCGGCATTGCGACGCTTCTCCCGGGCGACATTGATCATGTCGGCGGCGACCATTTCGGCGCAGAGCTGCTCCCACTTGGTCTCGTGCACCCAGCCGAGCTTGGTCTTGGCCTTGGTCGGGTCGCCGATCAGCAGCTCGACTTCGGTCGGGCGGAAGTAGCGCGGATCGACCTCGACCAGCACCTTGCCGGTCTCGGCGCAGGCACCCTTCTCGTCGACGCCGGTTCCCGACCAGTTGATCGTGATGCCGACTTCCGAGAAGGCCTTGGTCACGAAGTCGCGAACCAGGGTGGTTTCGCCGGTGGCCAGGACGTAGTCGTCGGCCGTTTCCTGCTGCAGCATCAGCCACATGCCGCGGACGTATTCGCGGGCGTGGCCCCAGTCGCGCTTGGCGTCGAGGTTGCCCAGATAGAGTTTGTCCTGGAAGCCCTGTTTGATGGCCGCGACAGCGCGGGTGATCTTGCGGGTAACGAACGTCTCGCCCCGCAGCGGGCTCTCATGGTTGAACAAGATGCCGTTGCTGGCGTGAATGCCGTAGGCCTCGCGGTAGTTGACCACGATCCAGTAGCTGTAGAGCTTTGCTGCGGCGTACGGGCTGCGCGGATAGAACGGCGTCTTTTCGCTTTGCGGCACTTCCTGCACCAGGCCGTACAGCTCCGAGGTCGAGGCCTGGTAGAACTTGGTCTTCTTTTCGAGGCCCAGGATGCGGATGGCTTCCAGCAGGCGCAGCGTGCCCGTGCCGTCGGCGTTGCTGGTGTATTCTGGGGTCTCGAAGCTGACCTGGACGTGGCTCTGGGCCGCCAGGTTGTAGATCTCGTCGGGCTGGGTCTGCTGCACGATCCGGATCAGGTTCGTGCTGTCGGTCATGTCGCCGTAGTGCAGGATGAAGCGCGGATCGGCTTCGTGCGGGTCTTGATAGAGATGCTCAATCCGACCGGTGTTGAACGACGACGACCGCCGCTTCAATCCGTGGACCGTATAGCCCTTCGAGAGCAGCAGCTCCGACAGATACGCGCCATCTTGCCCGGTCACGCCTGTGATGAGCGCAACCTTACCATTGCTTTTAACCGTCATTAGATCCCCACCTTCAAAACACAGCTATTCCGCTTGCGTAAGTGCGTCATAGCGGAAGCTCTAGGCGGACGCGACCTCGCAGTTCCGCCAGATAGACAAAAAATTCCAACCTGAACACCGAATGGGCCCACCAACGATCAGGTAGAAGCTACTTGATCAATATGACAGGCGTCACCCAATCTCGTCACTGCGATCTATATTTAACCAACGCACTCGCAACGCGGCTTCATGCTGGATACGCAGTTCTTCGTTCAGCCGCTCGCCAATAACTCTTGCCGGATTACCGGCCACAATCTGGTAGGCCCCCACATCGCGCACCACGACAGCGCCGGCGGCCACGACAGCGCCTCGGCCAATACGAACACCACTTAAAATGGTAACATTAAACCCAATCCAAACATCATCCTCAATATGAATATAGTCAGATTTATTTATATTGCGCCAACCTGGATCTCCAAGTGTTGGCGCGCGAGATATTGGCACGCCAACAGAATACATGTCGTGCTCATATTTACTCACTATCCCAACTTGGCTGGAAATTAAAACTCCATTTCCGATATAACCATTGCAAGAGATCCAAACATTAGCGCCGATAGAAACCTCGTGGCCAATATGAAGACTGGCCGAAGAGTTAACAAAGCTAAACATTCCAATTTTAAAATTACTTCCTATGTGGACATTTTTTCTTACGGCCACCGCTCGCGCTACCGCACTATAAACCCTCCGCAAAATATACATTTACGCCTCCGAAATACAAATTACCTCTTGAGGTACAATCTTTTAATTCTCCCCGCCCAAGCAATGAAGCGTTGGACAGATGCATCCCTACTCCGCCTCATCAAGCTCAGAGCTTCAAAGTCTGGCGTAATCTCATCCGGCCAACTAATAGGCATCTCACCAGATGGATCGGGACTTCCCGCAAGTAATCGGTAGGGATTCAAAGTCCCAGCATGCGTCCCCCCCTCAGAAACGCCTCTATTGACTACGAATCGTCTAGAAGGAAAGAGCGACACCCCCCCTTCTCGAAATATCTTCCAGTGCCAACGTATAAACCAACTATCCACCTTGCCCCGCTGCGCCAAGTCAAGCAGGTCCGTTGCCCGGCTTAGTCCTCCGACATCAAAGAATCTTCTAAACTCAGCCGTGCCAAGAACCTGACTAGACACCAATGGCTGATCAAACTCGAACCTCCGCCAAGCCCTAGCCCAAGTTGCCCACCCCCAGGGATGAGCGAACGGGAGAAAGAACGCACGGTTAGTTTTGCTCAGGCGGGGATGTTCGTAAGTGTACCCACAAATACTCCACACTCGATCATTCTTCTCAAATCGGTCGAGCCCACCTATGAAATATTCAAGTGCGTACGGGGACAATACAAGATCATCTTCCAGAACAATTACGCGGCCAAACTCCTCGCAGATTTGAGAAACACCATCGTATATAGACCTTCTCAATCCCTTATTGGAGGAAGATTGGACAATTCTCACATTTCTAAATCTGGAAGCACTCGCAACCTTCGCCGTCTGAGCGACCTGCTCGCGTTCAAGTTCATTACGCGGACCATCTATGAATATATTTACAGAGGTACCATCAATTTCAGGGCACTCATAAAGACTAAAAATTATCCTTTCTAGACTTTCTGGCCTATTAAAGGCAAAAATTGCGATCGCGACTCTAGACAAATGATCCCCCATTATGATCTGAAATATTCAAGCTTTAGTCGCACGCAGAATTCTTCTACATACGACTTCTCTGTCGACGTAGTTCTCGACATAGCTCCTCCCCGAAGCAGACATCCTGCGCAGCGCTTCAGGGTCCGATATTAGCTTTTGGACTGCATCTGCGAACTCGGGCGCATCGTTGGGCTCAATGGTCACCCCGCCTTTGGAAGCTTGAGTAATCAACGCCAGAGGAGTGCCAGCCTCAGCAGTCGCGATATAGGGGCGCTCAGCCGCCATGATCGAGAAGATCTTGCTCGGCAAAGCGAAGTTGGCGCCGCCGGGACTTTGCGGGACAAGGTGCAGCGTTGCCGCCCCCATCGCGGCGCTCAACTGGTCACGGGGCGCTAGATCCGCGAAGCGTACGTTCGTGAGGCCTTCGCTCTCGGCTTGCTCCTCAAGGGCCTTCCGCTCGGAGCCCTCGCCGCGGATGAGGATATCGACAACGGCCGACCGCTTCAGAAGTTCAGCGGCGAGAGCCATGACCTGGTCCAGCCCCTGCTTGCGCCCCAGATTGCCGGAGTAAACAAGAAGAGGCCGCCCCTCGGCGCGCGGCATCGGCACGATCTCACGGACGTTGACCTGGGGCGGAATGATATCGATCTGCCCCTTGACGCCCAGCTCCCGCAGCTCGCGCTCCATGCCCGGGGTCAAGGCGATCACGCGATCGCAGCGATTCAGGGCCCAGGCTTCGAGCTTCCGAAGAAGTTGGGTCAGTCCGCCCGCCATTCCGAACTTCAGGTTAGCGGCCAATCCCGACTGGATGTCATGGACGATCGCGACGACCCGGCCATCCCTCGCCCGGAAGAACGGCGCGACGAGGACGACGAACACGGAGGGGCACACGCAAATAACGCCTTTGTAGCGCCGTTCGCGAGCGAACAGCGCCGAGGCGGCGAAGCTGGTCTCCGAAAGCAATCGCCCGATCATGCCTCGCGAATTGGCGATGTATGACTTCACGCGGCGAACGTTGACGCCCTTGAAATCCTCATGGTCGCGCTGACCGGCTTCGTAGCCCTCGTAGACGGCGTTCTTCGGATAGCTAGGCCGAGCGGCCAACACATCGGGACGCAGCCCATTCTCGGCCAGCCAGAGCGAGAGATCCGTGATCGGCGGCGCGCTGCCCGTGGGCTCCGGATGATAGTAGTTGCTCAGAACGAGCAACGAGCCCGCCAGCCAGCCGAACTCATCTTGAACGGGCTCGCTTGCCGCGCGGGTCATGTCGGACGCGCTCACTCGAACGTTCCCCGCGTTTCCTCGGACCAGGCGCGCAAGGCCGACTCGACGTCGCTCCCGAACGAATAGCCTTGGGTCAGCAGCCAGTTGGGCTTGATGCGCGTCGACCGAACCAGCTTCCATATGCGCTCGCGGTGGATGGGCGTCTTGAAGCCCAGGCGCGCGACAAACTCGAAACACCAGGCGACGCCAAGCAGGGGCGCGATTGGAACGACGGGGTAATTGGTCTTCACCGTAGAGACGCGGCCGAAAGCCTTCACGATGTCCTCGGTCGTGCTCTCATCCGGGTACGCGAAGTTGAACGTGACTTCGGGCATGTCGCGGGAAACGACAAAGTCGAGCGCGCTCAGCAACTCGTCGACATAGCCGCCGCTCTTGATCGTGTTCTTGCGGCCTGGATAGGCGAAGAGACCGCGCTTTAGCGCTCCGGCGAGGTTCGAGTAGTTGCCCCGCTCGCCCGGTCCGAAAACCACGCCCGGCCGAACGATCACGAGCCGTCGATCATGCGCCGCGCTGGCCCACCGCCGGTGGATGGCCTCAGCCATCAGCTTTGAGCGCCCATAGTCGGACGTGGGGGCGGGAGGCGTGCTTTCGTCAACGACGTCCTCGCGGGGGCCGTAGACCGAAATCGAGCTCGTGAACACGAGCTTCCTAGCGCCGATGGCTTCCGCGAACTGCGTGGCGTTCAGCGCCCCGAAGATATTGGTATCGTAATACTCGTGAGCAGGGTGCCCCGGCGTGCGGTGAACAGCCGCCAGATTGTAGATCATGGCGTCTTCCAAGCCGAAAGCCGCAGGCACGGGCTCACGGACATCGTGAGAGATGTAGCGTACGCCCGGCAGAGCTTCGCGCGGGGGCAGAATGTCGATGGCGACGACATTCTGACCTTGCCCGGCCAGCCGCCTGACCAAACGCGTTCCTATGAAGCCGCTCGAGCCAAAGACAATCACGTTGGTCACGTTAGTACTCCCAGAATTTCCCGGTAGGCAGCCTGATGGATAGGCTCAGGCGCGCCCGATGCTGGCGTAGGTGAAGCCGTGACGGACCATCTCGGCGGGCTTGTAGACGTTGCGCAGGTCGACCACGACCGGAGCCTTCATCAGCAGCTTGACGCGGTCGAGATCCAGGGCCCGGAACTGGTCCCACTCGGTCAGGATGACCAGGGCGTCCGCGCCCTCGGCGGCCTCATAGGCGCCGGCCTTGAAGTCGATGGCGGTGAGCAGCTTCTCGGCCTCGTGGCGGCCTTCCGGATCGAAGGCCTGGACCTGGGCGCCCAGGGCCTGCAGGGCCGGGATGATGTCCAGGCTGGGGGCGTCGCGCATGTCGTCGGTGTTGGGCTTGAAGGTCAGGCCCAGGACGCCGATCGTCTTGCCGGCGAGGTCCTTGGAGCCGATCGCCGCGGCGACCTTGTCGGCCATGGCCTTCTTGCGGGCGTCGTTGACCTCGACCGTGGTCTCGATCAGCCTGGTCGGCGCGCCATAATCCTGGGCGGTCTTGACCAGGGCGATGGTGTCCTTGGGGAAGCAGCTGCCGCCGTAGCCGGGACCGGCGTTGAGGAACTTGCTGCCGATCCGCTTGTCGAGACCAATGCCCTTGGCCACCGACTGGACATCCGCCCCGACCTTCTCGCAGAGGTCGGCCATCTCGTTGATGAAGGTGATCTTCATCGCCAGGAACGCGTTGGCCGCGTACTTGATCAGCTCGCTGGTGCGACGGCCAGTGAAGACGATCGGCGTCTCGTTGAGGCTCAGCGGACGGTAGAGGTCGCGCATCACCGCCTGGGCCCGCTCATCCTCGGTGCCGACCACGACGCGGTCGGGGCGCTTGAAGTCCTCGATCGCCGCCCCCTCGCGCAGGAACTCGGGGTTCGAGACCACCGCGAACTGGGCGTTCGGATTGGTCTTGCGGATGATCGCCTCGACCTCGTCGCCGGTGCCCACCGGCACGGTCGACTTGGTCACCACCACCGTGAAGCCGTCGATCAGCCCGGCGATCTCCTCGGCCGCCGCGTAGACGTAGGAGAGATCAGCGTGACCGTCGCCACGACGCGTCGGTGTGCCGACGGCGATGAACACCGCGTCGGCCTCCTTGATCGCCTGGGCGCCATCCAGGGTGAAGAACAGCCGGCCCTCACGGACGTTACGGGCGACCAGGTCGTCCAGCCCCGGCTCGAAGATCGGGATCTCGCCCTTCTCCAGCCGCTCGATCTTGCTCGGATCCTTGTCGATGCACGTCACCACGTGACCGAAGTCGGCGAAACACGCCCCAGACACCAGGCCCACATAACCCGTGCCAATCATCGCTACGCGCATTGATGCTTCCTGATATCGGTTGAGCGGCGCGGTGCGCTGACGCTCACTTTGTGGAGGTAAAAAGCGAAGTCTCTTGTTGCTGCCGTCATTGAGCGCGACCCGCTTGAGCCTCGTGCCAACGCCAAGCACTGGTTAGGATGACGTCAAGATGGCGCGACGGCTTCCAGCCCAACATTTGCCGCGCCTTGGCGTTGTCGCCGACGAGGGTCGGCGCGTCGCCTGGGCGACGAGCGGCCAGCTGCGTTGTGAGCGGCTTGCCGGCGGCTCGGCCGACGCCGTCGATCAATTCCCTCACCGTAGTCCCGGTCCCGGTGCCCAGATTGAAGGCTTCGGACGATCCGCCGGCCAGAAGACGCTTCAAGGCCGCCACGTGGGCGTCGGCGAGGTCCAGTACGTGGACATAGTCGCGCACGGCCGTGCCGTCGCGGGTATCATAGTCGTCGCCGAAGATCGTGAAATTCGCGCGCTGACCAAGAGCGACTTGGATCGCCAGCGGGATGGCGTGGGTCTCGGGTTCGTGCCATTCGCCGATGCGGCCCTTGGGGTCGGCGCCGGCGGCGTTGAAGTAGCGCATGACCGCGCTTCGGAAACCGACATAACGGTCGTAGTCGGCCAAGGCCTGCTCGACCATCAGCTTGCTACGACCATAGGGGTTCAACGGCGCTTGAGGGTGATCCTCGGCCATCGGCAGGGTCACGGGGTCGCCGAAAGTGGCGCAGGTCGAGGAGAACACCATCGCATTGACCCCAGCTCGGCGGGCCGCCTCGATCAGGGTTATGGCGCCGCCGACATTGTTGTCGAAGAAGGTGCCGGGGTTCTTCACCGACTCTCCAACCTCGATACGCGCGGCGAAGTGCAGGACAGCGACGGGCGCATATTCAGCGAACACCGCGTCCAGGCGAGCCGCGTCGCGGATGTCGCCAATCTCCAGTGGCCCCCACTGGACGTGCTGGCGGTGACCGTTCGACAGGTCGTCGAACACGACCGGCCGGAATCCGGCCTCGGCCAGGGCCAGACAGCAGTGCGAGCCGACATAGCCCGCTCCGCCGGTGACTAAAACGCTTTGCATGGAATTCCCCCGACCATGGCGGGACGCCGTCCCGCCACAGCTCAACACCTAGTAGGCGTTCTCGGCCATCAGGAGATGCGGCACCGTCATCAAGAGGATCTTGATGTCGCCGCTCAAGGTCCAACGCTCGATATATTCGTTATCGGCGTCGATCCGGGCCGCCATGGCCTCGACTTCGTTAGTACCGCCACGGAGGCCCTTGATCTGGGCCAGTCCCGTCAAACCGGGACGGGCGCGAAAACGCAGATGGTAGTTCGCAATCTTGGCGCCGTATTGCTCGTCATGCGCCAGCGCATGCGGGCGCGGGCCGACGATGGACATGTCGCCCTTCAGCACGTTCAGCAGCTGCGGCAATTCATCGATGCTGGTTTTGCGCAGGATGCGGCCGACCGTGGTGATGCGGTCATCGTCGCGCTTGGCCTGAACGACGTTCGAGCCGTTTTCCTGGCAGCGCATCGAGCGGAACTTGAAGATCGTGAAGGCCTGACCGTTCAGCCCACCGCGCGATTGGCGGAAAAGCACGGGGCCTGGCGACTCCAGCTTAATCAGCATGGCGACGAGCGCCAGCAGTGGCGCGAAGAACAGCAGAGCGCCGCCCGCCACCAGGATATCCATCGTTCGCTTGAGCGGATCTTTCGCAACCGGTGACGCTTGCACGGCGCACGGTAGCTGCTCCGCTGTCGGATTAGATACGATCAGCACGTGGTCCCCACCAGTCTATGCGTTCGGGTCTTTGCCCGATGATTTAGAAAGCCTTTACTAAATCGGCGCTCGCCGAACAACCGCTCGCAGGGGTTGTTAACCAACCTTTTTTCCACGCAAGGCTAATTTTGCGCGTTCGGCGGACATTTTCGCCCTAATGGCAGGCGCCGCCACAGCATTGCGGTAGAGTTCAGTTAAAAAGAATATCGCACGCGTCTGATCGAATTGTGACGAAATGCACGCAGGGAAACTCTACCGGAACACGAACTCAGCAGAGTTCTTGGACGCGCCCCGTCGCTAATTGGAGTGTTGGCGCTCGGTCTCGATCAGATTTCGGCAGCTCCGTTTAGCGCGCCAACGACACGGAGGCCGCTGCGGACGACCTAGAGCAAGCCGAGACTGTGGGACGCGATGCCGACATCGACCGCCTCGCCGCGTTCGACCAAGTGCTGAGGTCCGCTAGACGAGGCTCGTCCAGGCCGTTTGAGACGGCTCTTCGCCGATCTGCAGATCAAATCACTCCACCAATGCCCGCTCAGAGATGTGGGTAAAAATGTAGGCCTACGAGCCGAAACTGCAATAAATCCAATCATTAAGGCACCAGCAAGCGGACACCCTCTTTCCGCCAGGAGAGGCGGCGCGGAACAGAGCGCGCGGTGGCGGCTCACTGTTTGTGAACAGCGACCGCCTCGCAATGCGAGACTGTCCCCGCGCCATCAGTCAGGAGAAATTCGGCTACGATCCGCGGACGAGCAACCCGCTGGGCCGCCCGTTCGAGATCGGCGTCAAGAAGTCGTTCTAACCTCCCCACCGCGCGCCAGGCGGATGGCGCTAGCCATCCGCCAATCTTCTTTCCTAACAAGCCCCGTGATGATCAATCGTCGGGACAATGCTGATCGGCGCGGTCCCCGCGCTCGCGGCTCAGTCTAGGCGCTGAACGCCTTTCGCCCGCGCTCGACCGACATCCTATGGGTTCCAGCCAGCGTGGCGTCGCGTTCCTTGATTGTCTTCAGGAACAGCCACTCACCCGTCACGCGCTTCTGGGCGATGTCGATCATCATGTAACCACGCTGGCTGGTGTCCGCCCACTTCATCTCGGGGTTGGCGGCCATGAAGCCGCGCGCGACGACGCCGGGGTCGGCGCCCATATCGCCCTCCAGGCCATTCGAGGTGACGCTGTGGCCGGCGAACTCGACGCCGGCGGGGTGGCCGTCCTCGATCAGGCCGAAGGCCCAAGCGTTGTGACTGTCTCCGGACAACATGACGAGGTCGGCGTCGGCGGCCTGGGCCGACTTCAGCAGGCGTGAGCGGGCGGCGGGATAGCCGTCCCAGCGGTCCATCCACATTGGCAGGCCCTGAGCGGCGGCGCGGATGTCGTTGCGATAGCCGGCCGCCTTCTTGTCCGACACGGTCGGGCGCAGCCAGTCCACGGCGTCCTTGGGCATGACCGTCCGGCCCAGGATGGTGCCCATGCCGACCAGCTGCCAACCGGGGTTGGTCTTCATCTGGTGGGCCAGCCAGCTCTCCTGGGTCGAGCCCATCATGGTCGCCGAGGGATCTCGCCAGACCCCGTCGCGGAACGCCTTCAAGGCGGCGTCCGGATCTGCGGCCTTGAAGGTCGCGTCGATGTCGACGGGCTTGGTTCGAGCCAGGAGCCGCGACTCCGTGCGATAGAGCGTCGCCAGCGTCCCGATCGGATAGGCCTTCCAGGGCTCGTCGGAGACCGGCATCCACTCGCGATAGACCTGCATGGCGGCGGCGCGGCGGAGGTTCCAGTCGCCTTCCTTGTCCGGCTGATGGTTCTGGGCGCCGCCCTCCCAGCTATCGTTGGACGACTCGTGGTCGTCCCACAGCGCGACCATCGGCGCCATCTGGTGCAGGCGCTGCAGGTCGGGATCGGCCCGATAGCTAGCGAAGCGCAGACGATAGTCGGCGATGGCCAGGATCTCGGTCGAGGGCTCGGGCAGCCGGCCGGCCACGAGATCGGCCGGCTTGATGGAGACCGAGCCGTATTCGTAGAGGTAGTCGCCGGTGTGCAACCACAGATCCAGATCCGGACGCGCGGCGGCGTGGGCGTAGGCGTTGAACCAGCCGTAGGGCAGGTTCGAGCACGAGAAGACCGCCAAGCCGAAGCGGCTCACCGGCCCTTGGGGCAAGGTCTTGGTGCGCCCCACCGGTGACTTGGCGCCGTCCGGCGCCACGAAGCGATACCAATAAACCGTCGCCGGCTTCAGCCCGTCGACCGTCACCTTGGCGGTCCAGTCGCGGTAGGCGCCGGTGCGCACGGCCCCGCCCGACACCACCTTGGCGAAGACCGGGTCCAAGGCGATCTCGACCTCGAGCCGGACGACATTCGTGTCCGTCGCGGGGACATAGCGCGTCCACAGCAACATGGAGTCGGCGGCGGGCTCGCCGCTGGCGACATTGTGGGTGAAGCCGGTCGCGCCCAGCATCTGCCGGGCCAGCGCCTGACCGGCGGGCAGGATCAGGCCGGCCAGGCCGAGACCCCCGGCGATCAGGCTGCGACGATCGATCCTTGAAGCCATGGGAAGGTTCTCCGCAAAAGAAAACTCCCGCGGCCGGCAAGCCGCGGGAGGGAAGTCGGTCGGGGAAGTCTAGAAGGTGCCCTTGACGCCGATGTTCCACATCGAGCCATAGATGCTGTACTGCTGCACCCGGCTGCGGACGTTCGAGTAGATCACGTCCGGCGCGTTGAAGATGTTGCGGCCGGCCAGCATGACCTCGAACTGCTTGTTGATCTTGTAGCTGGCGCTGACGTTCCAGAGCTCGCGCGCGGCGTGGTAGAGGACGCCGTTATTGGCCGTGGTCGGCGTGTTGCTCAGCGCGCTGGTCCGGTACTTGGATTGAGCGTTGCCGGTCAGCTGGACGTCGAACTTGCCGTAGCTGTAGCGCAGGCCCCAGTTGCCCGAGGTCTTGGGCAGGCTGACGCGCTCGCCGTCCGGATCGATCTTGGTGATCGAGGCCCGCAGACCGAGGCCCCGCAGGGCGCCGGGCAGGAAGGTCAGCTGCTGGTCATATTCCAGCGTCAGGCCGTTGTTGGTGTTGGTCCCGGGCAGATTCTGGGCGCTGCGGAACGCATAGCCGGCGTAGTCGGCGGGGTTGTAGCCGACGTCCTCGGGGTTCACCGTCACGCCAGTGACCTGCATGTCCTTGACGTCCAGCTTGTAGGCCGAAATCCCGATCACGCCCGACGGCTCGAGATAGTACTGCAGGCTGGCGAAGTACTTGGTCGAGTGCTCGGGCTTCAGCAGCGGGTTGGGCACCGAGACGATCAGGGTGTCGTCATTGACCGACACCACGCCGCCCAGATTGCCGTAGTCGGGCCGCAGGATCGACTGGCTAAAGGCCAGCTGGCCGACCAGCTTCCGGGTGAAGTCATACTTGGCGCCGCCGCTCCAGAACCAGTCGTCATACTCGCCGTGACGAGTCGAATAGGCGCCGTTGCGATACTGGTAGAGCAGGCCCGGAACCGTGCTGGTCGAGAGGCCGGCGGCGGTCACTTCCTTGGCCGGCCGGATGTCGGCGACCCGGGCGTCGGTCTTGGTCTTCTCGTAGCGCAAGCCAAGATCGAACGAGGCCTTGCCGATGCGCGGCTGGACCTCGAAATAGGCGGCGTTGATTTCCTCGCCGACCTTCTTGTTGTTGTCCAGGCGGCGCTTCAGGTTGCCGACGGTGTCCGGGACGAAGTACTCCGGATGAGCCTTGTAGATGTCGTAGACGGCGTAGTTGCTGTCCGCGCGCCAGTTCTGGTCGTTCAGATTGCCGGCGTCGAAGCCCAGGATCTTGAACTGGTAGTTCTGGGTCCAGGGGATGACGGCTTCCGGCGCCTTCTGGGTCAGGTCGCCGGTCGGGCCGACATACTGGAACTGCTGATAGGAGCCCTCATTGGTCTTCCAGACATTGGTGCGATAGGCCGCGCCGGCCAGGACCTTCAGCTGCACGTCGCCGATGTTCAGCTTCTTCTTCAGGTCGAAGTTCAGGCCGTACATCTGGTTTTGCGCGTCGGACTCGGACGTGCGGATGTTGTTGCCGATGTCGTCGTCGCGATTGAAGCTGATCGGGTCGCCCCAGGGGCGGCCGGCGGTCTGGCGCAGGGTCCACTGGTTGGAGTCTTCCGAGGCGCGATCCAGCGTGAAGCCGATGCGCGTCAGGTAGTCGTCCGTCCGCTGGAAGAAGCCCTTCGAATTGTCCCGGAAATTGAACTCCGAGCTCGAGTAGCTGCCGCGTAGCAGAGCTTCCCAGGTGTCTCCCCGATATTCCAGCTTCGGCGTGAACAGCCACGAGGGCGTGCCGGCGTAGCGGTGCGAGTACTGGGTGTGCAGGCGGGTGTTGGTCCCGTTCGGATTGACCACGATGTGGGTCGGGGTCGAGTCCGCCGTGGTCTGCGACGTCGTCGTCGTACCGAAGATCAGGTAGGTGTACTGGTTGAAGTACTCGACGTCGTAGAACGAATAGGTCGAGCGCAGCGAGAGGGCCCACTGATCGCTCAGCTTGTAGTCGACGCTGAGATTGGCGGCCTTGCGGTGGGTCAGCTTCGGACCCGGACGCCACATCACCTGGTAGGGAATGACCCGGCCGCTGGCGAGATAGGACCAGTCGGTCTGGATGCGGTCCTGCTGGACATAGTTGGCGTTGTAGCTGGCGTTGAAGGCAATCCCTAGCCGACCGTCCAGGAACACGTCGGCATAGCCGACTTGCCCCGACGGGAAGATCGTCGAGTGCTTCTTGTCGTCGGGCAGATACTTCCGCGACAGTTCGCTGTCCGACGTGCCGACGCCGCCGACCTGGAAGCGCAGCAGGCGGCTGGTGCGCTGGAAGGCGTATTTGCTGCGCAGGTTGATCGCGCCGCCGGGGCTGTCGGCGTCCATGCTGGCCTGCAGGGTGTTGTTCAGCTCGATCGAGTCGACGCCGGTGATCGACATCTGCTCGAACGAGTTCTGGCGGCCGCTGTTGTTGTTCGAGGTCGCGGTCGCCATGCGGGCGCCGTCGGTGGTGAAGGTCGAGTACTTCGGATCCAGGCCGCCAATGCGCACAGCGGTGGCGTCGACCTCGGTGTAGTCCAGCGAGACGCCCGGCATGTTCTTCATGAACTCGCCGACGTCGCCCATGGTCAGGGCGCCGAAGTTGTCGGCCGCGACCACGGTCTTGGCGTTGGTCGAGGCGCGGCGCTCCATGATCGCGGCGGCTTGGCCCTCGCGCTTAGCGGTGATGGTCACGGCCTCGACCTGGTCCAGGCTGGAGAGCGGGCTCAGCGAGACGTCCAGGGCGGCGGTCTGGTTCGGAGCGACCGAGACGACCAGCGTCGCCTCCTGCAGACCCGCGTACTTGACCTTGATCGTCACGTCGCCGGACGGGACGCCCGTCAGGCGGAACTCGCCGTCGTCCTCGGAATAGGCGACGATCGGGGCGCCCTCGACGCGGATCTCGGCGTTGCGGACATATTCGCCGGTGGCGGTGTTGAGGACGCGGCCTCGAACGTTGCCGCTACCGACTCCGGACTGGGGGCGCGAGGCGCTCGCGGTCGAGCGCAAAGTGATGATCTGGCCGTCGTCGGTATCGATCTGCAGCGGCGTGCCGGCGATCAGGCGGCGCAGGGCCGCGCGGACGTCCATCGTCCCCTTCACGGCCGGCGTCTGGATGCCCTCCAGCTGGCGCGCGGGAGCGATGATCTGCACCTGGCCTTGGCGAGCCAGTTCGGGGATGGCGCGGACGGCCGCCTGAGCGGGGACATCAAAGACGCGGTCCTGCGCGAAAGCTGGCGCGGCGATCGCCATGGCGACCAGCGACGCCCCGCAGGCCAGAAGGGAAGAACGAGAAATCATTGGCTGTACGACCCCCAAGCATCGCATTGCTCGCGACGTTGCGGGTTGAGAGCCGTCGTCCCGCCCCCTTCCGCTATATGTTGCAAAAACTTCTTATTGCGCTGCAGCAGGAGGTTGCGCGCCGCGGCTCACCACAACCGTGTCGCCGTCTCTTTGCAGGCGAGCGTCGAACACCTGGGCCACGGCGCGGCTGAAGCCGACCGGGTCGCTGGCGGCGAAGAGCCCCGTGACGGCCTCGCGCGCCAGATCCGGATCGCGGATCTCGATCCGCGTGTCGCTGTAGCGGGCGAAGGCCGAGGCGGCCTGCGCCAAGGTCTCCCCCTCGAAGGCCAGTTTGCCGTCGCGCCAAGCCAGGTCGCGGGTGACCGCCTCGGGCGCGATCGGGCGAGGCCGTTCGGCGGAGCGATGGACGGCGTCAGCCAAGGCCAGACGGGTGTTGGCGCTGACCGCCAGAACCTTGCCAGCCCCAAAGAGCGGGGCGGCGGAGACATCGACCCGTCCCTGGCTTACCAGCAGGTCGACCGGATCATTCTCGAGCTTGCGGACGCGGAAGCCCGCCTGGGTCGTCCGCAGCCGGCGCCCGTCCACCTCGACGACGAAGGGACGCCGTTCGTCACGGGCCACCGAGAAATAGGCCTCGCCCTTGAGCAGGGTGACCTCGCGGCGCCCCTCGTCGTAGCGCACGCGGATGCGGCTCTCGGTGTTCAACAGCACCGTCGAGCCATCCTTCAGCGGGACAAGACGGATTTCGCCGCGCTCGGTGCTGATCACCGCGCCGGCGGCGGAGGTGGCGACGCCCACGGCCGCCAGCGAGGCCGCGGCCACGGCCGCGCCGGACCAGGTCAGCACCCCGCGCCGCGACAGGCGTGGGCGCCGAGGCTCGGCGAAGGTCTCGGGATCAAAATCGGGACCCAGAGCCCGAGCCGACTCGCTGAGCAGCGAAACCGCCCGCGCGCGCAGCAGCGCGCCCCGGCGGCGGGGATCGCCGCGCAGCCAAGCCTCCAACGCGGCGGCCTCGTCCGGCGAGAGCGGTCCGCGATCCTGCCGCGCCGCCCATGCGGACGCCGCGCGGTCAATGTCGCGATGGGTTTCTCGCACGGCCATGTCTCGAGGCGTTCTCCCGGTTCGTCGTCTTAGAGGTTTGGGACCGCTTGTTTCCGCTACGCCCGAACCAATCAATCAAGAAAAGCACGCCGCGGGAGATGTGCGTCTCGACGGTGTTTTCCGAAATCCGCATATGCGCCGCCACCTCGCGCTGGGACAGCCCCCGAACGCGACGCAGCACGAAAGCCTGCTGAGTCTTGAGGGGCATGGCGGCGATCGCCCGGGCCAAATGACGAAGCTCGTCACGGTCGATCGTTCGCTGTTCGGGCGAAGCTTCCTCATCCAGCGGATCCAGGCGCTCGAGGTCCTCGACCGCGTGGATCGGCACGATCCGGGCGCGGCGGACATGGCGCGTGATGATCGATCTGGCGACCTGGAACAGATAGGCGCGAGGATGACGGATGCCGTCGACCGACTCCAGCTCGGCCAGGATCGAATAGGCTTCCTGGATGATGTCGTCGACGTCGACGCCAGGCAGGGCGCCGCGCGACAGCCAGCCTCGCAGCGCCGGCTCGTGCGGAAGGATATTCCGCAGGAACCACCGTGTCCTATCGCCGTCGGCGCTGCTCATTCGTAATCCGCTGACTGACTATCGCGCTAACCCCGGCGCAGGCGCCGCCTTGGTTCGGAGACTGACTAGCCGTCTATTGTGACAGTCCGGCTTCGCCAGGCCCGAGGTCGTCGCGAGATCGTCGCAGGCGACGGCGTTGAGCCGGCGCGCGACCTCAGCCGCGGGGACGCCTCGCGGCGCGAGCCCATGCCCGACGCAGGGCGACGAGCGCGGAGACCTCGTCGGTCTGCAACACCGAGCCCCCCGCCGAGAGCAGGTCCTCAACGCCCCTGTCGTCGCCCCTGGCCAAGCGCTGGTCGGCTTCTCCCAGGCTGTTGAGCCAGATCCTGAGACCAAGTTCGGTGATCGCACCGCGGGCCGCCGGCGTCAGGCTTTCGGTGTCCGCGTGCACCACCTGAACGGGGCCAGTGATCGCCAGCAGTTGAGGCAGCGACAGATCCGTCGTCAACCGAACCATCAGGCGCGTCGCCGGATCCAGCGCCCTTACGCGCGCCAGGACCGCCGGGTCGCTGTCGAAATAGAGGCTGGTGGCGCGCATGCCAGACGCATTGACCGCCTCGACGATCGGGCCGAGGCGATCGCTCTTCAGATCGAGATCAACCAGGATGCGGCCGCAGGCCAGGGCGAGCGCCCGCGCCAGAGTCGGCGGCGCCTCGTCGCTGGCCCCGCCGTCACGCCGCTTGAGGCGCAGCGCGGCGACCTCCCAGGCGGTCTTTGCCTCGACGAGACCTAGCCCCGTCGTGGTCCGATCGACGGCTCGGTCGTGCATCAGCACGGGCGTTCCATCGGACGTCACGGCGACGTCGATCTCGACGACGTCGGCGCCCTCGGCGATCGCCGCCTCGATAGCCGCCAGGCTGTTCTCCGGCGCACGGCTGTGGCCGCCGCGATGGGCGGCGATCATCAGACCCGCATGCGGCCTGGCGAGACGCGCGAGCGCCGCGGCCATGGCGGGAGTCGCGGCGCAGCGTTCGGGTCCGGCCGACTCGGCCGCCCACGCGGAAGGCGCCAGGCCCAGAATCAGCAGGACGCCGATCGCGAGACGACGCATCATGGCGCACGCTTCAGGTCGAGCTCGACGCTCTTGGGCGTCAGGTCGATTAGCCGCGCGGGCTTGCCCCGGACAGGCTTGCTCAGGCGAAAGGCGTCATAGAGCCCGCCGGTCGCGGTATAAGCCTTGTAGGTCAGGTCCGCGCCATCAACGCTGATCGCCTGGAACAGCTGAACGCCGGTGGCCTTGCGGGTCGCCCAGCCGCGCTCGCCGCCGACATACTGCTTGGGCCCGGCCACCGAGACCACATAGACTGGTCCGTCTTTACGTCCCCGGGCGTAGGTGTGGTCGTGGCCCTGCAGCACCAGATCGACGCCATGCTTCCGCAGGATAGGCTCCAGCGCCGCGCGCAGCTCGGCGTTATCGCGCCCCTTGGCGGTTGAATAGATCGGATAGTGCAGGAAGACGACGGTCCAAGCGTTAGGATTGTCGGTCAGCCGCGCCTCCAGCCACTTCAGCGTCGCGTCGGCGAGGTCGGGATAGTCGGTGATCGCGTCGGCGTCGAGCGACAAGAACCGCACGCCCTGATAGTCGACCTGGTAGACGGTCTCGGAGAGGGCCGCGACGCCGGCCGGACCATTGCGCGGCAGGGTGAACTGCTGTCGCCATTGCGGCGCCAGGCCTGGACGGCCCTCGACCTGCGGGCCGTACTCGTGATTGCCAGGACTGGGCAGGGTCAGAAGCTCGGTATGAAGGTCCGGCGCCATGTCGAACCACTCCCCCCACTCGCGGTCGGCGTCCGAGCGGTTGATCAGATCGCCGGCGTAGAGCGCCAGGGCCGCGTCCGGCGCCAGGCGGCGGGCCATGCGCATGACCCGCGAGCCGTGGCTCTCGACCTCGTTCTGTACGTCGCCGAAATAGAGGAAGGTGAACGGCTTGGCGCTGGCCGCCGCCGTACGGATCTGCCGCCAGGCGCTGAAGGTCCGCCCGTCGCCGACCCGGTAGACATAGAGCGTCTCGGGCTTGAGGCCGTCGATCACGGCGCTGTGGGCGGTCGCCGAGACCGGGGCGCCGTTGCGAGGGACGTACTGAACCACCTCGCTTTGGGCCGTCACGGTCTGGACAGCCTCCTCGAAGGCGGGGCCGGGCGTGGCCTCGGCGTATTCCACCAGCCCCTGGCCGGCTCCGGCCTCCATCCGCCAGGTCACGGCGAAGCCGCGCGTCGTATCCTCGGTCGGATTGACGATCAGGCGTTGAGGCTTGCCGCCGGCGACGACTGACTCGGCCGACGATCGAGCCTTGGCGGGCCCCTCGGCGGCCATCGACACGGTCGGCGGGAGGACGCTCAAGGCGACGCCGCAGACAAGGAGCGCGGACAGGCGAGAGGAGGCGTGCTTGGCGCGGAACGGGGTATGGCTTTGGGTCATGGTCGACCTTGAACTCAGGTGATCGGGAGAAAGAGAGGTCGGCGCGGCCAAGGGGCGCCGCGCCGACGCGGCGTCCCCGAGGCGGCTCGGGGACGCCAACGCCGGTGGACCGCTCGCACGCGATCCGCCGGCGTGACGGTCAAAGCTTCCAGTCGAAGCTAAGGCTGATGTAGCGGCCGTTCTCGATGTAGTCGCGGATGCCGCCCTTGGCCTTGCCGAAGGTGTACCAATAGGTGTGGCTATCCAGGGCGTTCTGGACCTTGAAGGTCGCGGCCATCCGATCGTTGAAGTGACGGCGGACCATCAGGTCCACGAACCGGTAGTCCTGCTCGTAGGGATCGTTGCCGTAGTCCTCGATGTCCTCCAGCGACTCCGACTGGTAGCTGTAGGAGACGTAGGCCTCCCAGCCGTTGCGCTCCCAGAAGACTTCTAGGTTGGCCAGGCGCGCGGGGGTCTCCATCAGCGGGAGCTCCAGCCCGGCAGGGTGCCAGCTGATGCCAGTGACGGCGCGGGCGCGCTGGAACGTCATGTTCGCCGCCACGCCAAGGCCGTCGAACGGCGCGGGCAACCAGTGCAGGATCTGGCGCGCATTGATCTCGACGCCGGTCACCTTGGCGGACTTGCCGTTCATCGGCGTGGAGACGTCGACGCCGGTCCCGTCGGTATAGTTCTCCGTCGTGCCGTCCTGGATGACGCTGGACGACGAGCGGAACAGGAAGTTGCGGATGTCCTTATGGAACAGGCCGACCGAATAGGCGCCGGTCTTGCCGTTGTACCATTCCAACGAGGCGTCGTAGTTGACCGCCTTCATCGGCTTGAGGTCGGGATTGCCGGTGGTGACGCTCTCCAGGATCCACTGGTCCTTGGGATCGGTCTTGCCGTCGCCGTTGGCGTCGGTGTTGTAGCCATAGACCTTGGCTGAGCTCATGCGGTTGATGTCGGGCCGCGAGAAGCTGGTCCAGATCGCGCCGCGCAGGATCAGGTCGTCGCGGAACTTGTAGTTCGTGTGGATCGACGGCAGCACGTTGACGAAGTCGGACTTGTCGCGCGTGAAGGTGTCGCCTTTCAGCGGATCCTCCAGCCAAGCCTGGATATCGTTACGCGTGCTCTCGACGCGCACTCCGGTGATGACCTCGGCCTTGCCGAACTGGGCCTTGCCCATCGCGTAGCCTGCAAGGATCGTCTCCTTGTAGTTCCAGGTGTCCTCGTTCGAGACCTCGGCCGCGTCAGGCGACGTCGCCAGCCCGCCGAAGAAGGTCGACTGGCCAGCCTGGGCCTTGCGCAGCTCGGCCATCATCTTGTCGGTGTCGATGGTGACGCCCAGTCGGTACTGGCCCGAATAGACGCCGCCGAACAGGCTATCGATCGACGGGCCAAAATACGGAGCGAAGTCGGCCATCGTGCCGCTGCGGGTCAGGTCGATGAAGCTGCCGCCGGTCTTGCTGCGCTCCGAGACGGACATCTTCACGCCCGCCTTCAGTTCACGCAGCCAATCGCTAGCCGGCGCATAGGCCAGGTTGAACTGGGCCTGCTTGAGCGTCTCTTCGTTGTCGCCAAAGCCGGCAGTCATGCCCGAGTACTTGAAGGCGGCCGGGTCCTGCGCCGCGGCCATGCCGGCGGCGTTCAGCACCCATTTGGGAAAGCGCGGGTCGCCGGCGGTGGAGACATAGACGCCCTTGTTGCCCAGCCAATCATAGGCGTCGGTGCGGAACTGCAGCTCGAACTCGTCCTTGATGTTGTCGCGTGAGTTCGAATACGAGACATCGTAGTCGACCGTCAGGTCGCCAAACCGGCTCTTGCCGCCCAGCGTCGCCGAGCCCAGCACGCCTTCGGTCGAACCGCCCTCCCAATAGCGGCGCAGGCGGAAGCCTTGCGGATCCCAGAGGCCCGACGCGCCGTCCAGACTGTAGAAGCTCTTGGTCTTGCGGTCCGCGTCGGTGATCCGGCCGTCCTTGTTCTGGTCGACGATGTCGTTGACCGAGTAGCTGTAGACGCGCACGCCGTTCTCGACGCCGATCACGGCCTTATCCGGCGCGACCAGGTTGGTTCGGGACTTGTCCTTCTGGACCAGACGCTCGGAGATGCGATCGGCGTAGTTGCGGAAGTTCAGGCGATTGCGGAATTCGGTCTCGTCGTAGACGTTGTACTGGCCGCGCAGGTGAACCTCGTGATCGGCGTTTCGCCAGTCGAGCGAAGCGTTGACGCCCTTGCGCTCGACCTTGGTCTCGCCGGCCGACAGCTCGACCCCCAGCGTCTGGAAGGTCGAGGTGTCGAAGTCGCGCGACTTGTTGGTGACAAACCAGCGCTGAGGCATGTCGTCGCCCGAGCCGCCGACCTGCTCGAACTGAGAATTGCGCCGCGAATAGCTGGCGGTCACGAACAGGCCAAGGTTCTCGGTGAACTGCCGGCCAAAAGCGACCTGGGCCTCGCCGGACTTCTTGCGATCACGCTTATCCAGCATCGTGCCTTCCAGAGACACGGCCAAATGGGTGGGCTTGAAGTCGAACGCGGTCGGCGTTCGGATCTCGACCGAACCGCCCAGGGCGTCGCCGTCCATGTTGGGTAGGATCGATTTGAACACGGTGATGGAGTCGACGCCGGCGGCGGGCAGGAAGCTCAGGCGCACGCCACGATAGAAGTTGTCTCCGGGCGAGCCCATGCCGCCCAAGCGCACGCCATTGACCGAGTAGGTGTTGTACTCGGTGGCCAGACCGCGGATCGAGATGCGGTCGCCCTCGCCCGTCGTGTGGTTGCGAACCGCCGAGACCCCGGGCAGGCGCGCCACCGCCTCGGTCAGGTTTGCCGACGGCAGCTTGCCCATATCGTTGGCGCTGACCACGTCGGTGATCATGTCGGCGTCGCGCTTGGCGTCGAGCGACTTTCGAAGACCGGCCGCGTAGCCGACGACGATCAGTTCGTCGACCTCATCGGCGACGGCCAAAGGGCGTTCACGCAGCACGACGGCCCCGTTGACCACTTCGGACGTCAGCGGCGCGGACGACAGCATCTGCTTCAGCGCCGCTTCGGCGCGCATGCGTCCGTCGACCGCCACCGACTGGCGACCACGAGTCAGCGCCGGATCGGCCGAAACGGCCACGCCGGAAATCCGCGAGAAGGCCATCAGCGCGGCGCTCAGATCCTGCGCGGGAATATCAAAGCGAGCCTCCGCGGCCAGCGGCGCGGCGGGGGCGGACTGCGCCAAGGCCGCGCCGGCTCCGGCCGCCACCGAAAGCGCCGCCGCCGCGGCGAGAAGTCGAGACCTGTAGCTCATCGTACGCCCCAAAACACGAACCCCTTTCGCGGGGCCTCGACCGGGGAAGACAGCAGGAACGGCAAGATCAGACAGGCGTCGCAAAACTTTTATTTTTCTTGCGCCGCCGAATTTGACCATTCCGGATGAGGATGTATTTCCTTGTACTGATAATATCCGGAATCAATCTCCCCGTAATGAGACTTTGACTTGCGCAACATGGCGGAGTTTTTCACAAAACTGCCATACAGTTCCGCTAACGCCGCCGCTAAGCGAGCTCGCCTTCGGGGCGCGGCGAGACCTGGAATCCAGGAATGGCGCAGAATGAACCCGTGCCGGTCTTCGAGACCGTGCGCGCGCATGAGACCCGGCTGAAGGCCTATGCTCGCCGACGCGGCGCGGACGGCCACGAGGCCGAGGACCTGTTTCAGGAAACGGTGCTGCGCCTTCTGCAGCGGGCCCGCCGGGCGCCGCTGCTCAATCCCCTCGCCTATGCGTTCCGCGTGCTCGACAACCTGATGCGCGACCGCCGCCAAGGCCCCAGCTTCGAGGCGCTGGACGAGGGTGAGCCATGCGAGCAGCCTGGTCCTGGAGCCCTACTGGAAGGACGGGAGTTGGCCGAAGCCTTCTCCCGCGCCATCGCGGCGATGCCTCGCCTTCGCCGCGAGGTCTATCTGCGTCGCCGCTTAGAGGACCAGGCCTACGAGCGCATCGCCCAAGACCTGCGCCTGTCGCCCGAGGCCGTCCAAAAGCACTACAGCCGCGCGTCGGCGACCCTGCGCAAGGTCCATCAGGACACTGCGCGGGACGAGGGATAGGCCGCATGCGCGACAACCATTTCGACAGCATCGACGATCAGCAGGCGGCGCTCTGGGCCGACCGCTTGGCGGCCGGAACGCTTCCGCGGCACGAGACGCTGAAGCTGGAGTCGTGGCTGGCGGCCGATCCACGTCGTGCGAACTTACTGGCCGCGCACCGCGAGCTGATCGCCTCGGCCGCCCTGCGCCAGGCCCTGGCCGGCGCGCGCGCCGCCACGGCGCGCGGCCGGAGGCCGAGTGCGTCGGTGTGGACGTTGGGCGGTCTGGCTTTGGCGGCCGCGGCCGTCATCGCGGTCCTCGCCTGGCCGCGCCCGCTGAAACTCGAGACGCCCCAGGGGCGCCAGCAGGCCCAGGTGCTGGCCGATGGCTCCAGAATGATCCTCAACGGCGATTCCAAGGCGCGCGTTGCGCTGGCGCGACGGGAACGGGACGTGCGCCTGGAACGCGGCGAGGCCTTCTTCAAGGTCGCCCACGACCCCTCACGGCCGTTCACCGTGCGTGCGCGCGAAGCCTCGGTCACGGCGCTGGGCACCGCCTTCAACGTCAATCGCCTGGCCGACGCCACAGAGGTCACGGTGCGCGAGGGCAAGGTTCGGGTCGTCGCGGCCGCGACGCCCGGCCGGCCGGTTGTGGTCGTCGCCGGCGAAAGCGTTCGGGTTTCCGCGCGCGGGATCGAAGGAAGGCTGCGCTTCAATCCCGCCGTAGCCGATGACTGGCGCAGCGGCTGGATCGAGCTGAACAACGGCCGGCTGGGCGATCTGGTGACCGAGCTGAACCGCGCCAACGCCGCGCGCCCCGTGAAGCTGGGCGCGACCGCCTTGGGCGACCTCCGCCTAACCGGGCGCTTCCGAGCGACCGCGCCACGCGAAACCGCGGAGCTGGTGGCCGCCACACACGGACTGGCCCTGCGGGAAGGCCCCGAAGGGATTGTGCTGGCGCCTGGTCTCTAGTCGGCGAGCGCCCCGCCCCGCGGCGCGGGCCATGACCGTCTGGGCGGCCTAGCTGGCCGCCCGCCAACCCGCCCGGCGCACCACCTGACCGGGCCGCGCCGAGGTCGGGACGCCCTTGTCGAACACCACGACGCCATTGACCCAGACCGTGCTGACGCCGGTCGCCAATGCGTTGGGGTGTTCAATGTCCGAACGGTCCGTGATCCGCGCGGGATCGAACAGCACGAGGTCGGCGCGCAGGCCCGGCGCGATCGCTCCGCGCCCTTCGAGGCCCAGCTGAGCGGCGGTCTGAGCCGACATCTTGTGAACCGCCTGCTCCAGAGACAGCAGTCGCCGCTCCCGGACATAGACCCGCAGCACCTTGGCGAACGAGCCGAAACCTCGGGGGTGAAGGCCGTGAGTCATGCCGTCGGAGCAGATCACCGAGTGCTTCCAGCCGATGAAGGTCGCGATGTCGGGTTCGGACATCGCCGCGCCGATCACGGCGTCGACGCGCTGGACCTCCGGATGGGCCGCGCCATAGGCCTCTGATTGCCGGGTCAGCGCCAGATAGGTCTCCACCGGATCGGCATGCCGTTCGGCGGCGATCTGGGCGATCGTCTTGCCGGCCAGCGAAGGATCCGGGGCGAACACGGCGATCCGCAAGCCTTCGGGCGTCGTCAGCTTGGTCAGGGCGAAGCGCGCCGCGGCGCGGTCCTCGAAGTTCCGCTCCGGCAGCAGCACCGACAGATTGCTCTGCCAGTAGCTGTACGGATAGACGTCGGCGGTGATGTCGACGCCCTGAGCGCGCGCCGCGTCCAGCTTGGCGAGAATCCGGGGCGCCTCGCCCCATCGATCGACCAGGCCGATCTTCAGGTGCGAGATCTGCACGGGCAGCTTGGCTTCGCGGCCGATATTGATGATCTCGTCGATCGCCGCGTCCAGCTTCACGTCCTCGCTGCGGAGGTGGCTGATATAGCGGCCGCCGCCCGCGGCCGCGGTCTTGGCCAAGGCGACCACTTCCTCGGGTGTGGCGTAGATGCCGGGGTCATATTCTAGCCCGGTCGACAGGCCCAGCGATCCAGCCCGCAGGTCTTCGGCCAGCTCGGCGCTCATGCGCGCGATCTCGGCCTCGGTGGCCGGGCGCTTGTAGTCCTGGCCCATGGCCCGAGCGCGCAGGCTGCCGTGGCCGGTGTAGGAGGCGACGTTGACGGCCAATGGCGACCGGGTCAGCCGATCGAAATAGGCGTTCAGAGGCAGATCGGACTCTCCGTCCTGCCCCACCACGATGGTCGTCACGCCCTGGGCGGCCAGCATCGCCATGTCCGGCGTCCGCTCGGCCTGACGGTCGTGATGGCTGTGGGCGTCGATGAAGCCGGGCGCCAGGGCCAGCCCCTTGGCGTCGATGACGGTCTCGCCCGGCGCGGCCTCGAGCGCGCCGACGGCGACGATGCGGTCCTTGTCGATCCGGACGCTGGCGGCGCGAGCCGGCGCTCCGGAGCCGTCGATCACCTTGGCGTTGACGATCAGCGTCGAGGCCAGGGCGCCGGACGCCAGCAGACACGCGATCCCCAGACCCAGGGCCGAACCAAACAGGTGAAGTCTCATGCTTCCACGCCTTGTTGCCGTCGCGAGTCTAGCGCGCGGCGGCGAAGGTTTCAGTCGTTTCCGCGGCCTGGGACGCAAGGAGCTCTCCCATGGGCCAGCCCAGGCGCTTACCTTTACCGCCGCCATTGCGCTAAGCCTGAGACGACGATCATCAAGGACGGCTCATGACGGACTCGCGCAAGGACCTCGATCGGATCGACATCAAGATCCTGGCGCTGCTGCAACGCCAAGGTCGGGTCACCAAGGCCGCCATGGGCGAGTTGGTCGGACTGTCGGCCTCGCGCTGCTGGGAGCGGATGAAACGGCTTGAGAAGTCGAAGATCATTCGCGGCTACCATGCCGAGGTCGACCTTGGCCGGCTGGCCAAGCTTTCGACCTTCGTCGTCCAGATCAAGCTGACCGACTATTCCTACGCCAAGGCCAAGGTGTTCGAGGCCGGCGTCGCCGACCTGCCGAACGTGATCGGGTGCCAGGCGGTGCTGGGCGACGTCGACTATCTGATCACGATCGCCGCCTTCGGGATCGAGCACTACCAGACGATCATGGAGCACATGCTCGACACGCTGAACGTCTCGTTCGACTACGTGACCTTGCCGGTGACCAAGAAACTGAAGGGCGAGGCGAGCCTGGATCTGACAGCCCTGCTGGCGACCGGGCAAGACCTGGAGGCCTAACCCCAGAGATCTGGCCCGTGGGGTCGCAGCCAGCCATCTTGGTAGCCGAAGCCGCCGTCGACATCGCGAACAAGCTGCATCGGGCAATCCAGATCGATGATCTCGCAGCTTCGCGCCACCAGCAGCGCCGGCGCGACGCCCAGCGACGTTCCTTCCATGCAGCCGACCATCAGCCGAAGACCACGATCGCGTGCCGCGGCGACGAGCGCCAGCGCCTCGGTCAGGCCTCCGGCCTTGTCCAGCTTGATATTGCAAAAGGCGTAGCGGCCGACGATCCGGTCGAGGTCGGCGCGATCATCGAAGGACTCGTCCGCGCACAAGGGCACGGCGCCCCGATAGTCGAACAGCTCGTCATCCCGCCCGATGGGCAGGGGCTGTTCCAGCAGCTCCACGCCCAGCTCGGCCATGCGCGGCGCGCGATCATTGAGCTGCGCCAGCGTCCAGCCCTGGTTGGCGTCGGCGATCAGGCGCGCCGCCGGCGCCGCCGCGCGAATGGCTTCGAGACGCGCCATGTCGTCCTCATCGCCCAGCTTGATCTTCAGCGCGCGGTAGCGATCCGACCAGCGCGCCGCCTTGGCGCCCATGGCGGCCGGCGTGTCCATGCCCAGGGTGACGAAGGTTTCGATGGGCGTCAGCGGCGCGACGCCCGCGCGCACGGCGGCGGAAACGCCCGAGCGCTTGGCCTCCAAGTCCCACAGCGCGCAATCGGCGGCGTTGCGGGCGCCGCCGGCCGGTAGCAGCGTCTGCAACCGCGCGCGATCCAGATGCTCACCGTGGTCCAGCCGCTCGGCCAAATCCCGCAGTTGGATCAGCATCCGGTCTGGCGTGTCGCCGCGATAGTCGACGCCCGCGGCCTCGCCGCGTCCGATCACGCCGCCCGCCTCGATCTCGACCTCGACGACGACGGCCTTGGTGTAGATCTCCCGGGCGATGACGAACGGTTCGGTCAGGTCATGGACCCGCGACCGCGCGGCAAGGCGCATCAGGCCGCGCCTCGGCGCGCAACTTGCTTCACCAGCTCGTCGACGATCGCCGACACGCCGGTGCGCACCGGATCACAGCACGGAACCGCCAGCTGGGCCGCCGCCTGGGCCAGATAGGCCGTCGCGGCCTCGGGGGACAGTCGCGAGGTGTTGACGCAGATTCCGACCAGGCGCGCGGCCGGATTGGTCAGCCGCGCCAGCCTCAGATTGAGCTCCGCCGCCTCGGCCAGGCTGGGGGTTGGGAAGCTCTCCAGCCCGTCGATCGCCTTCCGGGTGGCGTCGTGACAAAGCACCAGCGCGTCGGGCTGACTGCCGTGCAGCAGGCCCAGCGAGACGCCGGCGTAGGCGGGATGGAACAGCGAGCCCTGACCCTCGATCACATCCCAATGGTCCGGGGCCGCCGAAGGGCTGAGCGCCTCGGCCGCCCCGGCCACGAAGTCAGAGACGATGGCGTCGATCGGCGCGCCGGAGCCGGCGATGAAGATGCCGGTCTGGCCGGTGGCGCGGAAATCGGCGTCCACGCCGCGCGCCTTCAGTTCCTTGGTGAGCGCCAGCGCCGCGTACATCTTGCCGACGGCGCAGTCGGTGCCAACGGTCAGCAGCCGCCGGCCGTCGCGCTTGGCCCCCTCCCCGACCACGATAAAGCGAGGATCGGCTTCCCGCGCCTCGAACAGCCGACGCCCCAGTCGTTCGGCCGTTTCCCTCACGCGGGGGAGGCTTGCCAGGCGGGTGTGGAGCCCCGAAACCAGATCCAACCCCGCCTCCAGCGCATCGATCAGCACGGCCTCCCAATGCGGGGGAATGAAGCCGCCGGCATTGGCGACGCCGATCAGCAGAGAGCGCGCGCCGGCGGCCTTGGCCGCGCTGGGACTCAGGTCAGGAAGGCCCAGGTCGACCTCGCCGCCCGGCAAGCGAAGCTGGCCAACGCAGGCGGCGGGACGCCAATAGGCCACGCCCAAGGCGGTCTTGGCGCTGACGCGGTCGACGTCGGCGAGGAACATCAGGCACGGATAGGGAAAATCCACGGCGGCGTCTCGTTCTGGCTAAGGCGTCAGGCGGCGAAGGAGCGCGCGCCGGCTTGGCGCCCGGCGGGAAGAAGGCGCGAGGTCATGGCTCCGGTCACCCCGCGCATCCGCGTGATCTCGGCCACCAGCGCGTCCAGCGCCTTGGCGTGCGGGGCCTCGACCACGACGACCAGATCGTAGTCGCCGGTGACTTGGTGCAGGGCGGTCAGTCCGGCTAGGCGGGCCAGATCGCGCTCGACGGCGTCCATGTCGCGGCGCGCCAATCGGAGCATGATGTGGGCGAGAACGGGCGCGGCGCGACCGGCGTCGGCCGCGACGCCCAGGAAACCTGGACCAGTGTGGATCTGCTCAGGATGCACGGCGCCTCTCCGGTGGAGCTCTGCGAAGAGGCTATGCCGGAGCGGACCGTAAAAACGTCCGAGTTGGGCGGCGGCGGCGAGAGAAATGCTCGCCAGGGACGTTCAGCGCAGGACTTTTGTCGCCAGCAGGATCGACGACGTCGTCCGTTCGATCCCTTCGAGCTCGCCGATGCGGTCGATCAGGGCGTTGAGCTCGCCGACCGTCTCGGCCTCGACGACGGCGATCAGATCGTACTCCCCGCTGATCGCATGCAGCGCGGAAAGCTCAGGCATGTGGGCCAAGGCCTCCTCGATGGCCTTCGCGTGCTTCAGCAACGCCTTGATCATCACCTGGGCGCGGATCAGCCGGCGGTCATAGGCCTCGCCCAGCCTCACCGTGTAGCCTTCGATGACGCCCTCCTCCTCCAGCCGGCTGAGCCGCGCGTAGACATTGGCGCGGGACAGGCCAAGATCGCTGGCCAGCTTGGTCACGGGCTGCCGGGCGTCCTCCCGCAGCAGGGCCAGCAGCCGCCGGTCCAGGTCGCTCAGTCCCCGCTCATCCGATTTCGTCACGCCCGCCCCCCCGGTTTGGCGTTTCAGGTCAACGCGGTGAAGGCTCGTCGGCATAGATCGCCGTGCGCGGCGTGGGCGCCGCCGAAGAGATCGCGCCGCGATACATCCCCAAGTCGTTCATGCCAAACGCGACATGGCCCTGACCGTCGATGGCGATCAATCCGCCGTCGCCGCCAATCTTGGTGATCGAGGCCATGGTCCCGTCAGCCGCCTGCTGAATGGTCTCGCCCTTCCAGGCCACCCGGTCGCAGACCTGACGCGCGGCGCTTTCCCGGATGAAATACTCGCCCGACCCGGTGGCCGAGACCGCGCAGACTCCGTCGCGCGCATAGGTCCCCGCCCCGATGATGGGGCTGTCGCCGATGCGCGCCCAGCGCTTGCCGGTCATGCCGCCCGTCGAGGTGGCGGCGGCGATATGGCCGGCCTGGTCCATCGCCACCGCGCCGACCGTGCCAAACAGGTGCGTCGGGTCCAGCGCGGCCTGGTGGTCCTTGCGCCAGGCCAAGAGCTGCTTCCAGCGCTCTTCGGTGTAGAAATATTCGGGCGGCGCCTGCTCTAGCCCCTTCTCCTTGGAGAACTGGTCCGCGCCTTCCCGGGCCAGCAGCACATGCGGCGACTTTTCCATCACCGCCCTCGCCAGACTGATCGGGTTGCGGGTGCGGGTGACGCCTGCCACGGCGCCCGCCTTCAGGGTGGCCCCGTCCATGATCGCCGCGTCCAGCTCGTTGCGCCCCTCGGCCGTGAAGACCGCGCCCTTGCCCGCGTTGAACAGGGGATTGTCCTCCAGCACCCGGACAGCGGCCTCGACCGCGTCGAGGCTGGAGCCGCCCGCCTTCAGGACCTTCGCGCCGGCCTCCAGCGCGGCGTTCAGACCGGCGCGATAGGCCTTGTCCTTCTCGGGCGTCAGCTCGCCGCGTTCGAGCACGCCCGCCCCGCCGTGGACCGCCAACGACCATGGGGTCGCCGTCTCCGCCGCCGTCGCGGGCGCCGCCAAAGACAGAGCGGCAAAGGCGGCCAACGCCAAACGGCTGAAAGTCCGGAACATCATCTTGGTCCTAACGCGCATGGGGCTCGCCCTGGCGGTCGCTGCGGATCAGCACGCCCTTGTCGACCCGCGCGGTGATCGTGAAATCGGGATTGTCGACCTTGAAGGTCTTGAAATCGAGGGTGCTCTTGGGGCCCAGCCCCACGATCGGAAACGAGGCGTAGGTCAGAGGCTGGCCGGCGACAATGGTGGCCGGCTTTTTCAACGGACGCACGAGCCACGCATGGCCTGGGCCGTAGTAGCGGCCGATCCCCTGGGCGTCGATCAGCATAGCCCCGGCCTCGTCGACCCCGAGGCCCGTGATCGCCGTATCGTTCTCCTCCTGGACCAGACGTCCGACGAAGGTCACCAGACGCCCTTGCCGATCACGCTTGTCGAAGTGGGTGTCGGTGATGACCTTGGACAGGTACGGCAGATGCAGGAAATCGCGCACCAGCGTCACGCTGGGCCCGGTCGGGTTCTTCAGCGCGTCCGGCGAGGTCAGGCTGATCGAGTCCAGGCAGCCATAGACATAGCCGCCCAGGACCGCGAGGCCGGCGCTGGTGCCGCCGATCGGCTTGCCCGCCTTGACGTGGGCGTCCAACGCCTTGTTCAGGGCCGTGCCCTTCCAGGCGCGCACATAGTTGCTCTGGTCGCCGCCGCCGAAAAAGATGCCGTCGGCGTGGGCGATGACAGCCAGCAGCTTGGGATCCTCGCCCGCGTCCTCGTTGTGGATCACCAGGGTCTCGACCGAGACCGCGCCGCCGACGTCCTTGTAGATCTCGTCCTGGAGTTCGCGACCGCCACGGGCGCGCAGCACGACGATGTGGCCGCCGCCGGACTGCTTGACGAAGGTCCGGAACGCCTCGACCGGCCAGTCGCCGCCTCCGAACAGGCCCAGCAGCGGTCCGGTCTTGCCCGGCGTCGGGGCGTTGACGTCGCCGATCGCATAGTACTCGTAGCCGGGTCCAACGGCGTCGGGGCCCGCCGACGCATCGGCCCGCGCGACGCTTGCGCTGAGCAGCAGCGCGGCCATGGCCGCAGCGGACGCAAATCGAACCATCGGGCTTCCTCCATTCATGCCGAGCCTAGCCGCCGGGCGATGTTTCGCGAGGCGCATAACGTCCCTCGCGCCCAACAAAGCCATATCGCCCAGCATCGAGGCGCGAGTTTCAAATGGCTGCACGCCAAATGCAATGTGTCCATAAATTTTGACAATCTGTCATTTCCGGCTTCCAATCTGAAAAAGCCGCGATCCAAATGGGCTCGATCTCGACCAGTACCGAGGTTCCGAGCGCCCAGGACAGGATCGTCGGCGCCAACAGAGGGGGACGTGATGAAGGCTCATCTTCTTGGAGCGAGCGCACTGGCTGGCGCAGCCGGTCTTCTGATGGTCAGCCAGGCGGTCGCGCAGACGACGCCGGCGTCCGGCTCTGGCGAAAACGCCGTCGAGGCGCTGGTGATCACCGGCTCTCGCATCCCTCGCGCCGCCACCGAAGGTCCGGCCCCGGTCACGGTGATCACGAGCGACAGCATCAGGGCCTCCGGCTTCAACAGCGTTCCGGACGTGATGCGCTCGCTGACCCAGAACGGCGGCGAGACCCAGACCCAGCAATCGTCCAGCGGCATGGACTGGACTCCCGGCGCCCAGCAGGTCGACCTGCGCGGCCTGGGCCCCAACCACACCCTGGTCCTGGTCAACGGTCGCCGCATCGCCGATTTTCCCCTGCCCTACAACGGCAAGAGCGCCTTCACCGACACCTCGTCGATTCCGCTGGGCATGATCGACCGCATTGAGGTGCTGAGCGGCAGCGCCTCGGCCGTCTACGGCTCGGACGCCATCTCGGGCGTCGTGAACTTCAACCTGAAGAAAAAGGTCGACGGGACGACCGTCGACGCAACGTTCGGCGGGTACGAACACGGCGGCGGCGCCAGCCAGCGGATCAATGTCTCGAGCGGCTATTCCAAGGGCGACTTCGACCTGGTGATCGGCGGCGAGTTCGTCAATCAGCGCCCGATCTGGGCCTATGACCGCGATATCCAGGACAGCACCAAGGACAGCCCCAGCAGCCGCACCGCCATCGCGCGCCGCGACTTCCTGCGGATGGATCCGTCCGAGGAGGTCTACATCGATCCGGGCGCGAGCACCTGCAAGGCGCTCTCGAAGCTGAACGGCGGGTCGATCGAGTACGCCAGCCGCCCGGGTTGGGGCGCCTATGACGCCGATCTCGACGACTATGGCCCCGGCTACTACTGCGGCAGCTACAGCTCGATCGGCTACGGCACGATCGTCAGCGAGCGCAAGAGCGCCAACGTCGTCGCTTCGCTGAACTACGCGCCGCGCGACAACCTCTCGTTTTTCGCCGACATCTCGGCGGGCTACAGCCGCACGCGGCAGTTCCAGGACGTCCTGAACTGGGAGTACCAGGACGCCAATGGCAGCGAGGACGGGATCTTCTACAACCAGTTCATCGGCGGACTGGATCTCTGGCACCGCAACTTCACGCCCGAGGAGATGGGCGGGCTGAACAAGGGCTACATCAAGAACGTCTCCAAGACCTTCAGCGTCACGCCGGGCGTCAAGGGCTCGCTGGGCGGCGGCTGGGACTACGAAGCCTTCTACAATTTCAGTCAGTACCGCTCGTCGATCAGCTGGCCCAAGGTGGTGACCTCAAAGGCCACCGCCCTCTTCCTGGGCCCACAGCTGGGCGTGGACGCCGACAGCGGCTATCCGATCTTCAACGCCGATCCGGCGCGGCTCTATCGCCCCCTGACCACGGCCGAATACGACTCGATCACCGCGCGCACGACCTACAAGCCGGTCGCGCGCCAGCAGGGCGTGTCGTTCCAGATCAACCAGGCGGAACTCTTCCGTCTGCCCGCGGGCCCGGTCGGCTTCGCGGCGGTCGCCGAATACGGTCACCAGAGCTACAAGCTGGGCCTCGATCCGCTGGCGACCGTGAACTACTACTACGGCCTGCGCGACGCCGACGGCTCGGGCTCGCGCGACCACTGGGGCGCCGGCTACGAGTTCCGCGCCCCGCTGCTGAGCAGCGTCGAGCTCTCAACAGCTGGCCGCTACGACAGCTACAAGTACGGCGGCAACACGATCGACAAGTTCACCTACAACGGCGGCGTCGAGTGGCGCCCGGTGAAGACCCTGCTGCTGCGCGCCGCCTATGGCACCGGCTTCCGCGCGCCCGACCTGCACTACGTGTTCGCCAAGGAGGGCATCAGCCACCCCTCGGGCACCGACTACTACCGCTGCCGGACGGAGGAGCCCGGCGAGGATATCGGCGACTGCAGCTATGCCGACGAGGGCCTGGTCAAGGTCCGGCTGGGCAACGCCAAGCTGAAGCCGGAGACGTCGAAATCGTTCAACTACGGCGCGGTCTGGTCGCCGGTCCGCAACTTCGACATCTCGGTGGACTATTTCCGCGTCCAGCTGGACAACGCCGTGCTGGACATGAGCCTGGACAGCGTCCTGCGCCAGGAGGCCGATTGCCGGATCGGCAAGACGTCCGCGGGAACCGCCGTCAGCGCCGCCTCGCCGACCTGCGTCGACGCCCTGGCGCGGGTGAAGCGCAACCCGCTCACCGCCGCGATCAATCCGGGCGCGATCAGCAGCGTCACGATCAATCCGATCAATGTGGCCACCGAGCGCACCACCGGCATCGACGTCGCGGCCCATTATCGCTGGCCGACCAGCGCGCTGGGCGTGTTCGATTTCACCGTCGCCCACACCTGGGTGCACAACCACACCAGCCGGCAATATCCGGGAGACCCCATCGAAAACCAGCTGGCCTACGACAGCGGCTATGACATCCCGCGCACCAAGACCAGCGCGTCGATCAACTGGCGGCTGGGCGACCTCAGCGTCGGGGTGCATGGGCAACGCATGAGCCGCGTCCCGAACTACAACGAGGACGGTTGGACCAAGGCGACCTACATGCTCAACGGCACGGTCCAGTACGAGATCAACGACCGCACCCGCGTGAGCCTGGCCGTGGACAACCTGCTGGACAAGGATCCGCCGCGCGACCCGACCTATTCGGGCTATCCGTACTATGACACCTCTTGGTTCTCGGCGACCGGACGCAGCTACTACCTGCAGCTGACCCACAAGTTCGGCGGCGCCAGCGGCCTGTGAGGCTAGACTCGGAGCGGTCGAACAGACGGCCGCTCCGGCCTTTCGCGCGGGAGGTATGCATGACGCCGAAGCTCCTCTTGGCCGCCGGCCTGGCTCTGTCGGCGTCCCTGGCGCTGGCCGAGCCGAAGCCCGCGCCGCCCACGCCGCCGATCCCGGCGGCGCGTCCGATCGACTATCCCGGCGTCATCGACCTGAAGGTCGACGTCAGCGACACGACGCGGCAGGTGTTCCGCGTCGCCGAGACGATCCCCGTCACCCCCGGCCCGCTGGTGCTGTCGCTGCCCAAATGGATCCCGGGCGAGCACTCTCCCAGCGCCCAGATCGTGCTGATGAGCGGCTTCACGATCACCGCCGACGACGGCCGTCGCCTGGAATGGCGGCGAGATCCGGTCGAGATGACCGCCTTTCACGTCGACGTTCCAGCGGGCGTGCGGTCTCTCACCGTCAGACTGGAGCAACCGACGGCCCAGCCCGGCGGCCCCGTGCGGATCGCGGTGACGCCGAATCTGGTTCTGCTGAAATGGACCGCCGTGGCGCTCTATCCGGCCGGCTATGAGGTGGGTCGCATCCGGGTCAGGCCGTCCTTGACCATTCCCTCGGGCTGGAGCCTGGCCACCGCCCTGGACGGCGCCGAGACATCCGGCGCGACCACGCGCTTTTCGGCCACTAGCTTTGAAACCCTGATGGACTCGCCGGTCTATGCCGGGCGCCACAAGGCCAGCTTCGACCTCGATCCGGGAGCGGCGCGCCCGGTCCGGCTGAACGTGTTCGCCGACGATCCCAAGGATCTGAAGGCGACCCCCGCCCAGGTCGCGATCCATCGCCGTCTCGTCCAACAGACCGACAAGCTGTTCGGTGGGGCGCGCAATTTCGACCACTACGACTTCCTGCTCAGCCTGAACCCGACGGTGGGCTATCTGGGCGCCGAGCATCAGAGGTCCAGCGAGAACGGCTACAACTCCGCAGGCTACTTCACCGCCTGGGACACGGCGTTTAGCGGGCGGGACATCCTAGCTCATGAATATGTTCACGCCTGGAACGGCAAGCACCGGCGGCCGGCCGATCTCTGGACGCCCGACTACGCCACGCCCATGCGAAACAGCCTGCTGTGGGTCTATGAGGGCCTGACCGAGTACTACGGCGACACGCTGGCGACGCGGTCGGGTCTCTATTCGCCCGAGCAGATGCGCCAGCGCCTGGCGTTGATCGCCGCTAACGCCCAGGCGACGCCGGGACGGAGCTGGCGCAGCCTTAGGGACACGACCAACGCCTACATCATGAACTCCGCCGGCGGGACGGGCTCCACTAGCTGGTTGCGGTCTCTCGACTACTACGAGGAAGGCCAGTTGCTGTGGCTGGAGGTCGACACCCTGATCCGCGAGCGGACTCATGGGGCCAAGTCGCTGGACGATTTCGCCCGCGCCTTCTTCGGCGTGGACGACGGCGACATGACCGTTTCGACCTATGACTTCGAGGATGTCGTCGACGGCTTGAACGCGGTCGAACCCTACGACTGGGCAAGCTTCCTGAACGCCCGCCTCGACGCTCACGATCGCGCGCCGCTCGACGGCCTGGCCCGCTCAGGCTGGCGGCTGGTCTTCGAGGCGCGACCCTCCGCTTACGTCGCCGCTTATGAGAAGGACGCCGAGGCCAGCCTGCTGACCTTCTCCCTGGGCGCGGAAATCGGCCTAGATGGCGCGATCAGGGAGGCGCTTTGGGGAGGACCGCTCTTCCAGGCCGGCGTCGTCGCCGGCGCCCGGATCGTCAAGGTCGCCGGAAAGCCCTACTCCCCCAAGGCGCTGCACGCGGCCATCGTCGACGCGGCGAAGCCGGGCGCGCCGCCGATACCGTTGAGCGTCAAGGCGGGCGACCGCGTTCGCCTGGTTCGGGTCCCCTATCACCTGGGGCCGAGGTACCCAGCCCTGAAGCGCCTCGCGGAGACCCCGGACCGTTTGGGCCAGATCCTCTCTCCACGATAGGCGCTCCGCCCGCCGCCGCATCGCCGGACGCCGCGCTGGCGGCGCTGACCCGTCGCGCATCGTCCGACCGCTGTCGTCCAAGTGTCATGCTGAGCCGATAAGGAGCGCTAGGCCTTGAGCCGCCAGTCGCTTCACCCGGCATGTCCTCCCGTCCCTTTCTTCCCGTGCTCGCGACGGCCGCGCTTGTGGCTCCGGGCATGGCGTTCGCGACGCCGGTCACGCTCGCCGACAGCCTCAACCGTCTCGCCGCCGAGCGGAAGGTGGTGATCCTGTTCCCGCCGGACCTGGTGAAGGATCGCCCAGGTCGGACCACGCCTCGCTTTGTCTCCACGCATCGGGCCATCGAGATCCTGCTCGCCAGCGCTCCCGCCGTCGGGCGCGAAGTCCGCCGCGGCGTCTTCGTGGTCGAGCGAGCCCCCGCCAGCGCCGTCGTCCCGCCTGCGTCGGCGCCGTCGGTCGCGTCGGACGATGTCGTCTTGGACTCGGTCACGGTGACCGCCGCCTACGCCGCCAGCCTCGATCGCTCCCTGACCCTCAAGCGCGCGGCGGGCTACGGCCTGGACGCGGTCAGCGCCGAGGATATCGCGCGGCTGCCGGCCGCGAACGCTGCGGAGGCGCTGCAACTGGCGCCCGGCGTCAGTCTTGAGCGGCATCGGGGCGTGGGTCTCTATGTCAGCGTTCGGGGGTTGGGGCCTCAGTTCCAAAACGTGCTGCTGAACGGCCGCCCGATCGCCATGAACGATCTCGTGGAGAACGGCGGCTTCCGCGGCCGCCAGTTCCGCTTCGAGATGCTGCCCGCCGACGTCATCGACCAGATCGAGGTCGCCAAGACCACCACCGCCGACATGACCGAAGGCGCATTGGGCGGCAACATCGATGTGAGGACCTTCAAGCCGCTGGATCGCGGCCGTCGCTCGGTGGTGTCGGCGCGCGCGTCGCAGGGTCAGGCCGGCAAGACCGACCCCTCGCTCTCCGGCGTATGGAGCTGGGTGGACGATAGCGGGCGCCTCGGCCTGCTGGCGGGCGGGGTGGTTGAGCGGCGGCGAATTCGCAACGACCGCCTCTATCAGATCGGTTGGAACCTGAACCGCTTCGCCGCGACGCTGGGACCGGGTCTCTACACCCCAACCCGCACGCGGCCGACGATCGAGCTTGAGGACCGTCGCATGGCGTCGGGTGACCTCACCCTGCAGTGGCGGCCATCGCCCCATTGGCGACTGGATGTCGATCTGCTGGCGACGCGGCTGGACGCCCATTACCAGGAGTACGGTCTGGATATTTATACGGACGACGCCTCGATCTCCAATCCGCGCTTCGTGGCGGGCAGCCAGGCGATCAAGGGCGACACCGTGCAGGCCGGGGTCATCGAGGACGTCCGCTGGATGGCCTCGCAGGAAACCAGCCTGAACCGGCATGACCTGTTCGCCCTGGGCGTCCATGAACAGTGGACCGGCGACCGATGGACGATCGACGCCGACTACGCCTTCTCTCGGGCCCGCAGCTATCACCCGGACGGGCACGGCACGATCCGCGCGCGCGTCGCCTTCTACGCGCCGCTGGAATACGACTTTCGGCACGGGCTGAGCGGCGGCCCGACGCTGCGCACCACGCGCGACTACGCCGACCCCGCCAGCTTCGTCGGCCAGACCTTCGACTACACCTGGAAAGACTCGCGCGACACCGACCAGCTCTACCGGCTGGACGCGCGGCGAGACCTGGCGGCGGGCGGGCTCTCGTTCGGCGTCGAGGCGCACATCCGCAAGCGCGACTACCGCCGGCGCGACTGGAACCTGGACGCCTTGGTGGGCGTCCCGCTGATCAGTCTGGGCGCGCGGGCCTACGGTCTGACGCCCTTTGATGATTTCCTGAGCGGGACCTCCGCCGACCTGCCGCGCCGGTGGGTGGCTCCAGACACCCAGGTCTTCTACGATCGGCTCTACACGCCAGCGATCGCGGCCCAGTCGCCGTCGCTCGCGGATCGACGCAATTCGTTCGTCGTGCGCGAAGCGATCCGCTCGGCCTATGCGCGCTACAATTTCGCGACCGCCCTTCTGGGCCGGCCGGTCAGCGGAGACATCGGCCTTCGCTACGCGGACACCCATCAGACGTCGGTCGGCGTGATCTCCAGCGGCGACGATCCGCTGCCGGCCCAATGGCGCAAGGACTACGGAAACTGGCTGCCCAGCGCGAACCTGCGCGTGGATCTGAGCGCCAACCTCCTGCTGCGCTTGGCGGCCTCGCGCGTGATCAGCCGACCCAATGTCATCGACAGCGCGCCGCGCATCACCCTGGCCCGCGACACGCCGACCGCCAATGGCGGCAATCCCGAGCTCGCGCCGTTTCTCGCGACCCAGACGGATGTCTCGCTGGAGGCCTACTTTCCAGGCGGCGGGGCGATCAGCCTGGCCGCGTTCGACCGACGCCTGGACAACTACATCACCGCCCAGAACACCTTCATCGAGGCGCCGGGCCGCGGTCAGATCCTGCTCTCGACCAACGTCAATGGCGGTGAAGCCCGGCTGCAGGGCCTGGAAGCGACCTTCAGCCGAGTTTTCCGGGAGCTGCCGGCGCCGTTCGACGGCCTCGGCGTCCAGGGCGCGGCGACGCTGGTGCGCAGCCAGGCCAACTACTTCGCCGGCGATCGCGTCATCCGCAACGCGCTGCTGGGCCTGTCGCGCTCCAGCTGGAGCGCCGTCGTTTTCTACGAGAAGGGCCGCGGCTCGGTGCGGCTCGGCTACAACTGGCGCGGCGCCTACCTCACCTCGATCGGCAGTTCGATCACCGCGCCCGCGACCACGGCGGCGTTCGGATCGCTCGACGGCGCGGCCTCATGGCGAGTGAACCCGCGCGCCACGCTTTCCCTGGAGGGCGTCAACCTCACCGACGCCCGCCGATACGTCTATGGCGAAAGCCGGGACCAGCCGATGGAGATCCATCACTGGGGCCGGTACCTGTCCGCGAGGATGAGATGGGCGTTCTGACCTTCCCCGGCGCGAGCGTCGGCGTCGATCCCCCCGATGGGCCCAGCGGACCCGCGTCGGCCAACCCGCCGCTTGAGGCGCCGCGCTTCGAAGCGCTGGTGTCACGCTACCGTCGTCCGCTGCTGCGCTTCTTCCAGCGCCGGTCGATCGGTGTCGAAGACGCCGAGGACCTGACGCAGGAGGTCTTCATGCGGCTGTCGCAGCGGTTCTCGCGCCTGCACTGGGGCAATCCGGACGGGCTTGTGTTCACGGTGGCCTCGAACGCCTTGATCGACCACGAGCGGCGCCAACGCTCTCGTCGACGTGAGCGCCATGTCGAGGTCGACCCCGCCCTCCCCGCCGACGAACCTACCGCCGAGGCCGCTCTGGCGGGACGCCAGAGACTGGCCAAGCTGGTGGCGGCCCTGGACCAGCTGCACCCCAACGCCCGCGCCGTCTTCGTGCTGTGCCGCTTCGAGAACCTGACCCAGGCCGAAGCGGCGGCGCGCCTGAACCTGTCGCTGAGCGCCGTCGAGAAGCACATGATGAACGCCCTGGCGCGCCTGCGCGACGCCCTAGAGACCGCGCATGACGCCTGAAGAAAATCTAGACGCCCGCCGGCTGATGGCGGCCAGCCTGACCCGTCCCTTGACCGCTGACGAACAGGCCCTGCTGGACGCCTGGTCAGCCTCGTCGGCCGAAGCGCGCGAGGAGATCGCCCGCACCCGTGAAGTCTGGTTGGCCATGGGCCTCGCCGCCGCCGACCCCGCCGTTCGCGCTATGCGGCAAAAGGCTCGCCGTCAGGCTCGGCTGAGTCCGCCGCCAGGGAGGGATAGGCGTCCGCTGGTGGCGGGCCTGAGCCTGCTGGCGGCGGCGCTCGTCGTCGGCGTGGCGATCACGCCTCGGCCTCGCATTCAGACCTATGAGGCGCCCGCGCACGCCTCGGCTCGCCTGACCCTGGCCGACGGCAGCCGTGTGGCGCTGAGCCCCGGCGGCCGCTTGACGACGCGCTTCGCAGGCCATGCCCGCGACGTCTCGTTGGACGCCGGAGACGCCTTCTTCGAGGTGGCCCACGACAAGACGCGACCGTTCGAGGTGGCCGTGTCGGGACGGACCCTGACGGTGCTGGGCACCCGGTTCAACGTGGCCGCGGGTGACCGTCTGACGGTGTCCTTGGTCGAAGGCTCGCTGCGCGTCACCCAGCCGGGGGCGGCGGGCGTGCTGCTTCGTCCCGGCGAGCGCTATGTGGAAAGGGCGCAGGTCGGCGGCGTCGTCGAGGCTGGAGACGTGGAGGCTGATGCGGCGTGGACCGACGGCCGGGTGGTCTTGGCCGACGCCAGTCTCGGTCAGGCGGCCGAGCGGCTGTCGCGAGCCTCGGGGCGCGGGGTCCGGTTGACCGATCCCTCGCTAGCGCGCCTGCGCCTTTCGGGCTCGCTGGACATCCGCCGGATGGATGACGTCGGCGCGGCGCTGGAGGCGCTGCTGCCGGTGCGGGCGCGCGTCACGAAGGATGGCGACCTCGTCGTCTCGCCAGCTCCGCGATCCTCCTGACACGGATAAAATTTATAGTTTTCAACAGGATCGTCGCAAATATTTCACCCAGAGCGGACTGAGGGGCCGCGCTCACCCCTCCGTTCTTCTGCGCTGACCCGCCTGCCGGCGGGCCCACCAGAGATCGGGGGATACCATGTCCAGCTCGAAATTCCCGTCCGCGCCCTGCGCGGGCGCCGTCGCCATTCTCGCTTTCGCCGCCCTGGGCGCGGGCCAGGCGCAAGCCGCGGACACGACCGCCGCCGCGCCGGCCGCCGAACCCGCGGATGCGGTCGAAGCCATCGTCATCACCTCGTACGGCAAGAGCCTGCAGGCCGCCGCGGCGCTGAAGCGCTCGGCCGACTACGGCCTGGACGCCGTCAACGCCGAGGACATCGGCAAGTTTCCGACGCGCAACGCCGCCGAGGCGCTGCAGCTGGTCACCGGCGTGACCATCGACCGCCAGCGCGGCGCCGGCCTCTACGTCAGCGTCCGCGGCCTGGGCCCGCAGTTCCAGTACACCGAGCTCAACGGCCGCTCGATCGCCGTCAACGACCTGATCGAGAACGGCGGCGCGCGCGGCCGCCAATTCCGCTTCGAGGTGCTGCCCGCCGAACTGATCTCGCAGATCGAGGTCGTGAAGACCCCGACCGCCGACATGGACGAAGGCGCCTTGGGCGGCAACATCAACATCAAGACCTTCAAGCCGTTCGACCTGGGCAAGAAGGCCGCCTTCTCGGTGCGCGAGACCTACAACGACGTCCGCAAGAAAGCCGACCCGTCGGCCTCGGGCCTGGTCAGCTGGACCAACGAGGCCAAGACCCTCGGCCTGCTGGCCTCGGGCCTCTACGACGAGCGCCACGTCCGCAACGACCGCCTCTACATGGTTGGCTGGAACCTCGATAAGTTCAAATCGGTGCTCGGCTCGGGCCTCTACACCCCGACCCGCACCCGCCCGACGATCGAAACCGAGCACCGCAAGCTCTATTCGGGCGCTGTCTCGGGCCAGTGGAAGCCGAATGGCGACTTCCAGACCGACGTCGACGTCATGGTCACGCGCCTGGACGTCGACTACGACGAGTTCGGCCTCGACATCTATCCGGACGACACCACCTTCGCCGTCCCGACCTTCGTGGCCGGCTCGCAGAAGGTGGTCGGCGACACCGTGGTCGGCGGCACGATCAACAACGTGCGCTGGATGGCCTCGCGCGAGACCAGCCTGAACCGCCACGACCTAGCGATCTTCGGGATCAAGCAGGCCTGGACGCCGGGCGCCTGGACGTTCAACGCCGAGTACGGCTATTCGCGCGCCCGCAGCTATCACCCCGACGGCAAGGCCACGACGCGCGACCGCATCGCCTTCTTCGCCCCGCTGACCTACGACTTCTCGCGCGGCTACAAGGCGATCCCGCAGCTGACGACGACGGTCGACTACACCAACCCCGCCAACTATGTCGGTCAGGCCTTCGACTACACCTGGAAGGATTCGCGCGACACCGACGAGACCTTCCGCCTGGACGGGTCGCGGGTGTTCTCGGGCTGGTTCACCAAGGTCGCGTTCGGCGTCGAGCAGCACAACCTCAACCGCACCTATCTGCGCCGCGACTGGGTGCTGAACGACATCCTGAACGTGCCGCTGACGACCCTGGGCGCCAGCTTCTATCAGACCATGCCCTATTCGGGCTTCCTGTCCGACCTCTCGGGCGCCTCGCCGCGCACCTGGGTCTCGCCGACCAGCGACGCCTACTACAAGAAGATGTTCACGGCGGCGGTCGCGGCCCAGCCGTGGTCGAACGCGGACCTGCGCAACACCTTCATCGTCGACCAGAAGATCCACAGCGCCTATGTCCGCGGCGACTTCAAGTTCGACCTGGGCGGCGTGCCGGTCAGCGGCAACGCGGGCGTCCGCTACGCCGAGACCAAGCAGCTGGCCAGCGGCACGCTGATCAGCGGCTCGACCCCGCTGCCGGTCGCCTATCTGAAGGAATACAAGAACTGGCTGCCCAGCCTGAACATCAAGGCCGAGCTGCGTGACGACCTGATCGCCCGCTTCGCAGCCTCGCGGGTGGTCAATCGTCCGAACGTGACCGACAGCGCCCCGCGCATCACCGTCTCACGCGACTCGCCGACGGCCTCGGGCGGCAATCCGGATCTGGATCCGTTCCTGGCCGACCAGTACGACGCCTCGCTGGAGTGGTACCCCGCCCCGACGACGGCCGTGACCGGCGCGGTCTTCGTCAAGACGATGGACAACTACATCACCGCCCAGAACACCACGATCCAGGTGCCGGGCCGCGGCGACGTACTGCTGTCCAGCAACGTCAATGGCGGCGACGCCAAGGTCACGGGCTTCGAGGCGGCCTACAATCAGTCGCTGAACTTCCTGCCGGCGCCGTTCGACGGCTTCGGCGTGCAGGCGTCGGTGACGCTGGTCGACAGCAAGGCGAACTACTTCGCCGGCAACCGTCAGATCAAGGACGACCTCGTGGGCCTGTCCAAGCGTAGCTACAACCTGGTCGGCTACTACGAGAAGGGCCTGATCAGCGCCCGCCTCGGCTGGTTCTGGCGTTCGCGCTATCTGTCGTCGATCGGCAGCACCACCCAGGCCCAGGCCTATATCGACGCCTATGGCTCGCTGGACGGCTCGCTCTCCTACCAGATCACCCCGCAGTACGCGGTGACCCTGGAAGGTTCGAACCTGACCGACGAGATCCGCTACGTCTACGGCAAGTCCAAGGACCAGCCGATGGAGATCTATCACTGGGGCCGCACGGTCTCGCTGACCCTCCGCGGCAAGTTCTAACCCCCCCTTCCCCCTGAACGCCCTCGACATCGCGAGGACGTCGCCTTGCGCGGACCGGCCATCGGCTGGTCCGCGTTTTTTTGTGGCGAGAGGGGCGGGCGGGCGCCGGGCCCGCCCGCCGGACTGGATCAGAAGCGCTTGCGGACCTGGAAGCCGGCCGTGCGCGGACTGATGCTGACGACTTGCTTGGGGTTGTTGACCGCGGACGTCACGCTCATCAGCCCGACCTCGTCCGTCACGTTGTTGACGAAGACATAGGCGCCCCAGTCAGAGCCTTCGACGCCGGCGCGCACGTTGGCGTAGCCGTAGTCGCCTTGCTTCTCGTAGTAGACATAGGTCGGACGGAACTGCGAGGCGGACTCGCCGACATAGGCGTAGTCGGCGCGCACCAGACCGTTCAGGTCGCCCTTGAGGGGCCAGGTGTATTCGACCGAGGCCGAGCCGCTGTACTTGGCCACGTTCGGGAACTCGTCGCCGCGCAGGCCGGTGGAGCCGGTGATCAGGATGGTGGAGTTGGCCTGATCCTCGGTCAGCTTGGCGTCAACGACGGCGGCGGTGCCGCTGATCGTCAGGCCGGCGATCGGACGGGCCGTGGCCTCGATCTCGAAGCCCTTGATCTTGGCCTTGCCAGCGTTGGTCAGGTAGCTGAAGGCGCCGTTGGCGCTGGTGGCCGAGATCTGCATGTTCGACCAGTCGATCTGATAGACCGCCGCGTTCAGCGTCAGGCGACGATCGAACCACTGGCTCTTGACGCCCCCTTCGTAGTTCCAAAGGCTGTCGGGCTGATAGGCCAGAAGCGCGCTGGCCAGGCCCGGCACGTTGTTGGCGCCGCCCGGACGGAAGCCCTTGGCCGCCACGGCGTAGACCATGACGTCCGACGTGACCTGATACGAGGCGTTCAGCTTGCTGACCCAGCCATCGGCGCTGGCGTCGACCTGGGCGGCGGGGCCGACGTAGGACTGGGTGATGAAGTTGCTGATCAGGACCTGGCCCGAGACCGTCTTGTCGTACTTGAAGCGGCGCAGGCCGCCGGTCAGGGTCAGCTTCTCGATGGGCTTGTAGGAGACCTCGCCGAAGAAGGCGGTCTGCTTGGTCTCGGTGCCGACGTGGCGCCAGGCGGTCAGGTCGTTGGGGTTGATGATCCCCGTGGCGGCGTCGCCCTTGGCGACCTTGCTCTCGATGTAGTCGTCGCGCTTTTCAAGATAGACGCCGGCAGTCCAGTCGACCTTGTCGTCGAACAGCGAGCCGTTCGCGCGCAGTTCGTGGTTCCACGAGGTCAGGCCCATCGGCTGATAGAGCGCGCCCGGGATCCGGCTGTCGGCATAGGCGGTATAGGCGGTCAGCTGGGCCGAGGTGCAGGCCGGATTGGTCGAGCCCGTCGGGGCCGGTCCGCCGGCGACCCAGTTACGGCACGAGGTGGCGTTGGCGCGGCTGCCGGACAGCGTCGGGCTGTAGTCCGAATTCCGCAGCAGGGTCCACTTGTAATAGGACGACGTGGCCGTGACGGTGGCGAAGTCCAGGTCCCACTTGCCGGTCACGTTGTAGAGCCGCAGGTTGTCGCTGGTCGGAGCGATGACCCGAGCGTTGGTCTTGTGCTCCTCCTTGCCCAGGGCGGGGTACCAGGTGTTCTGACCGTCCAAGGTGGTCTTCTGGAACAGGCCGGTGGCGTTGATCGTCAGGTTGTCGGTGGGCGTGAAGCCCAGCATCAGGCGACCGCCGCTGGAGTGCTGGTCGTTGATGTCCTTCTTGTTCAGCACGACGTCGTCGACATAGCCGCCGCCCTCGGTCTTGTAGAGCACCAGGCGCGCGGCCAGCTTGTCCTCGATCAGCGGCACGTTGACCATGCCCTTGACCGAATAGCCGTTGCTGCCGCCCTTGACGCTCGAACCCTGGGCCTCGACGGCGCCGGCGTAGCGGCTGCTGTCGGGCTTGTTGAGGATCACCCGCAGGGTGCCGCCCATCGAACCGGAGCCATACAGCGTGCCCTGCGGCCCGCGCAGCACCTCGATGCGCTCGGCGTCGAACAGGTTGACGTCGGCGCTGGTCGAGCTGGCGTCGGCGGTCGTGCCGGCCGGGCCCGTCAGCGGGGTTTCGTCGTAGTAGAGGCCGACCGTGGCCTCGCCCGCGCTGCGCACGCCGCGCAGGGTCAGGCGGCGGCTGGTCGGCGAGTTGCCGTCGACCTGCAGGTTCGGCACGGTCCGGAAGTAGTCCTGGATGCCCGAGGCGCCGAGCGCCTGCAGCGACTTCTCGGTGACCGCGCTGACGCTGATCGGGGTGGTCTGGACCGTGGTCGAGCGCTTCAGCGCGGTGACGACGACCTCTTCGATCGTCGCGGCGTCGGACGCCTGCTGGGCGAACGCGTGGCCCGCCGCCAGGCTGCTCAGCGCGCTGGCGCCCAGGGCCAGGGCCCGAAGGCCTCGAAACTGCATCATTATTGAACCCCTCTTGTCGGTCCGCTCGAACGGCGGCCTGTAGGGTCAGACGCAAGCCCGAGAAGGTCCCTCACTCCCGGCGAGCAAAAAGATGGGTCAGAAGCGGCGCTCGAGCGACAGGCGCACGGTGCGGGGCGTGACGCCGAAGTACTCGATGGGCCCCGAGGTGTTGCGCGCGGCCGAGGCCCTGCCCGCGCGGTCCAGCAGGTTGTCGATCGACAGGTCGGCGCTCCAGGCGCGGTTTTCCAGGCCGGCGCTAACGCCGAACACCGCATAGCCGCCCATCTTCAGATAATCCGCGTTCCCGGCGTTGAAGGCCGAGCGGGCCAGCCCGGCGTAGTAGCCGTCGAACCGCAGCCGTCCCATCAGGCCCTCGCCCAGGGCCCAACGACGTTCGGCCGAAGCCGCGGTCGAAACCCTTGGAACGACAGGCAACCGATCGCCCTCCAGTCCCAGGCCGATGGCGCTGTTGGTCACCTGGTCGGCGGTCAGGCGCGCATCCGTCAGGGTGAGGCTGACCGCCAGGTCCCAGCCGGCGACCCTCTGGGCGGTCCCTTCCAGCTCAAGGCCCTGGATGCGCGCGGCCCCGATATTGGTCACGTAGTTGAAGGCGCGGTTCTGGGTCTGGGCCGCGTACTGCATGTCGCGCCAGCGCGCGCGGTAGAGCGCCAGGTTCAGCGAGACGCGGCGATCGGCGCTTTGGCCCTTCAGGCCCAGTTCGGCGTTGTCGAGCCGATCGGATCGGTAGACGGCCAGTGTTTCGGGCAGGCCCGGCACAACGTTCACGCCGCCAGGACGAAAGCCCTGTGAGATCTGGGCGTAGCCGAACAGGCCTGGCGCGATCTGACGGCTGGCCAGCGCCTTGAGGCTCCAGCCCCGCTCGTGGCTGCGAGCGTCGATCGCATAGTCCATCCAGGTGCCCGAGATCACATTGGCGACCTGCACCGCGCCCCGATCGCGCTTGACGTAGTCGAAGCGCCGCGCGCCGATCGTCAGTTCCGTGTCGGACGCGACGACGTAGGAGACCTCGCCGAAGACCGCGTGCTGGGTCAGGTGGTTCTCGATGTCCCGCCGCCCGATCATCACAGGCGGCTCGACGGGGGCGCCCGTCGCCGGATCCACGTGGCGGACCTGGCTGTCGATATAGTCCTCGCGGACCTCGCTGTAGGCGCCCAGGCTCCAGCGCAGGGGACCAGCGCCGACCGAGGCGGCGCGGACCTCGTGGATCTGGGCGGTCAGGTCCGCCGGCTGGTACAGGATCGCCGGATAGACGCTGTCGACATAGGCCGAATAGCGAGCCATCTGCTCGCCGCCGCACGCCGCCGTTATCGAGAACATCCGCATGCAGCCGGCGGCGTTGGTCCGCTCGCCCAGCAAGACGCCGCTGTAGTCGGAACGCCGCACCAGCTTCCAGCGATACCAGGACGAGACGGCGGTGAGGTCGACGGCGTCGCCGCGCCACTTCACGACGGCCGAGGTCAGATCGATATCCCCGTCGAAGGGCGCGCGTCCGGCGTGGACCGTGCGCCAGGGCCCGGCCGTATCGTTCCAGGCGGAGATGTCGCCGCGATGGCTGGACTGGTGCGCGCCCGACAGCAGGACCGACAGCCTCGGGCTCTTCTCCCAGAGCACGGCCAGCCGCGCCCCCCGGACATGCGAGCCATCGACGTTCGAGAGGCCCAGCCGGATATTGTCGATCACCCCGGGCTGGCGCTGATCATAGGCCGTCAGGCGCAGCGCCAAGGCGTCGGGGATCGCGACGGCGTTCAGCACCGCCGCGCCGCTGACGGCCTGCTCGCCGTGAGCGACGCTTGCGACCGCAGCCCCGACCGAGCCTGCATCGCCGCCGAGGTCGGGTCGCTTGAACAGGATGCGCAGGGCCCCGCCCATGGCGCCCGAGCCGTAGAGCGTACCCTGAGGACCCCGCAGCAGCTCGATCCGATCGACATCGACCAACGCCAGTTCCGGCGCCATGACCCCGGGATCGGCCGTGGTGCCAACCGGACCGGTCATGGGCGCTTCGTCGTAATAGAGGCCCGTCGTGGCCTCGCCCGCCCCGTAGACCCCGCGCAGCACCAGGCGCCGCCCGAACGCGGTGGAGATCAGCTTCAGCCCGGGCAGCATCGGCGCGGCCTGCTCGATGTTGGTCATGGCCATGCGCGCGAGCTGCTCGCCGTCGACCACCACCATGCTGAGCGGCGTCTGCTGGGCCAGGCTCGAGCGCTTCAACGCCGTGACGACCAAGCCGTCCAGATCGACCGGCGGAGCAACCGGCGAAGGGCGCGCCTCAGGCTCCTCCCGGGGCTTGGGCGCTGGCACCACCAGAAAGCTGCGTCCCTCGAGCCGAAAGGTCAGGCCCGTGCCGGCCAGCAGGCGGCTCAGAGCCTGCTCGGCGGTAAAGCTCCCGCTCAGCGGCGGGCTGCGCCGGCCCAGCGTGAGACTGGGCGAGAACAGGATTTCGCGATCGCTGCGCAGCGCCAGCTGGTTCAGGGCCTGGCTCAAGGGCTGGGCGGGCAGGTCGAAGCGGCGCGTGGCGTCGGATGGACGGCCCTGTCCCGCCAGACTCGCCGTGGGCGCGAAGGCTCCGACGGCCGCCGCGCAGAGCAGGGCCATGACGAGGCCGCGCCTATGCGACGCTCCCGACGCTCTGGACCTGAACAACAGCGACTCCCGACCTCCCCGGCGGCCTGGATCTCACGCCGCCGAGGGCGCGGACCATGCCTCATTTTGACGGGCCGCCACGTCAAAGTCCTTGACGCCCGCAGCCCAAGATCGCGCGCTGCACAGGCTTTAGGCAACAGGTCAAAGCTCGCGTGCGTTCGCGCTCATCGTCCGACGGCGCCTTGACAGGCGGGAAAGCAGGATTTCACCTAACCGCCATGTTGGGGCGGCAATCATGATCTGGGGCGTCAAAACGCCGAAGGCGTCGGGAGAGCCCGCGGCCCTCATCGACAGCGGCGCGCGCTTCATTCCGGCGCTGCGCGCCTTCTTTTCGCGGCGCGCTCCGGCCGCTGACGTCGAGGACCTGGTGCAGGAGGTCCTCCTGCGGATCCAGAAGCGCCAGCCGGCCCCCGCCGTGAACAACGTCGAGGGCTATCTGTTCGAGGTGGCGGCCAATGTCCTGATCGACCGCGGCCGCCGCGATCGCACCCGCCGCCGCTCCGATCACTGCGAACTGCAAGAAACGCATCACCCCGTTGATGAAATGTCTCCCGAGCGCGTCTTACAGGGACGCGAACAGGTGGCGCGGGTGATGGCGGCCTTGAATGCGCTGCCGGAACGCACGCGACGGGTTTTCATCCTCGTGCGCTTCGAGGAGATGAGCTACAAGCTCGTCGCCCAGCGCCTGGGTGTCTCCGTCAGCGCTGTCGAGAAACACGTTATGAAGGCGCTTCGGCACTTGCACGAACGCCTGCGGGACCAGGATGACGTCGACAACGTCGGAGCAAGAGAGACTAGAAGACCCGGCTAGCGTCGCCGCGACTTGGTTCGCGCGGCTGCAGGGCGGCGATGTCTCTCTCCAAGAACGACGCGACTTCCAGCGCTGGCTGAACGCCGACGCGCGGCATGCCGACGCCTGGAGCGCGGTCGGCGACACCTGGCATGGCCTTTCCGGCGTGGAAGACGATCCGGCCTTCGCGGCCCTGCGCGCCGACGCGTTGAGCGTCGACGCATCCCGGCCGCGTCTGTTGAACCGACGCAACCTGGGCTTGGCCGCGGCCAGTCTCGTGGTCGCCGCCGGGGCCGCGGCCTTCGGCTGGGGCCATCTCGCTGGCGACCATGGCGGCGCGGCCGCCTCCGACGAGCCCGTCTTCACCACGGCCGTGGGCGAGCGCTCGACGTTCCGCCTGGCCGACAATTCGGTGGTGACCCTCAGCACGGACTCCGCCGTCCGGGTCAACCACTGGGGTCGCGAGCGCCGGCTGACGCTGCTGAAAGGCCAGGCCTATTTCCAGGTCGCCAAGGACAAGACCCGCCCGTTCATCGTCACCGCGGGAGACAAGTCCGTCACCGCCGTCGGTACGGCCTTCGACGTGCGCCTGGAGCCCGGAAAGCTGTCGGTGACCCTGGTCGAGGGGCGCGTGCGGATCGCCGGGGCGTCGCCCAAGGGCCCGCGCCGGGTCGAGATGTCCGCCGGATCGCGCTTCGTGGCCGCCGACCCCGCCGACTGGACGATCGCCTCGGTCGACACGGCCAAGGAGTCGGCGTGGCTTCAAGGCCGCCTTGTCTTCGACGGCGAGCCCCTGTCGGCCGTGGTCGCCGAGATGAACCGCTTCTCGGACCGCAAGCTGGACGTCACCGACCCCGCCCTGGCGGCGACCCGGGTGAGCGGGGTCTTCAAGACCGGTCAGGTGGACGCGTTCGTCGCGGCGCTGCGCACCTACGGCCTGGTCGAGGTCGGCCGCAGCGACGCCCGACGGATCGAGCTGGTCCGCCCCGCGCACGGCGCCTGAACACCCGCGCAAGTTTTCTTGGGCCATGGGGTGAGGTCGCGGCCGCGTGCTGCGTCTTACCAGCTGACCGCCTCCGTTCCGTTGTCCGGCGGCGCGATCCTTCGCTTTCCCGGGGAAACGTTCCAATGAAGCTGTCCACCCTCAAGCTCGCGCTCCTGTCCGCCACGGTGGCGAGCGGGATCCTGGCGCCGCAGGCCTTCGCCAAGCCAGTCACCGACGCCGAGAAGGCCCAGATCCTCAAGCTCGTCGACGCCGACGCGGCCAATATCAAGGATGCGGCCTTGAAGATCTGGGGCTTCGCCGAGGTCGGCTATCAAGAGACCAAGAGCACGGCCGTGCTGCAGGATCAGCTGAAGGCCGCCGGCTTCGAGGTGAAGGCCGGCGTCGCGGGCGAACCGACCGCCTTCATCGCCAGCTACAAGAACGGCGCCGGTCCGGTCATCGCCATCCTGGCCGAGTTCGACGCCCTGCCGGGCCTCGCCCAGACCGCCGATCCGGTTCAAACCAGCATCCCCGGCCAGATCGCCGGTCACGGCTGCGGCCACAACCTCTTCGGCGCCGCCTCGGTCGGCGCGGCCGTCTCGCTGAAGGCCTGGATGGTCAAGAACAACATCAAGGGCGAACTGCGCGTCTACGGCACGCCTGCCGAGGAAGGCGGCTCGGGCAAGGTCTATTTCGTCCGCGACGGCCTCTTCAACGACGTCGACGTCACGCTGCACTGGCACCCGGCCAACAGCAACTCGGCCGTCCAGGGCGTGTCGATGGCCAATATCAGCGGCAAGTTCCGCTTCCACGGCGTCTCGGCCCACGCCGCCGGCGCGCCCGAAAAGGGTCGCTCGGCGCTCGACGGCGTCGAGGTCATGGACGTGGCGACCAACTTCCTGCGCGAGCACACGCCCGACAAGACTCGCATCCACTACGTGATCACCGCCGGCGGCACGGCCCCGAACGTCGTGCCCAACTTCGCCGAGGTCTATTACTACGTGCGCCATCCCGATCCGGCCGTGGTCAAGGATGTCTGGTCGCGGGTCGAGAAGGCCGCCGAAGGCGCGGCCATCGCCACCGGCACCAAGGTCGACAAGGAGATCACCGGCGGCGTCTACGCCCTGCTGCCGAACGACACCTTGGGCCGCGTGATGGACGCCAACCTGCGCAAGGTCGGCGGCATCACCTGGACGCCGGAAGAGATCGCTTTCGCCAAGACACTCCAGACTTCGCTGGTCAACCCGCCCTCGATCGACACGGTCAAGACGGTCGAGCCCTACAAGATCGAGCTGGAGGGCGGCGGCGGCTCGACGGACGTGGCGGACATCAGCTGGGTCACGCCGACCGTGGGCCTGGGCACGGCGACGTTTGTGCCCGGCTCGGCTGGTCACAGCTGGCAGAATGTCGCCGCCGCCGGCTCTTCGATCGGCGTGAAGGGCGCGGTCAACGCCGCCAAGACCCTGGCCCTGACGGGCGCGGATCTCTTCGCCAACCCGGACATCGTCAAGAAGGCCAAGGCGGAGCTCGACCAACGTCGCGGTCCGAACTTCACCTACAAGGCCATGCTCGGCGATCGCCCGCCGGCCCTTGACTATCGCAAGCCCGCCTCGGCGGCGCGCGAATAGCGATCGCTCCCCCCAGCGATCGTTCGCGGCCGGCGTCCTCCCCCTTTGGGCGCCGGCCGTCTTCTCTTGCATTTTGGAGTTCCGCGTGGCCGAGACCGTCATCATCAGTCGCGAACGCTTCCAGACCCTCAAGGCCGCCCTCCCGGCGGTGACCCGTGAACATCTGACCAGCGTCTATGGCATCAGCGAAACCACCTGGACCAAGCTGCGTCGCGGCGAGCCCATCAAGCTCAACACCTGGCAGCGTATCCAGGCCCGCATCGCGCGCGTAGGCTCTAGAGCTTGAGGCCGCCTGCCGGCCTTGTCTTTGACGGGCTCTAAATGCGCGCCTTTACGGCTTTGGCGACGACCGGTGCGAGGGCGTCCGCGATGCGTTTGGCGCCATCGGCGTTGGGGTGGAGGCCATCCTTCTGCAAGAGGGCGGGATTGCCGCCGACGCCCGACAGAATATTGGCGTAGAGCGGCACGCTGAACTCGCGCGCCAGGCTCGGGTAGATCGCATTGAACTCGCGAGCATAGGCCGCGCCGATCGCCGGCGGCGCGGCGACGCCGACCAGCACCACGCCGACGCCGCGCGCCTTCAGCTTTTGGAGGATGCCCCGCAGATTGGCCTTGGTCTGGGCGGGATCGACGCCCTGCAACAGGTCATTGCCGCCGAGCGCCACCACGCAGACCCGGGTGTCGCCCGCGACGCTGAAGCCCACCCGCGCCAGACCGCCGCCGCTGGTGTCGCCCGACACGCCGGCCGCTCGGACGATGGCCGACACGCCCCGCTTGGTGAGCGCCGCCTGGAGCTGGGCCGGGAAGGCGTCCTTCGCTGAAAGGCCCAGACCCGCCGTGATGGAGTCGCCCAGGACCGTCACGATCGGCGCCTTGGGCGCCGCGGCGACCTGGGTCAGCAGGCCAAGGCCCAGCAAAAACCGGCGACGATTGGGAAAACGCTGTGCGATCGGGCTCATGCCTTCCTATGTAGTTCGCTTGCCGGCCGCACAAGGACCGGCCTCGCAGGAAGCCCATGATCGACGCCCCGCCCGCCGCGCCCCTGGTCCTCGACGCCGTCGCCCTGACCCTGCCGTCCGCCGCCGGACCGGTCGACATCCTCCGGGGCGTGAGCCTGACCGTGCAGTCCGGCGAGCGCGTGGCGATCGTGGGCCCCTCCGGCTCGGGCAAGTCGTCCTTGATCGCGGTCGGCGCCGGCCTCGAAGAACCCACCGGAGGAACGGTGAGCCTGTTCGGCGAGGATCTGGCCAGGCTGGACGAGGATGGTCGCGCCCGCCTGAGGCGCGGGCGGGCGGCGCTGGTCTTCCAGGCTTTCCATCTGCTGCCCAACATGACCGCCGAGGAAAACGTCGCCACCCCGCTGGAGATCGCCGGCGCCCGCGACGCCATCACCACCGCGCGAGACTGGCTGGGGCGCGTCGGACTGTCCGGGCGGCTCACCCACTATCCGCATCAGCTGTCCGGGGGCGAGCAGCAGCGCGTCGCCCTCGCCCGCGCCCTGGCGGCGCGGCCGGCCCTGCTGTTCGCTGACGAGCCCACCGGCAATCTCGACGGCGCCACCGCCGCCTCGGTCGCCGACTTGATGTTCAATCTCGTCGCCGAGGTTGGGGCCGCGCTGGTGATGGTCACCCACGATCCTGGCCTGGCGACCCGCGCCGACCGGATCGTGCGCATGGCCGACGGCAAGATCCAGGCCTGAGCGTGGCGTCCTTCCCCCTCCCGCTCGCCGTCCGCCTAGCCGCGCGCGAACTGCGCTCGGGCGTGCGCGGCTTTCGCATCTTCCTGGCCTGCCTGGCGCTGGGCGTCGCCGCGATCGCCGCCGCCGGCTCGACCGCCGAGGCCTTCCGGCAGGGACTGGCCAGCCAGGCCCGCGAGATCCTGGGCGGCGACCTGTCGTTCTCCATCGAGAACCGCGACTTCACCCGCGAGGAGCGATCCGCGATCGATCGCCTGGGCCAGACCACCTATTCCGCCGGCGCCCGCGCCATGGCGGAAGCGCCGATCGGAGACCGCCGCCTGGTCAGCCTGCGCGGGGTGGACGAACGCTTTCCGCTGGCCGGCGCGGTGAAGCTTGAAGGCGCGCCCAGCCTCGCTTCGGCGCTCGCGGACCGGGACGGTCTGCCCGGCGCCGCGGTCGAGCCAGCGCTCATGGATCGGCTGAACCTGAAGGTCGGCGACCGGTTCGAGGCCGGGACCCTGACCCTCGTCGTACGCGCCCGCCTGATCAGCGAGCCGGATGGTCTCTCGCGCGGCTTCGCCCTGGCGCCGCGCGTGCTGATCCGGTCGGACGTGCTGGACCGCTCGGGTCTGTTGGCGCCGGGCGGACTTTCGAGCCGCACCGTCCGGATCGCCCTGCCCCCCGGCCAGGATCCGCGCGCGGCCGGACAAGCGATCCAGAAGGCGTTCCCGGACGCGCATTTCAGGGTTCGCGACCGCCTGGACGCCGCGCCCGGCGCGCGCCGCCTGATCGACCAGCTGGAATACTTCCTCGGCTTCATCGGCCTGGCCTCGCTGGTCGCCGGCGGCCTGGGCGTCGCCGGCGCGGTCTCGGCCTATCTGTCGACCCGAGAGCCCGCGATCGCCGTCCTGAAGGCGCTGGGCGCCAAGAGCAGCCTGATCCGCGACCTCCACCTGATCCAGATCAGCGTCCTGGCGCTGCTGGGCGTGGCGATCGGCCTGGCGGTCGGCGCCGCCGCGCCATTGATCCTAGGTCAGATGGCTGGATCCAGCCTGCCCATCCCCGCGCTGTTCAAGGTCTATCCCTGGCCGCTGGCCAAGGCCGGGCTGTTCGGGCTCCTGGCGGCGGCGGCCTTTTCGCTGATTCCGCTGGCCAGAGCGCGGGCGACGCCGCCCTCGGCCCTGTTCCGCCGCGCGCCCAAGGCCCGTTTGCCCCTGGGCCTGGAGACGGCCGGCGCGGTCGGCGCGGGCCTGGGCCTCGCCGCGCTGGCCGTGGCCACGGCGCCGACGCCCATGGCCGCGGCGATCATGATCGCGGGCGTCGCCATCGCCTTCGGGCTGCTGGCGGCGCTGGGTCGCGGCGCGGCGTTGCTGGCGGAGCGAGTTCGCGGCCTGACGCGAGGGCCCGCCAAGCTGGGCCTCGCCAATCTGGCCGGACCCGGCTCGGCGGCCCATACCGCGAGCCCGGCCATTGGCCTGGGCGTCGCCCTGTTGTCCTGCGTGGTGCTGATCCAGTCGGCGCTGCTGGCCCAGGTCAGCGACGTCGCGCCGCGCACCGCGCCGGCGATGGTGTTCACCGAGATCCCCGCCGACCGCGCCGAAGCCTTCGATGGCGTCGTCGCCAGCGTGATGGGACCGCCAAGCCCCGAGACCTATCTGCGCATGCCGTTCGCCACCGGCCGGATCATCGCCGTGAAGGGCAAGCCGGTCGACCCGCAGACGGTCAAGCCATCCCAGCGCTGGGCCTTCGACAACGACATCACCCTCTCGCTGCTCGCCAAGGAACCCAAGGACGCCGGCGTGGTCGCCGGTCGGTGGTGGCGCGCGGACCATGTCGGCTCGCCCCAGGTCGCGATGAATGTCGAGGTGGCCGAAGCCGCCGGCTTGAAGGTCGGCGACACGATCACGGTCCTGATCCTGGGCCGCGAGATCGAGGCGCGCATCGCGGTGCTGCGCAAGGTCGATTTCGGCGGCTTTGGACCCAATTTCTCGCTGATCTTCGATCCCGCCACGCTGGACGGCGCCGACCTGCGCAGCGTCGCGATCGCCCGTCTTGGCCGGGAGCAGGAGGCCATCCTGACCCGCCGGTTGGGCGAACAGTTTCCGGGCGTCAACGTGATCAGCGTTCGCGAGCAGCTCGACGCCGCCGCCTCCCTGTTCGACCGGCTGGCGCTGGCGGTTCGCGGCGCGGCGGCGGTCGCGGGCCTGGCGGGCCTGCTGGTCCTGGCGGGGGCGATCGCCGCCGGCGCGCGGGCGCGAGCGCGTGAGGCGGCGACGCTCAAGGTCCTGGGCGCGACGCGATCGCAGATCCTCATCGCCTACGTCGTCGAATATGGCGCGGTCGGCCTGATCGCGGGGTCAGCCGGCGTGCTGCTCGGCTTCGCCGCCGCCTGGCCCGTCGTGGTCAAGGTGTTCGAGGCGCGCTGGAGCGTCGACTGGAGCGGCGTCCTGCTGCTCCTCGCCGGCGCCACCTCGCTGACGACCCTGGGCGGCCTGATCGCCGCGAGCCTGGCCCTGTCCCAGCGGCCCGCGCCCGTCCTGCGAGGCGACTAGCGCCAGGCGCCTACACCCATAGGCTCGAGGTGGGCGCGAATCCGCAAGCGCCGTCGCAGCACGACGCCCGCGCCTGGGATAGGAACTCCGGCTCGTGCCACCAGTACTCGGACGCGGCCTCGCAGACGAACCGCCGCCCTCCGACCAGGCTGGCCTGCTGGCCGGCGCCGGCGAACGGTCCGATCAGGTCGTCGACCGAGTAGACGGTCCCGTGCTTGATGACCTTGGACACCTTGGCGGCGTCCTCGATGCGGGCCAGCGGATCGCCGTCCACCAGCACCAGATCGGCATAGGCGCCGGGCGCGATCACGCCCAACGGCTCGTCCAGATATTCGCCCGAAGCGCTGGTCGCGGTGACCAGGGCCTCGAACGGCGTCATGCCAAAGCGCACCATCGCCCGCAGGTTCATGTGCAGGCTGAGGGCGTTGAAGTCGATCGGCGAGTCCGTGCCCGTCGTGATCCGGCCGCCGGCGCGAACCGTGCGCGCCACCTCCGCGACATTGCGCGAGAGCGAGGCCAGGATCACCGAACGGTCCATGGCCGCCATCTGCTTGGCCCGCTCCAGGAGACGCGCGTATTCCCAGGGCGGATAGAGGGCCTTCACGCGCGGGTCGTCGACTAGGGACCGGTCGTCTCCGAACAGGGCGGTCGAGGTGAACAGGGTCGGCGTGCGCGCCGCCTTGCTGGTCACGAAGGCGGCGTTGACGTCCTGATAGATGTTCCCCAGCGCGCTGACGGTGCGAGAGTAGCCGGTGCGACTGGTCGCCCCCAGGTGCTCCATGCCGTCCATGCCCAGGCCCAGGGCCGGATAGTGGTAGTGCGAGGTCAGCGGCAGGCCCTTGGCGTGCGCCCAGGCGATGACTTCCTTCTGCCGCTCGCCCGACAGGCGCACATAGGTCTTGATCAGGTCGTAGGACAGCGCCTCGGCGCGCCGCATCTCCAGCGCCATCTGGCCGGGCTCGGTCACCGGCCGCATGAAGTTGTAGAAGATCCGCGAACCATCAATCGCCTCGCCGGTGGCGTAGTAGCGAGGGCCGATCCGCTTGCCGGACTCGATCGCCTCCTGGTCCTCGACCGTGTGGTAGGCGGGGCCGCCGGGCGACCGCGTGGTGGTGACCCCCAGCGACAGCCACAGCCGTCCCTCGCGATCGCCGTAGCCATAGCCCTGCATCTGCCGGTGGGTGTGCATGTCGATCAGGCCCGGCATCACCGTGCCGGTCGGCGCCTCGACCACCGTGACGTCGCTGGCGACCGCGCCGCGCGGCGCAACCCCGGCGATACGACCGCCCGAGATCAGGACATCGACATCCTTGCGCGCTGTGGGCGACTTGCCGTCCCACAGCCTGGCGGCGCGGACGACAATCCGCTCCTTCGGGCGAACGCCGGCCCAGGTCAGGCCGTGCGGCACGGCTCGCGGCGCGCCGCCCGTGGCGGAGATCAGCTTCAGCTGGCCGGCCGAGATATAGATCAGGCTCTTGCCGTCGCCGCTCCAACTGACGGCGTCCGTGACCTCGTCATTCAGCGCTTTCGGCGCTCCAAGGAGCTTGCCGCTATCGTCCACGGGCGAGATGTGCAGGCGGCTGGCGAAGACATAGGCCAAACTCTTGCCGTCCGGCGACCAGACGGGACCGTCGTCGCCGCGCGTGCCTAGCGAGCGGTCGGGCGCGATCGGCTGGTAGGTTCCATTGCCGCTCGCCACGTCCACCGTGAGGATCTCGCTGAGCCCCTCGCGGAAGCGCGCCGAATAGGGCTTGAAGGCCGCATAGGCGATCGTCTTGTCGCCCGGCCCCCAGGTCGGCTTGCCCGGCTCCCAGAGGTCGCCATAGACCCGGCGCGTCTCGCCCGTGGCCGCGTCGGCGACGAAGAGCCCGCCGTTCTGGCTGAGGAAGGCGATCGACTTGCCGTCGCGGGACCAGGCGCTGGACACCGCCGCGCCGTCGAAATGGGTGAGTTGGCGGCTGTCGCCGGTCGCCATGTCCCGCAGCCAGATGTCCAGCGTGCCGCCCTTGTCGGTCGAATAGGCCAGCGTCTGGCCGTCCGGCGACCAAGCCGGGTCCACCTTGTAGAACGTGTCCTTGATCAGCGGCTTGGCCGGCCCGCCGCCGATGTCGAGCAGATAGAGGTCGTTCAGCGCTCGGAACACGACCTGACGTCCATCTGGCGACAGGGCGGGGCTCCCGATCCCGACCACCGGTCGGGTCTTGGCTGACAGGAAGTCGCGGCTCTTCTTGGTGTAGCGCGGCGTCAGCACGGGGACGGTGGCGGCGAAGGCGACGCCTTTGACCTCGCCGCTGCGCTTGCGAAGTTTGATCTTGCCGTCGGCCGTGTAGAGCATCGCGCCGTCCGCCAGCCACGAGGGCCGGAAGGGAAAGACGTCCTCGCCCGCGACGATAACAGTGGCCGCGTTCCGCAACTCCGCCTTGCCGCTCTCGATCGCCGTGAAGACCACGTCCCGGCCATCGGGCGTAAAGGCGGGGCTGGCCAGGGAAGCGGCGTTGAAGCGATCAGCGGACGCCTTGACCTTGGCGATGGTTCGGCGCGCGCCGTCCAGGCCCTGGACGTCGATGCGAACCTTGTCGACGGTGAAGGCGATGCTCTTGCCGTCCGGCGACCAGGACGGCTCGAATTCATCGCCGGGACCGGTGCTGAACGCGGTGATCGTCCCGCTGGCGACGTCCAGCAGATGCACGCCGTAGCGGCCGCCCCGATCGCTGGAGAAGGCGATGGTCTTGCCGTCCGGCGACCAGCGCGGTTCACGGCAATCAAAGAGCCCCCTGGTCAGTTGCTTCAGGCCGCGCCCATCGGCGCCGATGGTCCAGACATGAAAATTGCCGTCTCGATAGGACTGGAAGGCGATGGTCTCGCCGTCCGGCGACCAGTCCGGCTGGGCGATCTCGTAGATCTCCTCGGTCAGCCGCCTGGCGGTTCCGCCCTCGATCGGGACCAGCCAGAGCATGGCGTAGACATCGAACGCCACGGTCTTGCCGTCCGGCGAGACCGCAGCGCAGATGTTGGTGCCCTCCGTCGCCGTGACGGGCCGGCTGTCGGCCGCCAGAGGCTGTTCCGCGGCCTTGGCGCCCGGCGGCGTCAGCGCCGCGGCGCCCGAGACGGCGATCGCGCCGCCTCCGAGCGAAAACAGACGACGGCGACTGACGCCGCGCTTGGAGCTCTTAGTCATCGTCAACTCGCGAAAAAGAGGCCGGTCCGGGGGCTGCCGGACCGGCCAGAGGCAATCCTAGAACCGCGCGGCGACGCGGGCGTAGTAGAAGCCGCCGCTGATCCCGTAGGGGGCGTACTGATTGTAGTAGGCGAAGGCGGGCGTGCCGCGATTGGCGGCCCGGACGCTGTCGGGATAGGCGTCCAGCAGGTTGTTGGCCCCGACGCTAACCGTGACGGCCTTGGTGGCCGCGTAGCTGAGATCCAGATCGACGATCAGCTTGGGCGAGACCGTCTCGTCATTGGCGGCCAGCGAGGTGCGCTGGATGACCTCGCCATACCGCGTCAGCCGCAGGTTGGTGTCGAACTTCCCAAGGGTCCAGTCCGCGCCCAGGATGTACTTTTCCTTGGGCGTGCCGACGGTCAGGTCGCCGATCTTCACGCGATCGATATAGACGATCCCCGCCGCCGCCAGCGCCGCCGGCGGCTGGACGACGCGGGTGAACTTGTTCTTGGTGTGGTTGGCCGAGAAGGTCCAACGCACGGCGCCGAAGTCGCCGAGGTCGGTCTTGTAGTCGACCACCAGATCGACGCCGCGCGTCTTGGTGTCGGCGAAGTTGCCATAATAGAACGCCGCCTGCTGCGGGTTCAGCCCTTGGCTGGCCAGCGCGTTGCTGACCGCGGCGTTGGGCCCCAGCGTGCCGCTCTGCAGGATGCGGTTGTCGATCTTGATCTGATAGACGTCGAGCGTGACGTTCATCCGCGGCAGCGGCTGGGCCACGACACCGACCGAGTAGTTGACCGACTTTTCCGGACGCAGCGGCTTGGCGCCCAGGGCGATGGCGGCCGGGTTGTCCGGCGGCAGCAGTTGGACAGGATAGAGCTGGGTCGTCGTCGCCGGCGGCACGATCACGCCGATGGTGCTGGACGAAGCGTAGTGCTGCTGCTGCAGGGACGGCGCGCGGAAGCCCGTGCTGGCCGTCCCTCGGATCGCCAGGTGCGGCAGGATCTCATAGCGGCTCGACAGCTTGAAGGTCTTGGCGTCGCCGAAATCCGAATAGTGCTCGAAGCGCCCAGCCAGGGCGAACTCGAGCTGGTCGGTCACCTTCTGCTCGACGTTGGCGTAGACCGAGATGTTGTCGCGCGAGAACGATCCGGCGGAGAACGGCGGGAAACCCGTGACGCCCTGCGAACCGCCGGCGAACACGACGCCCGCCTGCGGACTGCCGGCCGGGGCGACATAGCCGCCGTTGATATAGGAGGCCGGCTCGCCGGCGACGATCTCGAACTTGTCGTCGCGATACTCGGCCCCCAGGGCGAGGAACAGCGGTCGGGAGAAGACCGGGGTGTCGACCTCGCGCGTCAAGTCGAGGTTGGAGGTCCACTCCTGGAACTTCAGCGCGCCCAGATAGAAGTAGCTGGGGCTGGACGGGCCCAGCGACGCGTTCAGCGAGTTCTCGTAGTAGTCGACGTCGTCGCGGCTGAAGGTCGTCGACAGGTCCCAGTCGAAGCCCAGGAAATCGAGCCCCTTGGCGCCCGCCGCCACCTGGAAGTCGCGGTCCTTCAAAAACAGACGCGGCGTGTAACCGTTCGGATAGACGGCGACGTTGTTGTTGCTGGCGTTCGGGTTGCGGAAGGTCAGCCAGGCCGCCGTGTTGCGACTGGAGAAGGTGCCGAACGAATAGAGGTCGATCTTGTCGTTCAGCGGCGAGCCGGCGCTATAGCCCAGCGAGAACAGTTGCACCTGCGGCGAGCCGGGATGGCTGGTGTGGCGGTTGGCGGTGGCCTCGCGCGGATCGGGCGTTGAGCCCGCCGTCCCGACCTTCACCGGCTGTCCGACGGCGTTCAGCGGGAAGTACATCACTGTCGTGTTCAGCGTCTTGTCGCCCCGGTCGGTCGGGTCGGTGAGCCGCACGTCGGCGGTCAGGTTCAGATAGCCGCTCTCGCCCAGCCGCATGCCGATATTGCCGGAGACCTGCCCCGTCTCGCCGTCCCCCTCGGCGGTCTTGCCGTAGAGCGCCGTCATCGAGCCGCCCTCGGGGCTCTTCTTCAGGATGACGTTGATCACGCCGGCCAAGGCGTCGGAGCCGTACTGGGCCGAGGCGCCGTCGCGCAGCACCTCGATCCGTTCGACCGAGCTCGAGGGGATCAGGTCGAGGTCGGGCGGCGACTGGCCGTTCTGGGTGGTGCCGTTGACGAACAGGATGGCGGTGTTGTGCCGACGCTTGCCATTGACCAGCACCAGGGTCTGGTCGGCCGAAAGGCCGCGCAAGGACACGGTCTTGATGGCGAAGCTGGCGCCGGCGCCGCTGTTGGAGGTGTTGGCCGACGGCACCAGGGTCGAGATCAGATCCCGCGTCGACTGCTTGCCGCTCTTGGTCAGTTCGGCGGCCGAGATCACGTCGATCGGCGCCATGCTCTCCGTCACGGTCCGCGACGTCGAGCGGGTGCCGGTCACGATGACCTCCTCGATGAGGCTCGGCGCTTCTGGCTTGGGCGGGGCGGGATCGGCGGCGGTTTCAAGGGGGGCGGCCGCGGTGGCCCAGCGCGTACGGATCAGCCCCTCACGCGGCGGCGCCAGGATGATGGTCTTGCCGTCGTTGGAGATCACCGTCAGGTCCGAGCCGGCCAGCAGGCGGTCCAGCGCCTGGTCGAGCGACAGCACGCCGCGAACCGTCGCCGTGCGCTTGCCTTGGGCGGCGTTCGACTGCACCAGAATCTGCACGCCGGCCTGGCGCGCGAATTGTCGGATACCCTCGGCGGCCGGTTGGGCCTCGATCTTGAAAGGCACGGCTTGCGCCAGGGCGACCCCGCCCGTCAGCGCCCACAGCGCCGAGGCGGCGCAAAGCAGCCTTCGCCGGCTGGAGCGGCTCGTCCAGTTACGCATCGATTATCCCCCATCGTTGCGAAGTCCGCCAAACGCGGCCTCCCGACATGACGAGGAATGCGGCTCGGTTTTCCGGCGCGATCCGGCGCGATTACTCCGCACACCGCGCAACACGCCCGCTTTTTACGCGGCCTTGTCCTGCGGCGCCCGTTTCGGATGCTTGGTGGGGCGGCCTCTAGGAAGCCCTGGCCCGGCTGATGCGGATCGCCCGCTCATCGACACGGACCTCGGCGCCCAAGGTCGCCGCGACGGCCGAGGCGAAACTTTCAGGCGTATTGGTCTGGAACAGCCCCACGAACCGCTCCTTGGCGAGGTCGGGATCCTCGATGACGATCGGGCGGCTGTTGTAGCGATTGAAGAGCCTGGCCGCCTCTTCAAGACTCTCGCCATCAAGGGCGATCTCGCCGTTGCGCCAGGCCAGGCTGCGCTCGATATCCGAAGCGGACTCGACGACGGGCGTCGCGGTCGTGCTGGCCAGAACAAGCCGGCCGCCCGCCGACAGGCGATGGCGCGGCGCATCGACGCCCTCGACCCACGCCTCGACGACGCCCTCGGTGACCATGATGTCGACGCCCGACGCGTCCTGCTCGCGTCGACGGACGGAGAACGCCGTGCCGACCGCGCGGACCCGGACAGGCCCCGCCGCGACCACGAACGGCCGCTCCGGATCCTTGGCGACCTGGAACCAGGCCTCCCCCTGCTTCAGCGAGATTTCGCGCGCCTTGGGCTTCAGATCGATTTCCAGGGTCGAGCTGGTGTTGATGGCCACCATCGATCCGTCGGCGAGAGGAACGCGACGGATTTCACCCAACCCCGTGTCCAGCCTTTGCGGGCGGAGGCGCCAAAGACCGCCGCCGGCCAGGGCGGCCAGGACCCCGCCCGCCGCGATCAGCGCCCGCCGGTTCGAACTGGGGGTCTGGAGCGGCGTCGATCCCGCCAAGGCCCGCCCCCGGTCCAGAAAGCTGATGGCGGCCTGGGCCCGCAACAAGGCGCCGGCGCGACGGGGATCTCCCGCCAGCCAGGCCTTGAGCTCCGGATCCTGTTCGGCCTCCGCTCCACGAGCGTCGATGCGTACGGCCCACAGGGCCGCCTCGTCATCGATCTCGTTTGCGGACGGGCTCATGAATGCTGTGGCTCACCGGATGATCTTGCCCCGACGCCTCCGATAAGGCGCGCAGGATTAAACGCAACCCCCTCGCCGCCTGGGTCTCGACCACGTTCTCGGTGATCCCCAGTCGCGCCGCGATCTCCTTCTGCGAAAGACCGTGTATCCGGCGCAGGGTGAAGATTTGTCGACATCGCTCGGGCAAGTCCTCGATCAGGCGCCGGACCCGGCCCAACTCGCGGCGGCTGGCGACGACGCGTTCGGGAGACGGCTCATCATCTACGACGTTCAGCGCGTCGATTTCCGTTATGCGATCGATGCGAACGATGCGCGCCCGGCGGATTCTCTCGATCGAGATGTTGCGCGCCATCCGGAAGAAATAGGCGCGCCCATTGACGATGTGCGCCGTGCTGTCCAGCGCCGCCAGACGGCAATAGGTCTCCTGGACGATGTCGTCGATATCCGGGGGCGCGCCGCCGGACCGACGAAGCCACGCGCGCACGTCGGCTTCATGCGGAAGGATCTGAGCTCCCACGAAGGCGATGATTTCTGCGCGGCTCTGCGTCAACGGCCCCTCGCGCTCGACAAGCTCGATAGACGAAGGGTTGGACGCGCCGCCGTGACCCGCAACCCTGGCGGCGCCGCTCTTGGCGTCAGGGGCCCCTCGGCGCCGCCGCAAGCGGCAGACCTTCGCCCTGGCGCCTCACGAGCACGCCTCGCCAGCGATCTTGAGGGCCGCCCTAAAACAAGGCCGGCTATCCGCCGCGCGCCGCTTCTGCGCTCAGAATCTCGGCCACCGGCTCCGCGCTTTGTCCGACGATGACGTGCAGGACGTTGTTGCTGATGCTGACGGCTCCGCGTGTTCCGGCGCTGGCGAGGGCGGGTTGGTCGAGCTTGTCGGGGTTGGCCAGGACGATGCGCAGGCGGCTGGCGTTGGCGGTGACCTGGCGCAGGTTGGCCGGACCGCCGAGGGCGGACAGGAGCGCCTGGGCCTGGGCGATGTCCTGGGCGGTGGGGACGGCTCTGGCGGCGGCCGGCTGGGGCTTGGATTGAGCTTGAGGCGCCGGGGCGCCCATGGCCGCGCGGATCTCGCCGGCGACGGTGTCGGCGATGGGGCCCAGCACCACCTGCAGGGCCTTGTCGGAGGGACGGACGATCCCGCGCGCGCCCAGGGCCTTGAGGGCGGGCTCATTGACCTGGGCCTGGTCGACGACGATCAGGCGAAGGCGGGTGGTGCAGGCGTCGACGCTGGCGAGGTTGGCCGCTCCGCCCAGGGCCTGGACGAAGTCGGCCCCGCGCCCGCCGCCAGTCGTGACGGCCTGGGCCGGCTGGACCTCGTCGTCCTCTCGGCCGGGGGTCTTAAGGTCGAACCGCGCGATGGCCCAGCGGAAGAGGCCGTAATAGAGGCCGCCATAGACCAGGCCGATCGGGATCAGCCACAGCGGCCGGGTCGCCTTGCCGAAGTTCAGCACATAGTCGAACAGGCCCGCCGAGAAGGTGAAGCCCAGCTTCACATGCAGCATGTCCATCAGGGCCATGGACACGCCGGTGAGGACCGCGTGGATCGCATAGAGCGCCGGGGCCAGGAACATGAACGAGAACTCGATCGGCTCGGTCACCCCGGTCAGGAACGAGGTCAGGGCCAGCGAGGCCAGCATGCCGCCGACGGCCTTGCGCTTGTCCGGCCTGGCGGCGTGATACATGGCCAGGCACGCGGCCGGCAGGCCGAACATCATCACCGGGAAGAACCCGCTCATGAACGCCCCGGCGTTGGGGTCGCCGGCGAAGAAGCGGCGAAGATCGCCGGTGGCGCCGTGATAGTCGCCGACCACGAACCAGGCGATGTTGTTGAGGATGTGGTGCAGGCCGGTGACGATCAGGATCCGGTTGAGGAACCCATAGACCAGGAGCCCGATCTCGCCGGAGCCGACCACGGCCCGGCTGGCCGCGTCGACCCCGCCGTTGATCGCGTCATAGCCCAGGCCCAGCAGCAGGGCGATGAGAAGACCCGCTAGCCCTGAGACGATCGGCACGAATCGCCGGCCGCTGAAGAAGGCCAGATACTCGGGCAGCTTGAAGCCCGAGAAGCGGTTGTAGAACAGCCCGCCGATGATCCCCGAGACGATGCCGATCGGCACGCTGAGCTTGGCCAGAGCTTTTGCCTTGTAGGCCGCGCCGGCGAGGTCGGCGTGGGCCTTGATCAGGCCGGTCGTGACCTCGGCGGGAACATGCAGCAGGGCCTTAGCGCCCTCGACAGCGATCAGGAAGCAGACGACGCCGGCCAGGCCCGCCGCGCCGTTGTTTTCCTTGGCCATGCCCACGGCCACGCCGATGGCGAACAGCAAACCGAGGTTGGAGAAGATCGCGTCCCCGGCGGCGGCCACGAAGCCGATGTTCAGGAGGTCCGGCTGACCCAGGCGCAAGAGCAGGCCCGCCACCGGCAGCACCGCGATCGGCAGCATCAGGGCTCGGCCCAGCGGCTGGAGGATCTCGAGCGGAGACTTCATCGGGATCAGACTCCGAGCGTTGATTGGACAAGGCCGCGCACGGCCTCGGGCGAGGTCTGGGCCAGGGCTTGGCGGGCGAGGTCCTGGCAGGCGGCGATGTCGAGGGCGCGGACGCGAGCCTTGACCTCCGGCACGATGGCGGCTGTGGCCGAGAGCTCGGTAACCCCCAACCCCAAGAGGATCGGCGTGGCCGCCAGATCCGAGGCCAGGCCGCCGCAGACCCCGACCCAGCGGCCGTGGGCCTTCGCGCCCTGGCAGGTCTGGGCGATCATCCGCAGCACCGCCGGGTGCAGGGCGTCGATCCGGGCGGCCAGCTCCGGATTACCCCGGTCCATGGCCAGGACGTATTGGGTGAGATCATTGGTGCCGACGGAGAGGAAGTCGGCCTCGGCGGCGATCAGGTCGGCGGTCACGGCCGCGGCCGGAGTCTCGATCATCACGCCGAGCTCGACGTTGGCGGTGACCTTGAGCTCGCGCTTGGCCTCCTCCAGCACCGCGCGCACGGCGCGCAGTTCATCGAGGCTGGCGACCATCGGGACCATGATCTTGCATTGACCTTGGGGTTGGACCCGCAGGATGGCGCGCAGCTGGGTCTTGAGCAGATGCGGCCGCCACAGGCTGACGCGCACGCCGCGCAGGCCCAGCGCCGGGTTCTCCTCGGCCGGGATCGGCAGGTAGGGGGCGGCCTTGTCGCCGCCGACATCCAGCGTGCGCACGATCAGCGGCCGGCCTTGCAAGGCGTCGGCGATGGCTTGGTACTGGCGGGCCTGTTCGTCCTCGTCGGGCGGGGTCTGGCGGTCGAGGAACAGGAACTCGGTGCGCAGCAGGCCGCAGCCCTCCGCCCCGTTCTCGATCGCCGCCAAGGCGTCCTTGACCGCGCCGGTGTTGGCGAAGACCTCGATGCGGGTCCCGTCCTTCGTCACCGCCGGCTCATGGGCGGCGGCCTTGGCGGCGGCCTTGGCCGCCTGACGCCGGGCCAGATGGGTCTGGGCCGCTTCCAGGGCCGGAGCGTCGGGGGCCACGCGCAAGGAGCCGCCGTCGGCGTCGAGGATCAGGGCGGTTCCGTCGGCGATGCTGAGCGCCGCGCCGCCCAGCGCCACCAGGGCCGGTATGCCCATGGCCGCGGCCAGGATCGCCACGTGCGAGGTCGGCCCGCCCCGGGCGGTGGCGAAGCCGGCGATGACGCCAGGATCGGCGCCCATCAGCTGCGAGGGCAAAAGCTCGTCGGCCAGCAGGATGGAGCCCGGCGGCAGGACCGCGGCCTCGTCGTCTTCACCATTGAGCGCCTTGAGCACCTGGCGTTCCAGGTCGATCAGGTCGTCGACCCGCTCGGCCATGCGGCGATCCCCTAAGGCCCGCAGCGCCTCGACATAGCCGCGCACCGCCGATCGCCAGCCAAAGCCGGCGCTCTTGCCTTGCGCGATCAGGCCCTTGGCCTGGGCCAGCAGTTCCGGGTCGTCGAGGAAGGCCAGGTGCGCGGTTAGGATCGCCTTTCGGGCCTTGTCGCCCTTGGACGCGTTGGCTTCCAGGCGGGCGCGGACCTTGTCCAGGGCGGCCGTCAGAGCCGTCTCTTCCGAAGCCACGCCCTGCCCGTCCTCGCGCACGGCGATGTCGCTGGAGGCCAGGCGCACGGCCTTGCCGATCGCCAGGCCCGGCGCGGCCAAGACGCCCTTCAGCCCCCCGTCGGCCGGCAGGGCGGCCGGGGTCAGGGCTTCCGGCTCAGCGACAGCAACCGGCGCCGTGGCGCTCTTGGCCAAGACCGGCGCCCCCTCGCCCATGCCGCTCTCGATCAGCGCGGCGATGGCCGCCACGGCAACCTGGGCGTCCGCGCCGGAGGCCAGCACCTGTATCGCGTCGCCGTGGCGCGCGGCCAGGGCCATCAGCCCCACCGGGCTCTTGGCGCTGGAACGGCGCTCGCCCACGGCCAGCGCCGTCTCGGCGGTAAAGGTCTTGGCCAGCTCGGCGATCCTCGCCGCTGGTCGCGCGTGGATCCCGTGCATCAAGGGCACGGTCACCGCGCGGGCGATCTCTTTGGACGTGTTCGAGGCGGCCGAGGTCGCCGCACCGGCCACTGGACGTAGCTCCATCAGGAACCCGCCGGCCTCCACGGCTACATCCTGATCGCGGCGCACGATCTCGAAGGCTTCGGGATTGGTGATGACCACCGGGGTGATCAGGCTCTTGGCCTTCTGGGCCAGCAGGTCCAGGTCAAAGCGGATCAGCGGATCGCCGGCCTTCACCGCCTGGCCCTCGCGCACGCAAGCCTCGAAGCCCTCGCCGCCCAGCGCCACCGTCTCCAGCCCCACGTGCATCAGGATCTCGGCGCCCGCCTCCGAGCGCAGGGTCACCGCGTGACCCGCCCGATGCGCCGAGATCACCACCCCGTCGCACGGCGCAACCAACTCCCCGCCCAGCGGGTCGATCGCCACCCCGTCACCCAGCATCCGCCCCGCGAACACCGCGTCCGGAACCTCCGACAACGACGCGATCCAGCCGCTCAGGGGCGATGCGAGAACAAGGTTGGACACAGGCTTGGGCTCTTCCGAAGACTAGTTCGCGGGCGTCAGGGTCACGCGATCGATCGCCCAGAAGGGGTCGACGCTCTTGGCCGTGAAGCTCAGGCACAGATCGACCTTAGCCGCTCGCGGCGGCAAGCGGCCGGTGATCGTGGATAGGCCCGGATTTTTCGACGCATCGCCCAGCGGGATGGCGGCGATGCGCTCTCCGGCGCAGCCGGCGCGCACCTCCAGCTCGCCGCCGGGGGTGGCCGGCGGCCGCGATGGGATGCGATCGCGTTCGGCGCCGACCTGGAAGTTGAACGGGATCTGACTGGCGCGGACGCCGAGGATCGCGCCCTTGGTGAGGTCAGCCCCCTCCCAGATCCAGCAGGGATTGAGGATGTCGACGAACATCATCGCCCGCTGGTCGAAGGCGCGCGGCGCGTCGTCGATCATCGTCAGCGGCACCTTGTCGGTGCACAGCTTCAATTGGGCGCTGACACGGGTGTTCAGCAGGGTCGGCGTGATCGTCCAGGCCCGTTCGCGGCCCAGGGCCTGGCCGTCCAGGAAGGTCCGGGCCTTCACCGTCGCGCCATTCGGCAAGTCGAGCGCGTCGGCATAGACGGGCGACGAAGCCGTCGGCGTCTTGCCGTCGAGCGTGTAACGGACTTGGCCGATCCCGAGGCCCGTGGACAGCGCCAAGCGGGTCTTGCCGCCCTCGCCTTCCGAGGCCTTCGGTTGCGGCTCGAACGGCACGGTGTTGGCGACGACGCCCAACACCTTCAACCGCGCCATGTCGGCCGGCAGGCGGCGGGCGAAGTCGTCCCAATCGGCCGCGCCCTCGGGCGACCAGCCGCGCTCGGCCAAGGCCACGGCGCGCGGGAAGGCCATGGCCTGCATCCGCGCGTCGGTCTGCATGTGCTCGGTCCAGACATTGGCCTGGACGCCGAGGATGTGCCGGCGCTGGTCTTCGGTGAGCTGGGCGGGCGCCGGGTCGAACGCATAGACGTCCTTCAGGCTAACCACCTTGCCGCGGCCCGTCGGCTCGTCGGGCGAGGCGCTCTGGCGGTTGTCGAGATAGAGGGTCGGATGCGGCGACAGCACGGTGTCGTGGCCCGCCTTTGCCGCCGCGATCGCCCCGTCGATTCCGCGCCAGGACATCACCGTGGCGTTGGGCGCCAGGCCGCCTTCGAGGATCTCGTCCCAGCCGATCAGGCGACGACCGCGCTTTTCCAGGGTCTTTCCTACGCGCTGGATGAACCAGCTCTGCAGCTCGTGCTCGTCCTTGAGGCCCAGCTCGCGGATCTTGGCCTGGACCTTGGGGCTGGCCTTCCACTGGTCCTTGATCGCCTCGTCGCCGCCGACGTGGATGAAGGTCGAGGGGAAGAGGTCCATGACCTCGTTCAGCACGTCGTCGAGGAAGGCGAAGGTGGCGTCATCGGTGTTGTAAAGCCAGGGGAAGACGCCCCAGTCGCCCATCTTCGACGCATCGGGCGGCGCCGAGCCCAACTCCGGATAGGCCACGATCGGCGCCAGGGCGTGACCGGGCGTCTCGATCTCGGGGACGATGGTGATGTTGCGAGCGGCGGCGTAGGCGACGAGGTCGCGGACCTGCTCCTGGGTGTAGAAGCCGCCGTACTTCGGATCGGCGCGCGCCGCGCCGGGATCGTTCCGCCAGGCGCCGACCTGCGTCAGCTTCGGATACTTCTTGATCTCCAGCCGCCAGCCCTGGTCGTCGACCAGGTGCCAATGGAAGGTGTTGAGCTTGTGCGCGGCCATGGCGTCGAGCGTGGCCTTCAGCGTCGCGATCGACTGGTAATGGCGGGCGCTGTCGACCATCAGGCCGCGCCAGGCGAAGCGCGGGGCGTCCTCGATCGTGGCGGCGGGGATGGCGACCGGACCCTTGGCGTCATCCGGCGTCGCGAGCTGCCAGAGCGACATGGCGCCGTAGAAGAGCCCCGCGCGCTGGGCGGCGGCGATGGTCACGCCTGTCGGCGTGATGTTGAGCTTGTAGGCTTCGCCAGCGGGGCCTTCGCGCGTTAGGACGATGGCGCTCTCTCCGCCCACGGATGGCCCCTCGACGACGATGGGCCGGAAGCCGCGCGAACGACGGATCAAGTCGGCGAGCTGGACGGCGACGCCCCGGGCCTCGATGTCGCTCTTGGCGACGTGGATGCGGGTGGCGGCGGAAAGCTTAAAGGCGCCCTCCGCCCGGACCGCCTTGGCCGGCGCAGGCGTGAGAGTCAGGTCGGCGGCGGCCGCCGGCGTGGCGACAGCGGCGGCCAGGACGAGAGCCGAAGCAACGATCATGCGGAGCGGGGTCAGGGTCACGCAGCCTCGCGGAAACTCAGGCGGCAAAAAGCGGGCGGGACAGCAAGCTATCCCGCCCAATCTCCATGCTTGCAGTCAGGAGGGGATCGGATCAATGCGCCTGGACGGAAGCTCGGGACGACCGAGCCTCCGCCCCAGCGCGCTAGAAGCTCACGTTCAACGTGGCCTGCAGCTTGCGGCCCGTGCGGTAGACGCCGCGCGGCAGGGCCGTGGTGTTGGCGTAGGCGTAGTACTCGCTGTCCAGCAGGTTCTGCGCCGAGACCGAGGCGGTGATGTTCTTGGTCACCGCGTAGCCGGCCGTCACGTCCAGCGTCTTGGAGGCGCGAACGAACATGTTGTCGCCGCGATCGACGCCGGTGAAGTACTTTGAGCGCCAGGTGAAGGTCGCCCGCGCCGAGAACGGACCGTTCTCGTAGAAGGGGCTGACATTGACCTGGTTCTTGGAGCTATAGGGCAGCGGCGCGTCGTCCTGCCCCTTGGCGTCGGCATAGGTGTAGTTGGCCAGCAGGCCAAAGCCGTAGCCGAAGGTCTGCTGGTAGGCGACCGCCAGGCCCTTGACCTCGGCCGAGCCCGCGTTGAACGGCCGGCTGATCTGGTAGGTCGTGACCTTACCCTGCGACTGGTTGAAGTACGACTCCGGCTGGGTCCGCTGCAGGATGTAGTTGGAGATGTCCTTGTAGAACACCTCGGCCGATAGGATGGCCTGGGGCTGGAAGTACCACTCGGCCGAGGCGTTGAAGTTGCTCGACTTGTAGGGCTCCAGCGCCGGATTGCCGCCGCCGCCGGTCAGGATGCCGTCAGACAGCCAGAAATAGTTGGTCATGTCGGCGTAGTTGGGTCTCGCGATCACCTGGGCCGCGGCGAAGCGGAAGACGAGGTCCTCGCGCGCATCGACGATGATGTTCACGCTGGGCAGGACGTTGTCGTAGCTCTTCTTGGTGACCTGCCAGGTCCAGTCGGCGGCCTTGTTGCAGGGCGCGCCCGGCTTGCAGACGTAGCCGGCGCTGTTCACCGAGGTCTTCACGTAGCGGACGCCGAAGTTGCCGCGGATGTTGTCGGCCTTGAAGTTGGCCTGGGCGTAGGCGGCGTCGATGTCTTCCTGGATGTTCCAGTTGCCGGCCGTGAACTCGGCGGCGGCGAAAATGGACGGTTGCGGCAGCGACGCGCCGGCCGCCAGCCACTTGCCGCTCTCGACGTACGAGACCATCGACGGACCGCTGATCCGGAAGCGGTTCTTCATCTGGTCGCCGACGCCGTCAAAGCCCTTCAGATAGTTGCTGGGGACTTCGCTGGGGCTGAACAGCGACGCCGGCGCGGCGACGCCGGTGATGGCGATGCCGGCATATTGCTGGCCGGTCTCGTGCTCACGCCGCTTGTAGCCGACCTGGACGCGCTGGATGACGCCGTCAAAGTCCTTGCCGAGATCGATCTGGGCGTACTTCTCCTCGTCCGAGGTCGGCTTGGAGACGAGGTTGCCGCTCCAGCCCGGATCCGTCGCGAAAGCGGCCGGATTGCCCATCACGTTGGTGGTGTAGGTCAGGCTGCCGGCGCTCTTGGGCGCGCCGCTGATGTCGACGGTGTAGTTGGCCCAGTTCAGGAACTCGAGGAACACCTGGCGCTTGGTGCCGCCGTCGGCGGTCGACTTGCCGATCTCGCCCGACAGGTCCCAGCCGTCGCCCTTGTAGCCGCCCTTCAGGTGGTAGGTGTCGGAGTTCAGCTCGGCCTCGCGGTACTGGACGTCCAGCACCGACAGGGCGTTGGCGAACGAGGCCTTGGTCACCACGCCGTTGTTGACGCTGATGCCGGTCAGGGCGCCCAGGCTGTTCCAGGTGTTGCCTTGGAAGGCGTACATCGACTGGTTGGTGTTGTCGTAGTCGGCCTTGATCTTCAGCCAGTTGAACTCGAACGACAGCTGGTCGGTCGGCTTCCACTGCAGCGCCGTGGTGTAGGTGGTGCGCGTGCGGTCCTGCTCGAAGTATGACGCGCCGAACGCGTTCGGGCTGCGGGCCGTCAGGTTCGAGGTCAGGGTGCTGGCGCAGGTCCCGGTGCAGCCCTTGGTGCGCGAGTCGACAGGATTGTCGGGGTTGCCGCCGGCCCACTGGTTGGCGGCGATCGTGCCGTAGCTCTCGACGCCGTCGCGGCGCAGCTGGTCCTCGGCGCGTTGGACCGAGAAGCTGGCGCCGAAGGTCTGGTCGGCGTTCTTCCAGCTGACCAGCAACGAGCCTTGAGCGTCGCCCTTCTTGGAGCGGTCGTTATAAAGATAGCTCACCGCGCCAGCGATCAGGCCAGACTTGAGGTCCAGGGGCTTGCGGGTGTTGACGATGACGGTGCCGCCGATGCTGCCTTCGTCGATGCGCGCCTCGGGCGACTTGTAGACGTCGACCTTGCCGACGATCTGCGGGGCCAGCAGGGCGTAGTTGAAGGTGCGGCCGGGGGAGTCGAGAATGAACCAGTCAGCGGAGGCGACGGTCTGGCCGTTCAGCAAAGTGCGGTTCAGCGCTGGGTCAGTGCCCAGGATGCTGACCTTCTCGCCTTGACCGAAGGCGCGATCCACGGTCACGCCCGGCACGATCGTCAGCGCTTCGGCGACATTGCTGCTCGGGAACTTGCCCACGTCCTCGGCGGTGACGACGTCGATGATGGCGCTAGCGCGACGCTTGGATTCGATGGACTGCAGCAGCGAAGCGCGGATGCCGGTGACAACCACCTGCTCGACGGCGTTGCTGTCTTGCGCGAGGGCCGGCGCGGCGGACGCGATCGCCATCGCGCTCACGGACGCGGCCAGGACGGACTTGTGGAAACGTTTCATACTCGGCTTCTCCCCATTATGCCGGGCCTTGGACCCGGAGCCGAACCCCAAGCCCAATCTGGTACCAATTTTCTGGGAGGATCCGCAGAAATGGGTACTTCTCAGGCCTCGGGAGAGAACTGTGACGGAAATTTTGCGGATGACAAGGCCAAAAAGAAACCAATTGCGGACCAGGTTGTGATTGGTATGAAAATGGTCATAAGATATCGATATAGACGACAGGCGCCGTTGGATTGCGCTGGGAGGGCTGGGCGATGACATTCGCGGAAAGGATCGGCGGGCTCGGCGCCGCCGGCGACCACGCCCCGCTCTACAAGCAGCTGCAGCGCGCGCTGCGCGAGGCGATCCACAAGAAGGTGCTGGGACCCGACGACGCTCTGCCGGCGGAACGGGACCTCGCCGACGAGTTCAAGATCTCTCGGATCACCGTGCGCAAGGCGCTGGACGGCCTGGTCAGCGAGGGCCTGCTGACGCGCCGCCAGGGCGCTGGCACCTTCGTCGCCGCGCGGGTCGAGAAGAGCTTCTCCAAGCTGTCGTCCTTCACCGAGGACATGATCTCGCGCGGGCGCGTGCCGCGCAGCGAATGGATCAGCCGCAGCGAAGGTCAGGTGACGCCCGAGGAGTCCCTGACCCTGGGTCTGTCGCCGGGGACGCCGGTCTACCGCTTCGCGCGGATCCGCTACGCCGACGGATCGCCGATGGCGGTCGAGTACACCACGATCGCCGCCTTCGCCTTGCCGTCGGTGGATGCGGTCGGGGTGTCGCTCTACGAGGCGCTGGAGGCCACGGGCCACCGGCCGGTGCGCGCCCTGCAGCGGCTTCGGGCGGTGCTGTTCGCCGCCGAGCAGGCCGACCTGCTGGGCGTGCCGCCCAAGGACGCGGGCCTGCTGATCGAGCGGCGCGGCTTCCTGAAGGACGGACGCGCGGTCGAGGTCACGCAGTCCTATTATCGCGGCGACGCCTATGACTTCGTGGCCGAGCTGAACGCCCTGAGCTGATGCCGATCGCCTTCGTCCATGGCCGCGTCCTGACGCCGGCCGGTCTTGTCGACGGCCAGGCCGTCCTCGTCGAGGGCGGCAAGGTCGCCGCCGTGGTTCCGATGGCGCAGGTCCCCGCCGGGGCCGAGCGCCAGGACCTGGCCGGCGGCCTGCTGGTCCCCGGCTATATCGATACGCAGGTCAATGGCGGCGGCGGGGTGCTGTTCAACGACGCCCCGACCGTCGAGACCATCGCCGCCATCGGCGCGGCCCACCGGACCTATGGCACGACCGGCTTCCTGCCGACCCTGATCAGCGACGATCTCGACGTGGTCGACAAGGCCCTGCGCGCCACCGAAGAGGCCATTGAGCAGGGCGTTCCCGGCGTGCTGGGCGTCCACATCGAAGGCCCGTTCCTGAACCCCAAGCGCAAGGGGATCCACGACGAGGCCAAGTTCCGGATCCTCGACGAGGCGGCGATCGCCCTGCTCTCGTCGCTGAAGCGCGGCAAGCTGCTGCTGACCCTGGCGCCGGAGCGGACCACGCCCGAGGTCATCGCGCGCCTCTCCAAGGCCGGGGTCATCGTCGCGGCTGGCCACACCAACGCCCGCTACGAGACCATGCGCCAGGCCATCGACCATGGCCTGACCGGCGTCACCCACCTCTTCAACGCCATGTCGCCCCTGACCAGCCGCGAGCCTGGCGTCGTCGGCGCGGTGCTGGAAGATCAGACGGTCGTCGCCGGCATCATCGTCGATGGACGCCACGTCGATCCGGTCACCTTGAAGATCGCCCTGCGCGCGCGCCCGCTGGACCGCTTCATGCTGGTCACCGACGCCATGCCGACCGTGGGCATGGCCGATAAGCGCTTCAGCCTCCAAGGTCGCCAGATCACCGTCCGTGACGGGGTCTGCGTCGACGATAACGGCACCCTGGCGGGCTCGGACCTCGACATGGCCGCCGCCGTCCGCAACGCGGTCGCCATGCTGGGCCTGTCGCTGGAGCAGGCGGTGATGATGGCCTCGGCCGCCCCCGCCGCGTTCCTGGGCCTGGCCCATCAGCGCGGCGCCATCGCCCCCGGCCTCGCCGCCGACTTCTGCCTGCTAGACGACGATCTCAATGTCGCGAAAACCTGGATCGACGGCCGCTAGGCCTGACCGCCTTCACCTCAGGACAAACGAAAAGGGCGCTGACCTCGCGGTCAGCGCCCTTCGCGTTTCAGCTCTGCGAGCCGTGGAAGCTTAGAACTTCCACTTCAGGCCCAGATAGTACTGGCGACCGTAGTGCACGTACTCTTCGGAGTTCATGCGGGTCGAGTCGACCAGCTTGCTGTCTTCCTGGTCGGTCAGGTTGATGCCTTCCAGGGTGACGGTGAAGTTGCCGAAGTTGTAGCTGACCTGGGTGTCGATGTTCAGGGTCTTTTCCTTGATCCGAACGTCGTTGTTGTTGGTCGCCGACGGCGCCACCTGGATCAGGTACGGGTCGCGGTACGAGGCCGAGACGCGGGCCTTGAACGGACCTTGCTCGTAATAGAGCGTGGCGTTGTAGGCTTCCGGCGACAGGTTCACCAGCGGCTGAGTGATCAGCACGGCCGGAGCCGTCTGAACCCGCGGCGTCCCCGCATAGGTCGGGTTCTTGATCACGTACTGGATGTCGCTCTCGACGTGCGTGTAGTTCACGATGCCGCCGAAGTGGTTGAACGGCGCCGGCAGGAAGGTGAACGGACGCTGCAGCGAGATCTCGTAGCCCTTCAGCTTGCCGCCGGGGGTGTTGATCTGGGTCGTGACCGTGAACAGGGTGTTGGCGGTGTTGCCGTTGCTGAGCAGGCTGTCCGACAGGCCGGTCTCGGCCCACGGAATGGCGACCGCCGAGGTCTGGATGTAGGACTTGATGTCCTTCTCGAACACGCCGATCGAGAACAGGGTTTCCTTATCCGGATACCATTCGAAGCTCAGGTCCAGGTTGTTGGACAGCATCGGGTTCAGGTCGGGATTGCCGCGCGTCAGGGTCTGGTTGGACTGGCTGATCGAGGTGAAGCCCGGCGTCAGGTTCTGCAGCTGCGGACGCGTCATCACCTTGGCGGCGGCGAAGCGGACGAAGAAGTTTTCGAACGGCTGGGCCGACACGTTCAGCGACGGCAGGGTGTTGTGGTACTCGCGCGAGGTGACCTGGACGCCGTCCGTGGGGACCGAGGTCGAGATCGTGCCGAACGGCGTGGTCACCGGCGTCGTCACGCTGCCGGTATTGTAGTGACCCAGCGCGTCCTGGACGGTCTTCACATAGCGCACGCCGAGATTGCCGCGCACGGGGATGTTGAAGATGTCGTAGTCGAAGTCGCCCTGGATATAGAGCGCGGTGTCCTTCTCGGTGATCTCACGCAGAGCGCCCAGCTGGTTCAGGACGCTCAGGCGGAAGTCGCCGTTGGCGTTGATGCAGTTACAGTCGTAGCCCAGCTTGGCCTTCAGCTTTTCCAGGTCGGGCGCCAGCCACGATGTCGGCACGCCCGCCGGCAGGTCCAGGCCGCGGCCAAAGCCGGTGATCACGCGCGAGACATCGGCGATGGTCGTGCCGGCCGGCAGCGGGAAGCCCGCCTCGGAGGTGAAGGTCGTGCCGGTGCTCGCCAGGTTACGCGAGAACAGGCGCTTCTCCCAGGAGCTGAAGCCGTACTTCTTGTAGTTGCCGCCGTAGCGCAGCTTGAAGCCGTCCAGGATCTGATAGTCGACGTCGGCGCGGATGGTCTTGAAAGTGTTGACCGCCTTGCTGGGACGCAGACGCAGCAGCGAGGCGTCGCCCAGGGCGTTGCTGGCGCTGTAGGTATAGTTGGCCGGGTTCGTCGGATCGAAGCCGTAGTTGAAGCTCGGCAGGCGCTTATCCTGCGAGTAGTCGTAGCTGTAGTTGTCGCTGTCGTAGCGATCGAACGAGAAGGTCGTCTGGACCGGGTTGTTCTGGATCGAGCGCGACTGGCCGTAGACGATGTTCAGGTGGCCGGCTTCGCCGAACTTGGTGTCGTAGGTCAGCGAGAGTTGATTGAACTCGGTCTTCAGGTCGTCGTGGCGATACTCGACCCGGGCGTCGACGTCGTCGAACGTGCCCTTGATCAGGTTGCCCTTGCTGTCGGCCGTGAAGTTGACGACGTCGGTCTGGGGCACGCCCGCGCCGCTGCGGCTGAACGAGATGATTTCGAGATAGGTCTCGTCGCGGTTGTTGGTGAACTTGGCCAGCATCGCGTCGAGGGTCAGGGTCGAGCGATCGGTCGGGCGCCATTGCAGCGAGCCGGTCACGCCGAGACGCTTTTGATCATAGTCCAGGCGGCCGTAGCGCGGGATGCGCGGGTGCCACAGGTTGTTGGCGGTGCCGGCGGCGGCCGTGACGGTCGGCGCAGTGCCGCCCGTGACGGTGCCGATCTGGGCGCAGCCCAGCGCCGGACCGCTGACGGGGTTGTAGGCCGCGCCCGAGCAGGGGAAGGCGGTCGCCGAGTTGAACTGGACCGACGGGTTTTCCCAGCGACCGGTCGAGGAGCCTTCCTCACGCTGCTTGCGGGTCGCGTAGGCGACCGACAGCAGGGCGCCGACTTCGCCGATGCCCGTGTCCCAGCGGTTGCTGACCAGGAAGGTGAAGCGCGGGTCGCTCTTGCGCGACAGGTCGTTCCAGCCGGCCTTGGCGCTGGCGCTCATCGCGAACTTGCTGAAGTCGAACGGACGGGCCGCCTGCAGGTCGACGATCGCGCCCAGCGAGCCTTCCTCGTTCATGGCCGAGGTCGACTTGCGCACGGTGACGCTGTTGAACAGTTCCGAGGCGAAGATCGAGAAGTCGAACTGGCGGCCGCGGTTGGCGCCGCCCGAGCTGTCCTTGCCGCCGGTGGTGGCCAAAGCTTCCAGGCCGTTCAGGCGCACGACGGTGAAGTCGGGACCCAGGCCCCGGACGGTGATGCTGCGGCCTTCGCCGCCGTCACGGTCGATCGACACGCCCGGCACGCGCTGCAGCGATTCCGCCAGGTTCAGGTCGGGGAAATCGGCGATGTCCTGAGCCTTGATGACGTCGACAAGGTCGTTCTCACGACGCTTGACGTCCAGGGCGTTAGCTAGCGAGGCGCGGAAGCCGGTGACGACAACGGCCTCGACCTCGTCGGTGGCCGGCGCGGGAGCCGCTTGAGCGCCGGCGGTCTGCGCCATCGCGCCGCCCGCCATCATCAAGGTCAACGCAAGAGCGCCGCCCGAGACGCCGTACTGCAGAGCGCGCGACCGCGCTGTGAAATTCTTGGACATATAGCCTCCTCCCGTGTCGACCATAGGCGCTTGCGCCCCTGTCTGGCCTTTGATCCGCTTCGCGACCTTCCCTCGCGAAACGAGCCCCAGCCGGTAAGTCTTCATTTTTGTCACCGGTGTCAGACGCTGTTTGCGTTTTTTGACACCGGTATCACACTGCTAACAAAGCGGAGGTCGCGCTACAAGGCCGCAATGTGGCCGCGCGTTCCAGAACTCGGCGCGCCGTTGCGTTTCCGACACATAGCGCCGTTATTAAGGCGGGGGTTTACGCCTCGTCGGGGCGGTAATTGCTGACCTGATACAGGCCTTGCAGCATGGCCTCGCGCTGATCGGCGGGCAGCAGGGCGCCATGGGCCCGCAACAGGCGCAGAGCGTCGATATGCACGTCGATCGCGTCCCAGCGCCAATGGCCGGCGTCTTCGCAACTATCGACGAGCGTGCAAAGCGACACGGCCGCCTTGTCGATCCCGGCGTCCGACACGAAGGCGCTGACGTCGATGATCCTCGACCCCAGGACGTAGAGGCTCTCGTAGACCTCGGACGCGCGCTCGGGCGCATCCTTGCCGAACCGGCGCTCGATCTCGGCGATGGCCTCGTCCAGCGCCGCCATCGACGACTCGCGCAGACTTTCCACGCCGGCCTCGGCGGCGGCGATGGCGTCCTTGGCCATGATGCCGCCGCGCTCCTTGATCAGCGCGGTCAGGCGGTTGGTGGGGCGGAACTTGCGGACTTTCATATCTGCACCTTGGCTGGGCGCATCAGGTTTGCGATTTCGTCGTCGGACATGTTGGGCGTCTGCGCCTCGCCCACCTCCGGCGGAAGGTCGTCCTTGCGCCGCCCATCCGTCCCCGGCGGCGGCCCCTCGTGCTTGAAGCGCCGATCGGGTCCGACATAGGTGTCGCATTCAATAAAGGCGCGATCCTCGCGGGCCACCCAGAAGATGCGCTCCAGCAGCACCTTGGGGGTGATCGGCTTGGCCACCATGAAGTTGGCGCCGGCGTCGCGGACCTTGAAGATCTGCGAGGTGCGGGTGTGGCCGGTGACCAGGATGACGGGGATGTAGCGATTGGTCTCGCCGCCTTCGCGGCGGAGCCACTGGATGAATTCGATGCCGTCCGTGGTCGGCATCTGCACGTCGCTGATGATCAGGTCGAAGGTCTTGGTGCGGACCAGGCTCTGGGCGTCGGCGACACTTTCGGCGCGTAGCAACTGCTTGACGCCGAAGCCTGAGACCACCTGCGACAAAATGTCCAACGAGGGACCGTTATCATCCAGTACGAGCACCGTCGCCCGCTCGAGATTGATCCGCGTCGAGGGGAGAAGCGCGTCGCTCATCGGCGCTAGAAAAAGTCGAGTTCGCCGGCGACCGGACGCTCTTGGGTCTGCTCCTCGGCGCGCAGACGCTGGGCCATGTCGGCCAGGCCAAGACCGTTGAGGACGGGCGTGATCGACATGCTCCATTCGCCCGAGGCGTGATGGCCGATCCGTTCGAGAACTTCCGACAGGCCATGCAGCCTTTGGCTCAGCTCGTCGAGAGCTTGCAGACGGGCCAGGTTCTCGACCGTGGCGCCGCCATTGGCGAGATCGCCGGCCAGATGCTCACAGTCCCGGCAGATCGCCGCGGCGGAGGCCAACTCCACCGCCAGACGCCGCGACAGTTCACTGACCGGCAGATGCTCGGTCGTGTCAGTCGTCGGCGAAGGCAGCGGCGAAGGTTGCATACGATCAGAACAGATCCACGTCGCCGCTGGAGGCGGCGGGCATCGGGACGGGAGCGGGACGACGGACATCCTGCGGCGCGTTGTCGACGGCGACCAGGCGCTGGCGCACGCGGCCCGAGGCCGGCCAGAACTCGACCCGGCGAGCCGACACGCCGCCCGTGCTGGACGAGACGATCGGAATGCCTTCGTCGCGCAGGAAGCGCTCGGCGAACGCGGAGTTGCTGGCGCCGACGTCCGAGAGGCCGTCGAACAGCTTGGCGCCGCCGAAGATCTTGGCTTCCAGCCGCTCGCGGCGGGCGCCCTTCTTCAGCAGTTCGTTGATGAGCAGTTCCATGGCGTAGGCGCCGTAGCGAACCGCGTCCCCGCCGGTCCCGCGGCCGTCGCCGGCGTCGGGAAGCAGGAAGTGGTTCATGCCGCCGACGCCCGACTGCGGATCGCGGATGCAGGCGGCGATGCACGATCCCAGCACCGTGGTCATCACCACGTTGGGATCGGTCGTCACGTGGCTTTCGCCCTGCGTGACGTGCACCTTGATCGCGCGCTCGGTGTCTTCGGGAGGGTTGTGATGCGTCATGTCAGCTGTCCGAACACCTGTTCGATCTTGTCGCGCAGTCCCTGGACGGTGAACGGCTTGACGCAATAGTTGTTGACGCCGAACTGCACCGCGCGCTGGACCAGTTCACGGTCCGCGCGACCGGTCAGCATGACGAAGGCCGTCTGGCGGATCGGCGGGTGCGAGCGCACCGCGCGGAGCAACGCCAGACCGTCCATCTTCGGCATGTTGAAGTCCGAGATGACAAGGTTCGCCGGCTTGGCCAGGAGGTTCTTCAGAGCCTCCTCGCCATCGGGCGCTTCACGGATGTCCTTGAAGCCGATCTGCTGCAGAGCATTGCGGATCAGGGCCCGCATGGTCAGCTGGTCGTCGACGACGAGAACGGAGATGGTGCTTGCTTGTGGCATGGGTTCAGCGCCTCGCCGAGGCCAGATCGAGAATGGACTGGCCCATGGAGGACAGGGAAACCTGCTTCTCCACCGCGCCAAGTTCGTAGGCGGCTCTGGGCATGCCGTAGACGACGCAGCTGGACTCGTCCTGGCCGAGCGTCCGGGCTCCCGCCTTGCGCATCGCCAGCAGCCCCTGAGCGCCGTCGCGGCCCATGCCGGTCAGGATGACGCCGACGGCCTTGTCGCCCAAAGTCTGGGCGACCGAGTTGAACAGCACGTCCACCGACGGGCGGTGACCGCTGACCGGGTCGCCCTGGATCAGGCGGCAGCGCAGACCGGCCGAGCGCACGACTTCGAGGTGCGTGGCGCCGCCGGGCGCGACATAGACCTTGCCAGGCTCCAGCACCGCGCCGTCCGAGGCTTCCGCCACCTTGGCCCCGCTGGCGCGATCCAGGCGCGCGGCGAAGCTGGCGGTGAAGGTCGCCGGCATGTGCTGGGTGATCACCGTGGGCGGGCAGGTGTCGGGGAATTGCTGAACGATCGACAGCAAGGCCTCGACGCCGCCGGTCGACGAGCCGATCGCGACCAGGTCGCCCGAGGGCATGTAGTCCTTGCGGGGCGCCCGGGCCGGCGCCGCGTCGGCCTTGGTGCGGACCGAGGCGCGCGCCGCGGTCTTCACCTTGGTCACGATCTCGGCCAGCGCCTCCTGGGTGCCGGTCGCATCGGCCGGCTTGCCCACGCAATCCACCGCGCCCAGTTCCAGGGCCCGCAGCGTCATTTCCGCGCCGGCCTGGGTCAGGGTCGAGACCATGACCACCGGCATCGGCCGCAGGCGCATGATCTTCTCGAGGAACTCGATGCCGTTCATGTTCGGCATCTCGATGTCGAGGGTGACGACGTCGGGGTTCAGGGCCTTGATCATGCCCCGGGCTTCGAAGGGGTCGCCCGCGCCGCCGACGACCTCGATCTCGGGATCGCGGTTCAGGGCGGCGGAAATCAGGCTCCGCATCGTGGCGGAGTCATCGACGACGAGTACGCGGATCTTAGCCATTAGCGGCCCACCTTTCTGTAGGCGGTTAGACCGCAGCTTTCGAACGCGGTCACGGAAGCGCCAACGCGCTCGGAGTGGCCGACATAGAGTCGGCCGCCAGGGGCGACGAGCGGCGCGAAGCGGCTCCAGACGCGTTCCTGGGTAGGTTCATCGAAGTAGATCACGACATTCCGACAGAAGATGGCGTCGAACGGACCTTTCATAGGCCACGACGGACCGTTGAGATTTAGTTCCCGGAAAGCCACGAGGCTGCGGGCGGCCTCGCAGACGCGCCAGGCGCGACGATCGTTCGCATCGCGTTCGAAGAACTGGCTGCGGGTCGCGGCGGGAATGCCTTCCAGCAGCGCCTCGTCGTAGACGGCGGCGCGGCCGGTCGCCAACACGTTGGTGTCGATGTCCGTGCCCAGGATCCGGATGTCCAGGTCGGCGGCGTTCGGCCACACCGACAGCACGGTGAAGGCCATCGAGTACGGCTCCTGCCCCGAGGAGCAGGCGGCCGACCACAGGCGCAGGCGGCGACCCGCGCGCACCTGATCGGCGACCGGCTCCAGCACGTTGACGCGAAGGTCCTCGAAATGGTGCGGCTCGCGGAAGAAACGCGTGACGTTGGTGGTCAGCGCCCGGAGCATCTCTTGGCTCTCGTCCACGCCCTTGTCGCTGGCCACGAAGGCGCAGTAGTCGGCGAACGAGCGCAGACCCAGGGCGCGCAGGCGCTTGGCCAGGCGGGAGTAGACCAGCGTCGCCTTGCTGTCGGGCAGGCTGATGCCCGCCAGATCGTACAGCAGCGCGGCGATGCGCTTGAAGTCCTGGTTGGTGAAGGCGAACTCGCCATCGACGATGGCGTCTCGCTCGGTGAGGGCTGCGGCGGTCATTAGGCGGCCATCGCCTCCCGTTCCGGCAGGATGCGGTCCAGCGAGATTTCGCTGATCATCCGCCCCTCGATGGAGATAATGCCGCGCACGAAGCTGCGAACCGCGTCGCAGGCCACGTCGGGCGTCGGTTGGATCATGTCGTCGTTGACCGAGAGGATATCGGACACCGCATCGACCAGCAGGCCGACGGTGCGATCGCCCGCCTTGACCACGATGAAGACGCTGCGGACGGTCGGCTCCAGAACCGGCATGCCCAGGCGGCAAGCCAGGTCCATGATCGGCAGGACGGCGCCGCGCAGGTTGATCACGCCGCGCATGTAGCCGGGCGACTGCGGAAGGGTGGTCGCCGGGCTCCAGCCGCGGATTTCGCGGACGGCCATGATGTCGACGCAGTACTCCTGGTCGCCCACGCGGAACGAGATGAGTTCACGGCGATCAGCGCCGATGGCGGTGGCATGTTCGTCCATGACTTACTCCGCGGCGATGAGGGTGGGTTCGGTGGGACGGGGCGCGCCGCCTTCGCGGCGACGCAGATTGATCGTGGCGTCGACATCGAGGATCAGGGCCACGCGGCCGTCGCCCAGGATGGTCGCGGCGGCGACGCCCTCGACCTGCTGGTAGTTCTGCTCGAGCGACTTGATGACCACCTGGCGCTGGCCGTGGATGGCGTCGGCGACCAGGGCCGCGCGCGAGCCGTCCTCGCCCTCGACCAGCAGCACGACGCCGTCCGTCGGCGGCGGGCTCTCGTCGCGGTAGCCGAGCGTCAGGCCGACGTCGATCAGCGGCACGAAGCTGTCGCGGACGGCCAGCACCGAGCCGACCGGGCCCAGCGGACGAACCTCTTCCGGCTTCGGACGCAGGCTCTCGACGATGGCGGCCAGCGGCACGACCAGGGTCTCGCCAGCGACGTCGACCACCATGCCGTCCAGGACGGCCAGGGTCAGCGGCAGGCTGAGCGTGAAGGTCGAGCCCTGACCCGGGCGCGAGGTGATCGAAATCCGACCGCCCAGGGCCTGAACCGAGCGCTTGACCACGTCCATGCCGACCCCGCGGCCCGACACGTCCGAGATCTTGTCGGCGGTCGAGAAGCCCGGGAGGAAGATCAGGTTGTCGATTTCTTCGTCGGTCAGCTGCAGGTCGGGCGCGATCAGGCCCTTCTTGACGGCGATCGAGAAGACGCGTTCGCGGTTGATGCCTTTGCCGTCGTCCGAGACCTCGATGACGATCCGGCCGCTGCGGTGCAGCGCGGCCAGGCGGACCATGCCCTCGGGGTTCTTGCCGGCCGCCTTGCGCTCATCGGGGCTTTCCAGCCCGTGGTCGATGGCGTTGCGCAGCATGTGGGTGATCGGTTCGGCCAGACGCTCGATGACCGTCTTGTCGACTTCGGTGTTCTCACCGTCCATCACCAGACGGGCCTGCTTGCCCGTCATGTTGGCGACTTCGCGGACCAGACGCGGCATGCGCTGGAACACCGACTTCACCGGCTGGGCGCGGATGGCCATGACGCTGTCCTGGATCTCGCGCGTCAGCTGTTCCAGCTCGTCGAGGCCCATGGCCAGGTTGGAGGACGGGGCGATGCCGTATTCGCCGACGCGTTGCGCCAGCATGGCTTGGTTGATGACCAGCTCGCCGACGAGGTCGATCAGGCGGTCGATCCGCTCGGGATCGACGCGGATGACCGATTGGCCGGGACCGGGCACTTCGACCTGGGCGGCCTTGGCCGGCGCGGCGGCGGGCGCGGCCGGCGCCGCGGGTGCGGGGGCCTTCGGAGCCTCGGCGACCGGAGCGGGCGCGGGAGCCGGCGCGGGCGCTTCAGCGGGCTTGGCTTCGACGGACGCCGGCGCGGGCTCTTCAGCCACGACGGGCTCAGGCGCCGGCGGCGGGGTTTGAACCTCGGCGGCCGAAGGCTCGGTGGCGCTGATCAGCGCGGCGAGCTGCTCGACCGTGGCCTCGCCGCGGATGATGTCAAGATCGCAGTCGCCGTCCACGAATTCGAAGACTTCGCGGATCGCGGTCTCGTCTTCGTCGGTCTCGACGCGGACGTTCCAGGTGACGTAGGCCGCTTCGGGGTCCAGCTCGTCCAGCTCGGGAAGGTGGCGATCGTCCAGGGTGGCCTTGATCGGGCCAAGGCGGCTCAGCTCACGCAGCAGCAGAGCCGTCTCGTTGGCCTTGCGATACAGGTCCGACTTCGGACGGATCGACACCGTCCAGACGTTCTCGGGCGCCAGTTCGGCGTCGGCCGCCTGGGCCTCGACCGTGATGGTCTGGGGCACGAAGACGAAGCCGAGGTCGTCGTCGTCCATGGAGTCGTCGTCCGCGGGCGCGGCGGCGACGGGAGCGGCGGCGGCTTCGACAGACGCTTCGGCGGCGGGCGCCTCGGCGACCGGCGCGGCGGCGGGCGCGGGGCTGGCGTTCGGGTCGGTCCAATGCTCCAGCTCGGTCGCCATGGCGGCCGAGGCGGCCATGTCGACATCGCCCAGGCCGCGCGCGGCGCTGACGTGGTCGGCCAGGATGTCGGAGGCGCGCAGCAGGACGGCGGCCAGCTCGATCGTGCTGGGCACGGCGCCGGAGCGCACGGCGTCCAGCAGCGTCTCGAACACGTGGGCGAAGCGCACCAGCGGCTCAAGGCCGAAGGCGCCGGCGCCGCCCTTGATCGAGTGGACGGCGCGGAACACGGCGTTGACCGTCTCGAGGTCGCCGGACCCTTCCTGCATGGCCAGGAGACCGCCTTCGAGGTCGGCGAGGAGCTCCTCGCATTCCTGGAAGAAAGTGACCTTGATGGCCTCTAGCTCGTCCATTTCCCGTACGTCCTAATTCGCGTCTAGCAACGGGTAGTCAAATCAAAGCGGCGGAGTACTCGCCCGATCAGGCGGCGACGCGGCGAATGGCGTCGACCAGCTTTTCGGGATTGAAGGGCTTCACGATCCAGCCCGTGGCGCCGGCCTCGCGGGCCCGCTGCTTCTTGGCCGGGTCGCTTTCCGTGGTCAGGACCAGGATCGGGATGGCGCGATAGTCGTCGTCGACGCGCACCGCCTCGATGAAGCCGAAGCCGTCCAGCTTGGGCATATTGATGTCCGTGATGATCACGTCCGGACGGTGGGCCGAGAGGACCTCGAGCCCGTGCTCGCCGTCGACGGCCTCGACCACGTTGAAGCCCGCCCCGGCCAAAGCCATGCGAAGCATGTCCCTCATGGTGCGGGAGTCATCGACCGTAAGAACCGTCTGCGTCACGATTCAGCTCCTTGGAATTCCGCCGACAGGAGCGCCTTTTCGGCGCCGAACAGACGGGTGGTTTCTACGAAGGCCTCGGAAGGCCCCTTGATGGAAAAGGGTTGACCGTCGCGGTCCCAGGCCTTGCGGGCCGCCAGGAGGACCTGCAGGCACAGACCGCCGAAGCGGCGCACCTGGTCGGCCTCGATCTCGATCGGCGCGCCGCGGCGCGCCAGGAGCGCGGCCTTCAGCGGCGCAGCGGCCTTCAGGTCCAGATTTTCAGGCAGCGCAATGGCGGCCATTAGAATTCCTCCCAACCTTCCGTGACGGGGGCTTGAGCGACCGCCGCCGAACCGCTGCTCCGGCCCGGACGGGCGAAGGTGTTCAGACGGGCCTGCTGCTCGGCCACCGGGTTGCGCGCCGGAGCGTGCTGAGTCGCGTCGGCGGGGGCCGGACGCGAATAGGACGAGGCGGCCGCGCCCACTTGGAAGCGGGCCATCAGGCGAACCAGCTCGGCGGTCTCGCCCTTCAGCGAGTGCGTCGCGGCGGTCGACTGCTCGACCATGGCGGCGTTCTGCTGAGTGACTTGGTCCATCTGGTTCACGGCCGTGTTCACTTCGTTCAGACCGGTCGCCTGCTCCGCGGCGGAGGCCGCGATCTCGGTGACCAGGGCGTCGATCTCACCAACCTTCGCCACGATACGCTGCAGCGCTTCGCCGGTCTGGCCGACCAGGCTGACGCCTTGGCTGACCTGCTGGGTCGACGAGGAAATCAGGGTCTTGATCTCCTTGGCGGCCTCGGCCGAACGTTGGGCCAGAGCACGAACTTCCTGAGCCACGACGGCGAAGCCGCGACCCGCCTCGCCCGCCCGCGCCGCTTCGACGCCGGCGTTCAGGGCCAGAAGGTTGGTCTGGAAGGCGATCTCGTCGATCACGCCGATGATCTGGCTGATCTGGCCCGAGCTCTTCTCGATCTCCCCCATGGCGGAGACTGCCTGATGCACAACCTGGCCGGAATGCGTCGCTTCGCCACGGGTGGTTGAGACAACGTCCGAAGCCTGGCGCGCGCCCGAGGCTGTGCGACGAACAGTCGCGGTCAGCTGGTCCAGAGCGGCGGCGGTTTCTTCCAGGCTGGCGGCCTGTTGTTCGGTGCGGCGCGACAGGTCGTCGGACGCATGGGCGATCTCGTCGGCGCCGGTGCGCAGGCCGTCGGTCGAGGCGGCGATGACCTTCATCGTCTCCTGCAGCGAGCCCATGGCGGCGTTGAAGTCGTCCTTCAGCTTGCGATAGTCGCCGGGGAAATCGGCGCTGACGCGGAAGGTCAGGTCGCCCGAGGCCAGCTTCTCCAGGCCCTCGGCCAGGCTGGTGACCACCAGCGCGCTTTCCTGGGCGGCGGCGGCGGCGGCGGCTTCCTTGGCGCGGCGCTCGTCCGCGGTCAGGGCGGCCGACTTCTCCTGCTCGGCGCGCAGCTGCTCGAGGTGCAGCTGGTTGTCGCGGAAGACCTTCAGGGCCGACACGATGGCGCCCAGTTCGTCGCCGCGCGTCATCTTTTCCAGATCGATGCTGTTGTCGCCCTTAGAGAGCTTGTCGGTGGCGCCGGCGATGTCGTTGATCGACTTGCGGGTCGTCATCACGGTCAGGAACGCCAGGGCGCCGACGGCGGCCAGGGTGACCAGCGACAGGATGATGGTGACGCTCATCGCGGCGGTGGCTTCGGCCTGACGCTTGGCGGTCTCGTTGGCGACGCGCGTATTGGCCGCGGCGACCACCTGGTCGAGGATGCCCGTCATCTTGGCGTACTGTTCTTCGAACGGAGCGATGAAGCCGACAGCCATGTTGAAGTCGACGCCGATCATGCCGCTGACCGTGTCGATGGCGCTGTGGCACTCGTCGAGCGACTTGATCAGCTCGTTGATCTTAGGCTGTTCGGCGGCCGGCAGCTTGGCCTTCAGAGACATGAGCTCTTTCTTGACCGCGTCCGTCTCGGTCAGGATCGCCGCCATGCGGGCGTCGTTCTTGGCCACGTCGATGTTGCCCGCCTTGTGGGTCAACACGGTGTAGAGCTCGCCGTTGATGTTCGAGATGCGCTTGGAGATCTTCTGGATCTCCATGTTCTGGCGCATGTCGCTTTCGACGACCTGCTTCAGCGCAGCCGACTGGCTCTTCTGAACAATGATGGCTCCGCCGGCCATCAGGGCCAGCATGAGCAGCGCGAAAGCCGGCGCGAAGCCGATCTTAATGATCAACGGCAGATCGACGAGACGAAGGCGTTTCATCGTAGGTCCCCTCCAACCAGCGTCCCCGTGCCCACGGGTCGCCAAACTGAAGGGAGATAATCCAGATAGAGTCCTAACAGACTCTGACTTGGTTAAAAGGAATTCGAGATAAATACGCCCGAAAGCCTCGAAATGGGCGTTTGGTCGCAGCGTCCGCGAGCGGGATTCTAAGGAGTATCCCAACTAGCAAAGGCTCTCAGCCCCTCGACCGCCATGGTTACCTGGAAGTAAATCTCGAATATTCTTATGAGACTTAGAATATATTAACTGCCTTCTGAGAGTCTGCTCCTGCGTCCAGTTGGCGCATCGTCCACAGGACGTAGAAACACTACTAGGAGCAGCGGGATGAAATATCCGATCGCTATTGCCGCGGGAATCGCCGGCAGCTTTTTCGTCGCCCAGGCCGCTTCGGCCGCAGGTGGTTTCGAAGACCAGATGGGCCGTTGCCTGCAGCAGTTCGCGAACACCCGCGACGCCGCCCAAGTGATGCTGGAATGCAACGCCGCCGACGGCAAGCTGTCGGACTGCAAGGTCGTCGACAACAGCGCCGCCGGCAAGGGTTTCGACAAGGCCGCCATGTGCATCGCTGAAAAGCTGCCGATGGGCGCCAAGACCGGCACCGTGAAGGTTCCTTTCCGCTTCCCGGGCGGCGCGTAAGCGTCGCCGAGTTGGCGAGCAGATACTCAAGTCCTCGCCACCAAGCTGGAAATCAGAACGCCCTCGCCGATCGCTCGGCGAGGGCGTCTTATTGCGCGGACCAGAGCGCGGAACAGGCAAGACCTCTTCCGCGCCGGCGTCGCGCTCCCCCTAGAACTCTTCCCACTCGTCCTTGACGGCCACCGCGGCCACGCCGCGCGAGACAGGGGCTGACGCGCCTGGGCGGCTGGCTGGACGCGGAGCAGGCGCGGCGCGTGGCGTTGAGGCCGGGGCCGGGGCCGGGGCCGGGGCCGGGGCTTGCGCGGCTGGAGCCGAAGCGCGACCCGAGATCGAGAAGGTCGCCACCTGGCGAGACAGTTCCGCCGTCTGGCTCTTCAGCGAATGGGTCGCGGCCGTTGTTTCCTCGACCATCGCGGCGTTCTGCTGGGTCACCTGGTCCATCTGGTTGACGGCCGTGTTCACCTCCGAAAGCCCGCGCGCCTGGTCCTGGGACGAGGCCGAGATCTGGACGATCAGCTCGTCGATTTCGGCGACCTTGCCGACGATGCCTTTCAGCGCGTCGCCCGTCTGGCCCACCAGCCCCACGCCGGCCTCGACCTGCTTGGTCGAGGCGCCGATCAGAGCCTTGATCTCCTTGGCCGCCTCGGCCGAGCGCTGGGCCAGGGCTCGCACCTCCTGCGCCACCACCGCGAAGCCCTTGCCGGCCTCACCGGCGCGCGCGGCTTCCACGCCGGCGTTCAGGGCCAGCAGATTGGTCTGGAAAGCGATCTCGTCGATCACCCCGATGATGTTGCCGATCTCGCGCGAGCTGGTCTCGATCTCGCCCATGGCCGCGACGGCCTGGTCGACCACGATCCCGGACCGCTCGGCCTCGGACTTGGCGCCGGCGACCACGTCCTGCGCCTGCTTGGCGCCGTCGGCGGCCCGGCGGACGGTCTGGGTGATCTCGTCCAGCGCCGCGGCGGTCTCTTCCAGGCTGGCGGCCTGCTGCTCGGTCCGGCGCGCCAGATCGTCGGCGGCGATGCTGATCTCCTCGGTGCCCGAGCGAATGCCGTCCGTCGCCGCGCTGACGCCGCCCATCGCCTGATCCAGCAAGGTGACCGCGTTATTGAAGTCGTCTTTCAGCTTCTGGAAGTCCGGCTTTACGTCGATGTCCAGACGGGCCTGCAGGTCGCCCCGCGCCAGACGATCGAGAGACTCGCCCAGGGCCGCGACCATCTGCGCCTGGCACGCCTGGCTTTCCTGGCGCTCGGCCTCCAGCCGCTGGCGCTCCTTGTCGATGGTCTCCAGATAGATCGAGATGGCGAAGTCCATGTCCAGCAAAACAGCCTTCATCAGGGCGCTGAGCGCCTCGCCGGCCTGGGCCACGCCGCCCTTGCTCATGAAGCCCTTGGGCCAGACCGACTCCAGGACGGAGCGGATCAGATGGTCGCTAACCACCGCGTAGCCGCCGATATACCAGCGCGGCTCAAGGCCGATGCGGGCGTGGGTCTCGCCGATGGCGCGGACGGCCCGGACATAGTCGTCGCTGAATTCGGCCTGGACGATTCCGTCCCAATGGCTTTGCTGGCGCGCGTTGGCGGCCGCCATATGCTGGTCGTCCTTGAAGAACTTCCGCGTCTCGGGCGTCGCCGCCACCTTCGCATAGAAGCTCGCCAAGGCCGGTCCAATCGCCTTGGCGACGACGGGTCTGAGATCGCGCAAGGCGTCTCGCGCCCTGCCATCGATCCCCATGAACGCCACTCGCTCGTTGATCGCGTAATCGTGGCTCATCGCCGCTCATCCACTTGCTGGGGTGAAGCGGAAAGGCTCGCGGTCGCGTGCTTAATAGCGCCTTAAATATACCCGTCAGGCGTGCGTCAGCTTGCCGCGCTCGCCACACCCCGAAACCCGATGCGGGGACCGAAGTTCGATGCTCGCCAAGGCAGGCTTGGCAACGATTCCATCGGTCTCCATGCGGCGGGACGACGCAGGCTTGGCGGCGCGGGGCCCGCGACAAACCGCCACGCGTCCGAAAAGGCTCAGCCGCCCTGCTTGAGCGTTTCGCGCGCCACGATCAGCTGCTGAATCTGGGTGGTGCCCTCGTAGATCCGGAAGATCCGGACGTCGCGATAGAGCCGCTCGATTCCATAGTCGGCGACATAGCCGGCGCCGCCGAAGATCTGCACCGCGCGGTCGGCGACCCTGCCGACCATCTCCGAGGCGAACAGCTTGCTGGCCGCCGCCTCCAGCGTCACGCCAACGCCCGCGTCGCGCTTGCGGGCGGTCTCAAGGACCAGGGCCCGCGCGGCCAGCGCCTCGGTCTTGCTGTCGGCGATCATCGCCTGGATCAGCTGGAAGTTGGCGATCGGCTGGCCGAACTGCTTGCGCTCTGACGCATAGGCCACGCAGTCGGCGATCAGCCGCTCGGCCACGCCCACGCAGACGGCGGCGATGTGCAGACGGCCGCGGTCCAGCACCTGCATGGCGACCTTGAAGCCCTCGCCTTCCGCGCCCAGTCGGTTCTCCACCGGCACCCGCACGTTGTCGAAGGTGACGTCGTGGATGTGGGCGCCCTGCTGGCCCATCTTCTTCTCGGGCTTGGAGACCGACAGGCCCGGCAGGTCGCGCGGAACGAGGAAGGCCGACACGCCCCCGCCGCCCTTTATGTCGGGATTGGTGCGGGCCATCACCGTGAACAGCGAGGCCTTGCCGGCGTTGGTGATGTAGCGCTTGGCCCCGTTCAGGACATAGGCGTCGCCGTCCAGCGCGGCCCGGGTTTGCACCGCGCCGCTGTCGGAGCCGGCCTCGGGCTCGGTCAGGGCGAAGGACGTGACCACCTCGCCGGACGCGATCCCTGGCAGCCACTTGGCTTTCTGGGCGTCGTCGCCGAACATGACGAGGCCCTGGCTGCCGATGCCGACATTGGTGCCGAACACCGAGCGGAAGGCCGGCGAGGCGCGGCCCAGCTCGATGGCCACCAGCGTCTCGTCCTCCATGCCCAGGCCCAGGCCGCCGTATTCCTCCGGGATCGAGAGACCAAAGAGGCCGAGGGCCTTCATCTCCTCGACGACGTCGGCGGGAACGGCGTCGTCCTCGGCGACCTTGGCCTCGATCGGCCGCAGCCGCTCGGCGACGAAGCGAGCCACCGTGTCGAGCAGCTGCTCGCGGGTCTCCAGGTCGAGGGCCATGCGCTTTCTCCCGTTGTCCGGCCCTCGCTGGTCGCGAGGGGAGACGTCAAACACTTGTTTTGACCGAGACTGTAGCGATGGCCCCCGAGAATGGAAGCCTTACCCTGCGGCCTTCTCCTGCTGAGCCAGCACGCTCTTGCGCACGCCGTAGGCCAGGTAGATCGCCGCGCCGATCAGGTGCGCGTAGAGGAAGTAGACCTGGGTCTTCACCGGCAGGCTGATGAACAGATAGAGGCAGCCTAGGATGCCGGCCGGCGCCACGACCTGCCAAACCGGCGTCGAGAAGACGCGCGGACGATTGGGCTCGCGCAGGCGCAGCAGGATCACCGAGGCGCCGACGGCGATGAAGGCCCACAGTGTGCCGGCGTTGGCCAGCTCGGCGATGTCCTTCAGCGACAGCAGGCCCGACAGCACCGCCGACAGCGCGCCGGTCAGCAGCGTCATCAGCACCGGGGTGCCGGTCTTGGCGTTCACCCGCGACAGGGCGCGCGGCAGCAGGCCGTCGCGGGCCATGACGAAGAAGATCCGGCTCTGGCCGTACATGAAGGCCAGGATCACGGTCGGCAGGGCGATAACCGCCGCCAGGGCCACCAGCTGGGCGACCTTGGGATGGCTGAGGCTCTCCAGGATGAAGACCAGCGGCGCCTCGCTCTTGGAGAACACCTCGGCGCGCGAGGCGCCGATCGAGACGGCGGCGACGATCATGTAGATCGCCGTGCAGGCGGCCATCGAGCCGACGATGCCGATGGTCAGGTCGCGCTTGGGGTTCTTGGTCTCCTCGGCGGCGGTCGAGACCGCGTCGAAGCCGTAGAAGGCGAAGAAGATCAGGCTGGCCGCGGCCATGACGCCGATCTTCACCCCATCGGGGCCGGGCGTGGCCGAGAAGCCGTTGGGCATGAACGGCGTGAAGTGGCTGGCGTCGAAGGCCGGCAGGCACAGCACCACGAAGACGATCAGGGCCACGATCTTCACCGCCACCAGGACCATGTTGACCACGGCGCTCTCACGGGTGCCGATCGCCAGCAGGCCGGCCACCGCCATCGAGATGATCACGGCCGGCAGGTTGATCAGGCCGCCCGCGTGCGGGCCGGCCAGCAGCGCGTCCGGAAAGCCCATGAGCTTGAACAGGCCGTGCGCGTGGGCCGACCAGCCGACGGCGACGGCCGCGCAGACCAGGGTGTATTCCAGGATCAGGCTCCAGCCGACGAACCAGGCCACCGGCTCGCCCATGGCCGCGTAGCTGTAGGTGTAGGCGCTGCCCGCCGCCGGCATCAGGGTCGACAGCTCGGCGTAGCAGAGCGCGGCGCAGGCGCAGACCGCGCCGGCGATCAGGAACGACAGGATGACGCCCGGACCGGCCAGGCCCGCGCCGATGCCGGTCAGGGTGTAGATGCCGGTGCCGACGATGGCGCCGACGCCCAGGGCGACCAGATGCGGCCAGCTCAGGGTCTTCTTCAGCTGATGGCTGTCCGCGTGTCCCGCGGTGATGGTGTCGATGGCCTTTCGGCGCGTCCAGAAGCTCACTTGGGGTCCCTCCGACTCATGGACGCGACCATGGAGTCGGTTTCGTGCTCCGCCAAGCCTTGATCTTTAGAAGAATATTCTCGTCAGGGCGTAGGCCAGGACCGCGACGGCCACTGTGACCGTTCCCAGCATCACGGCCAGGCGCGGCTTGACCTGCAACAGGGCCTTGGGGCCCAGCTTGGCCGAAATCGCGCCGACGCCGGCCAGTAGCAGGAAGCTGGAGCAGGCGGCCAGGACCCCGACCAGGGCCGGCGGGATCAGGTTCAGGCCGCGCGCGGCCGCCAGGGCCGCGAAGCCGATTACGAAGGCCGGCGGCGCTTGCAGGCCCGAAACGCGTCCGCCCTCAGGGCTGCGGGTCAGGGCCAGGCCGATCAGCACCACCGCCGGACCCAGCCAGACGATCCGCGCCAGCTTGGCCAGGGCCGCCGTGCTGGCGGTCTCCGGCGACACCGAGGCGCCGGCGCCGGCCACCTGGGCGACGTCGTGGATGGATAGGCCGAAGAAGACGCCGGCCTGGTGCGCCGTCAGGCCCAGCGCGTGAGCCAAGGGCGGATAGGCCAGCATGGCGACGGTCGAGAGCAGGTTCACCCCGACGATGACCAGGGCCGTCGTGCGCTGATTGGCGGGGCTGGCCGGCGCGGCTTGCGAGGCGGCCAGGGCAGCGGAAGCGCCGCAGATCGAGCAAGCGGCGGCCGCGATCAGGGCCTCGGCGAACGGCAGTCCCAGCGCCAGACCAGCCGCAGCGCCGATGGCGAGGCCGCCCAGGACCACGACGCCGCTGGCCAGGATGGCGGGACCGCCCAGGGCGGCGAATTCGGCCCAGCTGATCTGGGCGCCCATCATGGCGACGCCCAGGCGCAGGCCGGGCTTGGCGAAGATGTCGAGACCCGCGCCCAGCTGAGCCTGCAGACCCATGGCGCCGAGCATCATGCCCAGCACCACGGCGATCAGCGGCGCGGGGGCGTGCAGGGTCTGGGACAGCAGCTTGGCGAGGATGGCGAGGCCCAGGCCGGCCGCCAGCCCCGGCGCCAGCTTGCCGGCGCTGAGACGCAGGGCGGCGGCCGTCATCCGCGGACGGTCTCGCCCGTGATCGGCGCGGCGGCGAAATGGGCGTCGGCGCGGGCGCAGCGGTTGGAGAGGCGCTCGTTCAGCTGGCGCACCGTGCGGCTGCCCGTCCGCTCGAAGGCGAAGGGCAAAAGGCCGTGCACGAGGCAGGCGAGACCGGCGCCGATCAGGGTGAAGCCGAAGCCCCAAGCCACGCCCATGTGCTGACCATAGCTTTCGCCGACCGAACGGGGATGACGGGTAAAGGACGCCAGCATCGGAACCTCGCGACTGTGCAGAGGCCCCTTAGGATGGCGAGGATTCGGGGAAAGGCATTACTGGATTACGCGCCAATCCGCGCGTAGAGAGAATTTCATTCTCGATCAACGCGGAAGGCGGAGATGATTGATCTCGATCATATCGATCGGCGCCTGCTGGCGATCCTGCAGGAAGACGCCACCGTTCCGATCGCCGATCTGGCCGAGCGCGTCGGCCTGACCCAGACCCCGTGCTGGAAACGGATCAAGCGCCTGCAGGAGTCCGGCGTCATCACCGCGCGCGTCGCCCTTCTGGACCGAGAGGCCCTCGACCTGCCGCTCACTGTCTTCGTCGCCGTGAAGACCGGCCGCCACGACGAGGACTGGCTGAAGCTCTTCGCCGAGGGAGCGAAGGCCCTGCCCGAGGTGGTCGAGTTCTACCGGATGAGCGGCGAGGTCGACTATCTGCTGAAGGTCGTCGTCAAGGACATCGCCGCCTATGACCGCTTCTACAAACGCCTGATCGCCACCGCGCCGCTCAGCGACGTGTCGTCCAGCTTCGCGATGGAGCAGATCAAGTTCACCACCGCCCTTCCCGTCGCCCCGACCTGAACCCTGTCTTGAGCCTGTCATCGACGGCGCTCTACTAGGCGCAGTTTTTTGATGGAGGCGTTCATGGACGCGACGCGGCGCGGACTTCTGATCGGTGGCGCGGCCCTGGCGCCAGGCTTGGCGCTGGCGGCCGAGACCTCGGTGGATCCGACCGCCCCGCCGGCGATCCGCGCCCACCTGGGCGTCACCGAGAACCCGTTCGGACCCTCCCCCGCCGCGCGCAAGGCCGCCGCCAAGGCCCTGGCCGAAGCGCCCTATTACGGCTGGGAGCTTGAGCCGCCGCTGGTCAAGCTGATCGCCGAGCATGACGGCCTCAAGCCCGAGCAGGTCGGGCTGTGCAACGGTTCGCTGGAGGCGCTGTCGCTGCTGTCGACGGCCTTCTCCAAGTCCGGCCCGGTGGTCTCGCCGCAGCCCAGCTACGCCACGCCCCTGCTCTACGCCCAGCGGCAGGGCGCCAACCTGGAGTGGGTCCAGCTGGCCGCCGACCAGCAGATCGACCTCCCCGCCCTCGCCGAGCGCGCCAAGGCCGTGAAGGCCGGCTGCGTCTATGTCTGCAATCCCAACAATCCCACCGGCCTGCTGCTCGACGCCGACGCCCTGCGCGCCTTCTGCGTCGAGGTGTCCAAGACCTGCCCGGTGATCGTCGACGAGGCCTATATCGAGATCAGCCCCGATCCCGTCCGAAATTCGATGATGGACCTGGTCCGCGCCGGCCATGACGTGATCGTCGCCCGCACCTTCTCGAAGGTCTACGGCATGGCCGGCCTGCGCGTGGGCTTCATCGCCGCCCGGGCCGACCGCGTCCGGACGCTGAAGAGCCTGATCCCGACCCACAAGGGCCGCCCGGGCCTCGCGGCGGCCGCCGCCTGCTATGGCGACCAAGCCTATCTCGCCGGCGCGAAGGCTTACCTGGAGGGCTGCCGCAAGAAGATCTACGCGATCTGCGAGGCCAACGGCCTGAACTACCTGCCGTCCTTCGGGACCTATGTCTTCGTCGACTGCGGCAAGCCCAATCTGGCGTTCCAGAAGACGCTGGCTTCGCTGGGCGTCGAGGTGAGGGTGTTCGACAGCCCCCGCCATCCGACCTGGATCCGCGTCGGCACGGCTAGTCCGGCCGAACTCGACTATTTCGCCAGCGCGCTGCCGAAGGCGCTGAAGGCCTGAGACGTCCAGAATGCGCGCTTGACGATGGACGAGGCGGCGGCTCAACCTCCGATCATGACCTCCAGACGTTTCCTCTTGCCGCTTTTCGGCGTCGCCGTCTTGGCCGGCGCCGCTCTGGTCCATGCTCGCGAGAACTCTGAACCGCCTCCGGTCTATGGCAGCGCGTTGGCGGCGTTCGAGGACGCCTGCGTCCGTCCATCCAGTCATGACGTGATCATGAGGAAGGTGCGAGCCACGCGATGGGAGCGTCTGGAGGGCGACTCCGCGCCGGCTGTGGTGAGCGGAAACGGCGCGGTTCGCTATGCCGAGGTGCGGCGCGGCGAAGTGGCGGGCGCTCCGGTGATACTGGCCATCGGCGAGTTCAGCGGCACGTCGTTCTGCCGGGTCTACTTCCGCGCCGTCGACACCGCGGAGATGCGTGGACGCTTGCGGGCGATGAACGTCTTGGGGGCCCCACTCGGCGAGCCAGACTTCGATGACAAACTTATCTCGCCCGATGGCTGGAAGGCGATCGGCTGGCACAAGTCTGTCAACGACCAATGGCGAGCGCTGCACTACAGCTTCGACGCTACGGGCCAAGGCCCCGATGCGGCTTGGCAGTCGATCGAGATCACCCGGAAGGCCTAAGCCTATTCCGGCCAGAGGTCCTGGATGTCGCCCTTGCGGTTCAGCATGTGCGTGGCGCGCTTGATCACGGCCAGCAGGCGATCCTTCCGGCCGTCCTTGTCGTAGGTCAGGGTCGTGCGGGCGAGGCCCTCCAGCATGAAGCGGGCGAGGTCGCGGCTGGCCTGGAAGCGGGGGCCGGCGCCGGCGTGCAGGATCTTCAGGAAGTGGTCGCCGGCCTGGGCGCGGTCGAACTCGGCCTGGGCCGGCGTCAGCAGCGCCTGGATGGCAGGGTCGGTGCGACCAGCGGCCTCCAGCTCGGCGAAGGCCTGGAACGGAACGCTGTGCAGCAGATCCCAATAGCTGTCGATCGCGTGCTCGGTGACGTCCGCGCCCGGCGGCAGGCTGTCGGCGGCGGCGCGAAACAGGGTCGAGCGCTCGGCCTGGATATGGGCGACGGCCGCCTCGACCAGGGCCTCGCGGGTCGGGAAGTGGTACAGCATCGCCCCGCGCGTCAGGCCCGCGGCGTCGGCGATCGCCGGGTTGGTGGCCGCGTGATAGCCGATCTCGGCGAACAGATGCATCGCGCAGTCCAGAATCCGCGCGCGGGTCTTCTGGGACTTGGGGGTATCCTTGGCGAGGCGGGCGGCGTCCATCGGCGTGATCTAGTGCGAGCGATGCTGCGCCGCAACAGGCTGGACAAGCCCATGCCCGCAAAGGCCTAGCTTGAGCGCCCAGATTTTTGACAAATGCGCCGAAAGTGGTCAATCGGCGGGCTGACCCTGCGTAACCCGAGACAGGTCGCGCCGGCCTAACAACCCTGCCCGCTTCATCAAAGCGACATGCAATCAGCTTAATCGCCTGCCGTTGGCCGCTGTCGCGCCGATCCGGGGACGGAGCGATCTTGCGGCGCCTAACGGGGGTACGACCATGAGCGCCGACATCGCCGTCCGCCGCTATCGTTCCGTCTTCATCAGCGACCTGCACCTGGGCACGCGGGGGTGCCAGGCCGAGCTGCTGCTGGACTTCATCCGCCATATCGAGTGCGACAAGCTCTATCTCGTGGGCGACATCATCGACGGCTGGAAGCTGCGCAGCGGCTGGCACTGGCCCCAGGCCCACAACGACGTCGTCCAGAAGATCCTGCGCATGGCCCGCAAGGGCACCGAGGTCATCTACGTCCCAGGCAACCACGACGATCGCGTCCGCGAGTTCTGCGGCGTCCACTTCGGCGGCGTGGTGGTGGCTCGCGACATCATCCACGAGGCGGCCGACGGCAAGCGCTATCTGGTTGTCCACGGCGACGAGTTCGATGGCGTCGTCCAGCACGCCAAGTGGCTCGCCTTCCTCGGGGATTGGTCCTATAGAACCATCCTCATGCTGAACACCCTGGTGAATCGCGCGCGTCGCCGCCTGGGGTTCGGATACTGGAGTTTTTCGGCCTATCTGAAGGTCAAGGTGAAGAACGCTTTGCAGTTCATCGAGAACTTCGAGGCCGCTGTGGCCGACGAAGCTCGACGTCGAGGGGTGGACGGCGTGATCTGTGGTCATATCCACAAGGCCGAGATGCGCGACATCGACGGCGTCGCCTATGTCAACGACGGCGACTGGGTCGAAAGCTGCACGGCCGTGGCCGAGCACGCCGACGGTCGCCTCGAGATCGTCGAATGGGCCAAGGTGCGCTCGTGGTCGGTCATCGACCGCGGCCGCAAGCTGCCGAGCCCGACCGAAGAGTCGCTGCCGGAGCCCGCCGTCGCCTGATGCGGATACTGCTTGCTACCGATGCCTGGGAACCGCAAGTCAACGGCGTGGTTCGCACCCTGACCCGGGTGGTCGACGAACTGCGCGCCATGGGCCACATCGTCGACGTCGTCAGCCCTGACCAGTTCCCGACCTTCCCGCTGCCGACCTATCCGGAAATCAAGCTGGCCATCGGCGCCTATGAGCCGGTGCAGGAGCGCTTCAAGCTGTTCGAGCCCGAGGCGATCCACATCGCCACCGAGGGCCCGATCGGCCTGGCCGCCCGCCGCATATGCCTGGAGTGGAAGCTGCCCTTCACGACCAGCTACCACACCAAGTTCCCCGAATACGTCTCGGCCCGCCTGCCGCTGCCGCTGGCGGCCGGCTACACCTACATGCGCTGGTTCCACAAGCCGTCGGGCCGCCTGATGGTGGCGACGCCGACCATGCGCGACGAGCTGGCCAAGCACGGCTTCCGCAACCTCTCGCCCTGGTCGCGCGGCGTCGACACCGACATCTTCAAGCCGCGCCAACCCGGCGATCCCGACATCTTCGAGGGCCTGGCCCGCCCGATCTTTCTCAATGTCGGCCGCGTGGCCGTCGAGAAGAATATCGAGGCCTTCGCCAGCCTCGATTTGCCCGGCACCAAGGTCGTGATCGGCGACGGCCCTCAGCGCGAGGAGCTGGCCGAGAAGTACCCCGAGGTGAAGTTCCTGGGCGCCAAGTTCGGCGAGGAGCTGGGCCGCTACTTCGCCGGCGCCGACGTCTTCTGCTTCCCGTCCCTGACAGACACCTTCGGCCTGGTGATCCTGGAGGCCATGGCCGCCGGCGTGCCGGTGGCGGCGTTCTCGGCCCCGGGTCCGGTGGACATCATCCCGGGCTCCAACGCCGGCGTCCTCGCCCCCGGCCAGACCGATGGGCTGAAGGAAGCCTGCCTGGCGTGCCTGGAGCTCGACCGGACGGTGGTGCGCAAGTTCGCCGAGAAGTTCTCTTGGCGCGCCTGCGCCGAAGAATTCTTCCGCAACCTGCAGCCCTATCCCGAGCCCGAAAAGACCCGTTTCTGGCGCCGGCTGCGTCGGCTGGCGCGGCTGCGCAAGAAGACGGCGGCTTAGGCTCTATTCACGGTTTCAAGTCGACACGGCGTCTCGGCTTCACGCGGCTGGCCGCTGAAGGCTCATGGGGAGGCGACGGAGCGGCCGGGCGAACCCGGTGACCGTAGGATTTGATTGCGTTTCGGCTCGACTGTCCGCTCCGCCAGGCTGTTCTTGCCCGTGAGGATGGGGGGCGTGAGCGTGTTTCAGCTCGGGACCCCACTAGCCCCCGGACGGGCGCGGACCAACTGGAGCGGCTACTTCCGTGTCCAGCCCGACGATCCGCGATAGGCGGCTTATACGATCACCGCCCTGTCGCTCCGCTTTCGACCTTGGTCCCGACCGTCCCGCCCACCCACGCGCGCTCCTAAAGAGTAAGCTGCGCGGCCTGCCGAAACGGACGGGGACCGAAAGCGGCCCCGCTCAACCTATCCCCGCCGCCGCATTGGGCCGGATCCATACGCCCTCCCCCGCGACGGGGATGGCTATGATTGTGCGCGCGGTTTCAACGCGGATCACAGAGCGGCGTGTAAAAGTGGGAAGTCGCTGAAAACGCTCACTTCGATTCCGGATACGCGGATCATAGAGCGCCGCGAACGCTCGTAGTCCTCTCTCTCCTCCCCCTCTGGGGGAGGGGGACCGCCGAACGGCGGTGGAGGGGCCAGCCGCGCCCGCCGCCATCACCGTCCATCAACCGTCCGACCACAGGATATACCCCCGCCTCACAGGGCCCCTCCACCAGCTTCGCTGGTCCCCCTCCCCCGGAGGGGGAGGAGAGGATTTTCGCCCCCCTCGACATTTTTCCGCGCCCGCTGTCGAATCCGCCCGAGCCGGCGCGTCTCTGGGTCGGAGCGCGCGATGGTCGCGGGCTCGCCTGGAGCAATCGCCATGAAATACGCCCTGCTGATCTTCGAAGACGAGAACGCCTTCCGCGACGAGCGCGGCCGCGCCTGGGAAGAGATCCTGGCCGCCCACGGCGCCTTCGCCGGCGAACTGGCGTCCAAGGGCATCCTCAAGGGCGGCGCGGGCCTGAAGACCAGCGACACCGCCACCTCTGTCCGCAAAACCTCGGGCCAGTACGCCCTGCACGACGGCCCCTATGCCGAGGCCCGCGAGCAGCTGGGCGGGTTCTACATCGTCGAGGTCGACAGCCTGGACGAGGCGCTCGCCCTGGCCAAGCGGGTGCCCCTGGCCGGCGACGGCTCGGTCGAAGTTCGCCCCCTGATTGACGAGGACTAGTCCTGGCGTCGCTCGACCAGACGTTCCGAGAGACCGGAGGCCGGATCGTCGCCGCCCTCGCGGCGGCGTTCCGCGACCTCGACATCGCCGAGGAGGCCTTCGCCGAGGCCTGCGCCAAGGCGGCGCAGGTCTGGCCGAGCGCGCCGCCGCTGGATCCCGCCGCCTGGCTCTACGCCACGGCGCGGCGCCGGGCTCTCGATATGATCCGTAAACGGACTATTAGGCGTCGCCTGGCGCCCGAGGCGCCCTTAGCCGAGCCTTCGGCCGAGGACATGCTGGTCTCCGACGCCCGCCTGATCCCCGACGAGCGGCTGCGGCTGATCTTCGTCTGCTGCCACCCGGCCGTGGCGCCGGAAGCCCGCGCCGCCCTGACCCTGCGCTTGGTCTGCGGGCTGTCCGCCCAGGAGATCGCCCGCGCCTTCTTGGTGTCGGAGCCCGCCATGCTGCAGCGCCTGACGCGCGCCAAGCGGAAGATCGCCGAAGCGGGCGTATCGTTCGAGGTTCCCGGTCCCGAGGCCTGGCCCGAGCGCTTGGCCGCCGTGCTGGCCACCCTGGAGGTCGCCTACGCCCGCGCCCACGAGGACGCCGCCGGCGCCGGGCCGCACGCGGGGTTCGCTCGGGAGATGCTGGGCCTGACCGCCGTGCTGGCGGAGCTGCTGCCGAACGAGGCGGACGCCTTGGCCTTCGCCGCCCTGGTCCGCTACGCCGAGGCCCGCAGGCCGGCGCGGCTCGACGCCGAAGGGGTCATGGTTCCGCTGGACCGCCAGGATCCGGCCCTGTGGCGCGGCGACCTGGTCGCGGAGGGCGAGGCCTTGCTACGCCGCGCGGGGAGCCTGGGACCGCCGGGGCCGATCCCGCTGCGCGCCGCCCTGCACAGCGCCTGGTGCGCGCGAGAGACCCTGGATGAGCCGCCGCCCTGGCCGGCGATCCTATCACTGTACGATGCGCTGCTGAGCTTCCGCGACGATCCGTTCGTCCGGATCAACCGCGCGGTGGCGCTGGCCGAGGTCTTCGGACCGGCGGCGGCGCTGGCGGACCTGGAGGCGCTGGACGCCGCGCGGCTGGCCGGCTTCCAGCCTTTTCATGCCGTGCGCGCGGACCTCCTGGCGCGTCTGGGACGGCGCGCAGAGGCCCTGGCGGCCTATGATCAGGCCCTGGCGCTGGGGCCAGCGGAGGCGGAACGGCGTTGGTTGGCGCGGAGGCGGACGGAACTGGGGAGGGGCGGTTGAGCGCCCCCTCCGTCACGATGCGCATCCGCATCGCGCCACCTCCCCCGCTGCGCGAGGGAGGATGAAGTTTTCCTCCTCACCCGTGAAACGGGGGAGGTGGATCGGCGCCGCCAGGCGGCGAGACGGAGGGGGCGCTCCCCCCTACCCCGCCAGCGTCTCCAGGAACCGCACCGGCTCCCCGCGCCCCTCGGCGATCACCTCGTCGTCGCGCATGACCACGATCCCGCGCACGATCGTCGCCTTGGGCCAGGCCTTGGCTTCGAAGCCGTCGAACGGGGTCCAGCCCGAGCGGGTGGCCATCCAGTCGTGGGTGATCACGCGGCGGGCCTTCATGTCGACGATGGTGAAGTCGGCGTCGAAGCCCTCGGCGATGCGGCCCTTGTCGGCCAGGCCGAAGATGCGGTTCACGCCGTGGCTGGTCAGGTCGACGAAGCGCTCCAGGGTCAGCTTCCCGTCGACCACATGGGTCAGCATGATCGGCACCAGGGTCTGGACGCCGGGCATGCCAGACGGCGAGGCCGGGTAGGGCCGGGCCTTCTCCTCGCGGGTGTGGGGCGCGTGGTCGCTGCCCAGCACGTCGGCGACGCCGGTGTCGACGCCGCGCCAGACGCCCGCCACGTGCTCGGCGTCGCGGATCGGCGGGTTCATCTGGGCAAAGCCCTTCAGGCGCTCATAGGCCTCCGGCGCGACCAGGGTCAGGTGCTGCGGCGTGACCTCGACCGAGGCGACGTCCTTGTTCTGGGCCAGGAAGTCGATCTCTTCCTTGGTCGTGACGTGCAGCACATGGATGCGCTTGCCGAGAGACTTGGCGATGCGGACCAGGCGGTGGGTCGACTGCAGGGCGGCCTGGGCGTCGCGCACCTCCGGGTGGCTGGTCCAGTCGCCGGGACGCGCCAGCGAGCGGCGCTCGGCCAGGCGGTACTCGTCCTCGGAGTGGAAGGCCGCGCGGCGATTGACGTGGCGCAGCACGTTCTCGACGCCCTCATCGTCCTGCACGAGGAGCGAGCCCGTCGAGGCGCCCATGAACACCTTGACGCCGCAGCAGCCGGGCAGGCGCTCCAGTTCACCCAGGAAGGCGGCGTTCTCGTGGGTGCCGCCGACATAGAAGGCGTGGTCGGTGTGCATCCGGCCCTTGGCGCGCGAGAGCTTGTCGGCCAGGGCGTCGGCGTCCGTGGTGGTCGGCTCGGTGTTGGGCATCTCGAAGACGGCGGTGACGCCGCCCAAGGCCGCGCCGCGCGAACCGCTTTCCAGGTCTTCCTTCCACTCCAGCCCTGGCTCGCGGAAGTGGACCTGGCTGTCGATGACGCCCGGCAGCACCGTCAGGCCCGCAGCGTCGAACACCTCGCCGGCGCTGGCCTGGGAGAGGTCGCCGATGGCGACGATCTTGCCGCCGCGCACGCCGATGTCGGCGAAGCCCCGGCCGGCGTGGTTCACCACCTCGCCGCCACGCACGATCAGGTCGAAGGTCTGGGTCATCGGGCGGCTCCTCGGAATGTTCGAGGCGATCTAGGACCGGTCCGCGCCCGAGGCAACCGGGAACTAGCCGGCGTCGCGCTTGGCCGTCCGCTTGCGGGCGGGGGGCTTGGCGGCGGGCTTGACCGCCGGCGCTTCGGCGGCGGCCTCGGCCGGGGCTTCCGAAAGGGCGTCGACGTCCTCGATGGGCTCGCCCCACGGCGAGGTCTCCGGCTCGGCCGCCTCGACCACCGCCTCGGGCTCGGAAACCTCGGCCGGCGGCGCAACGCGCGCCAGCAGCTCCTTGGCCGCCCGAACCACGGTGGGCACCGGCAGGTCGCTCATGTGGCGGATGGCCTGGGAAAGCTCGGGATCGACGGCCAGGAACTGCTGGAACGTGCGCGGGCCGCGCACGGCCACGGTCTTGTCGCCCCAGGGGCCATAGCGGCGCTCGTCCGAGGGGCCGAACAGGCCCACGGTCGGGCAGCCGGCCGCGGCGGCGATGTGCATCAGACCGGAGTCGTTGCCAATGAACAGGCTGGCGCGCTTCAGGCAGGCATAGGCCGTCAGCAAATCCACCTTGCCGGTCAGGTCGATGGTGCGGCCGCGCGCCGAGGCCATGCGCAGCTCCTCGACCATGCGGGTGTCTTCCGGCCCGCCCAGGATCAGCAGCCGACCGCCGGCCAGAGGTCCGTCCTTGTCAAGCAGCTGGGCGGCCGTCTGGGCGAAGCGCTCGATCGGCCAGACCTTGCCGATCCAGTTGGCGGCGGGGCCCACGGCCAGGATCGGACCTCCGGCGCCGAGCAGCTCGTCGGCCAGGGCCTCGACCTCGGGGGTGATGTAGAGATACGGCGCGGGCGGCTCGCCCTCGAGCTTGAGGGTGCGGGCGGCGTCGACGACCTTGTGCACCGGCTCGCCGGGCGTCTTCTTCCAGATGGCCCGCTTGTCGCGGCGCAGGAAGAGGGCGGTGGCGCTGCCCCGCAGGTCGACGACCAGGCCCCACTTCCTGTGGCGCACCTGGTTCCACAGCTTGAACCAGTGGCCCTTGCCCTTGCCCTTCTCCATCACGATCACCCGGTCGAGGCCGGGCACGTGCGCGAACAACGGCGCGGCCAAGGGTCCGGCGACGATCGTGAAGCGCGCGTTGGGGATTTGATCAGAGAGAAGTTTGATCAGGCCGGACGAAAGCACCGCGTCACCGATGCGCGTCGCCGTGATGAAGAGAATCGGGAAGGCCCGCTGTGTCATCGGTCCATGTATAGGGCCGTCGGCGAGTCGGCGCATCCCACGTTAACACTTCAGCTTTCCGCGATGTTCGGGACTGGCGCGAGCGTCGCCTCGGCGCCACATCTGGCCCATGACCACCCCGACCGTCGCCCGCCTGTCCTCCCGCGCCGTCATCGCCGTCTCCGGTCCCGACTGGCGAAGCTTCCTGCAGGGCCTGCTGACCCAGGACGTCGAGACCCTGGCGCCGGGCGAGCTGCGCTTCGCGGGCCTGCTGACGCCGCAGGGCAAGCTGCTGTTCGACCTGTTCGTGGCGGGAACCGAGGACGGGGCGCTGATAGACGTCCAGGCCGACCAGCGCGACGCCCTGCTGCAGCGCCTCTCCATGTACCGCCTGCGCGCCAAGGTGACGCTGGAAGCCAGCGATCGCCCGGTGCTGGCGGTGTTCGGCGGACAAATCACGGGCGACGGCCTCTACGCCGATCCGCGCCTGCCGGCGCTGGGCGCGCGCGCCTATGACGATCGTCCGGCCAACGCCGACGAGGAGGCCTACGAGGCGCATCGCCTGGCCCTGGGCGTGCCCGGCCCCGCCGACTGGGGCCAGGAGCGGACCTATCCGATCGAGGCCAATTTCGACCTCTTGGCCGGCATCGACTTCAAGAAGGGCTGCTTCGTCGGCCAGGAGACCACCAGCCGCATGAAGCGGCGCGGAACGATCAAGACCCGCATGCTGCCGATCACCTTCGACGGCCCGCCGCCGGCCTTCGGGGCCGAGGTGCTGGCGGGCGAGCTGCGCGCCGGCGAGGTGCTGGCCGGTCGCGACGGCCGGGCGATGGCCCTGCTGCGCCTGGACCGCATCGACGGCGCCGACCTGACGGTCGAAGGCCGACCGGTCCGGGTCGAGCGACCCGACTGGCTCGTTTGAAAGGGGCTTTTGTTCTCGAAAAGTTCTGCTAGCGTCAGCGTATGACCGAACCGACGCGATGCACCTGGCGCGGCATGAACGGCGATCCGTTCTACGAGGCCTATCACGACCACGAATGGGGCGTGCCCGAGTGGGACAGCCGCGCCCTCTGGGAGAAGCTGGTGCTGGACGGATTCCAGGCCGGCCTGTCGTGGATCACCATCCTGCGCAAGCGCGAGGCGTTCCGCGCCGCCTTCGCGGGCTTCGATCCGGAGAAGGTCGCCCGCTTTGGCGAGACCGACCGCGCCCGGCTGATGGCTGACGCCGGCATCATCCGTTCGAACGGCAAGATCGACGCGGCCATCGCCGGGGCGCGCATCTATCTCGACATGCGCGAGCGGGGCGAGGATCTCTCGACCTTCCTGTGGGACATCGTCGGCGGCGCGCCGATCCAGAACGCCTGGGAGCACGGCGGCCAGGTCCCGGCCCAGACGCCCCTGGCCGTCGACATGGCCAAGGCGTTGAAGGCCAAGGGCTTCAAGTTCTGCGGCCCAGTGATCGTCTACGCCTTCATGCAGGCCACCGGCATGGTCAACGACCACTTCGTGACGTGCTTCCGCCATGAGGCGTGCAAGGCGTTGGGGCATGGGCGCGGCTGAGGCGGCTATGGGTGGGAGCAGACATGCCTCAACCGAGCGGCGCTCGTGCCACAACATGCCCGGCTTGCGGAACCAAGCGCGCTCAAACTTCGGCCTCGATGAGTGAGGCGATCGCATCTTAGAATAAATTACAACTTGCATCACGCCTCACCACAATCACAATCTTGAATTGATTCATCAGGAGCGGGCGTGTGGCGGTGGTGAAATCTGCGATGGCTTTGGCGCTGGCCGTGACGGCCAGCTTGGGACCGGCCGATTTCCCCTTGCAGCAGTTGCTCAAGGATCCTGAAGCCGCCCGCACATTCGACTATTGGCGACTTCGGGAGGGCCGGGGCGCTGAAGCCATCCCTCCGCTACGCACCTTGTCCTACGCGACCATGGGGTTGAAGGAGGGCGCGCCTCTGACGCGCTGCTTCACCGACGCCGAGATGGAGGTGCAAGCGGGCCTGAAAGGCGTCGAGAGCGCCGCCTCAGCGCGGCAATGGCGAGAGGATCGCGATGCCGCCGCCGGGGCGGTCCGGCGGCTGGATCAAGCTCTAGCCGCCCTGATGGCTGGCGGTTCCAGCGGGGATGCCTCGCTGGATCGGGCGATCCGGCCCTTTCTCGACCGCTCCAAGACCGACAAGTCGGCGCGCGGTCGAGAACTGGCTTTTCGCGCCGCGAAGGATCAGGCCATCCGCCGAGCCTTCGGGAACGAGAGCCTGCTTGGCCCGCTTTCGCCTTTGGCAATGCTCCTGACGAACCGACGGATAGCCGCTCGCGCCTGCCGGATCGACGCCGATAACGTCGCGTGGATCAAGCGCGAGGTGCGTAGCCGTGGCTGGTTCGAGATTTCGCGCTACGGACGCGAGGCCGAGAAGGACGCTTGGCTACTGGCCCAGCACGCAGACGAAGACATCGCCTTCCAGACCGAGATCTTGGCGCGGCTCGACGCGCTGCGGACCAAGGGCGAGACCGATCCAAAGAACTACGCCTATCTCTATGACCGGGTCGCCATCAATAATGGGCGCCCGCAGCGCTATGGCACCCAGGGCGGATGTCGCGATGGCAAGCGCTTCACGTTCCCGCTCGAAGCTTCTGCCAATGTGGATCAACTACGGGCTGAAGTCGGCTTGACCACACTGGCCGAGTATAACTCTCGCTTCACCTGTCGCGACTGAATGGCGCCCAGCGGAGCGCGTGCGCCTTATTGTCTGGGTCCGGTCTGCCTGCCACCCAAGATGGAATGGGAATGTCCGCCAAGGATCGAAAGCCGCACCTACCCCGCCTCGACCAACTCCTCCATGAACAGCGCCATCAGCGCCGACTGTGACTCCACGCCGGCCAGGGCGTAGCCGACCCAGACGTGCGCGTCCGAGCCGTCCTCGGTGATCAGGCCGTTGGCGAGGATCGCCGCGACGACCGTCCAGTGGGTCAGTTTGACCACCGGATCTCAGCGGCGCGGCGAAGCAGTGTCGGTCGGCGTGGTCATTGCGGCGCCTCCCGTGCTGATGACGGGAAAAGCTGCGCCGCCCCATAGGCCGCGACCATTGGCGGGCGGCTTACAAGAGCCGGGATAAGCCCCTGCTTACAGCGCCCGCGCCTCGACGACCTGGCAGGTCCAGCGATCCCAGGGGCCGGCGGCCTGACCCAGGTTGATGGCGGCGAAGATCAACTCGCCGCCGACCGGAATGGTCCCCTCCACCACGGCCGAGACGGTCCCCGCCGCCGCGCGGCCCTTGGCCATCCGACAGGACAGGCGCGGGTCGGCGATCGGCAGGCCCGAGACGTTGGTCGCGCCGCCCGTCAGCAGGACGTCTCCCGCCTTGTTGCGGTCGGCCCTGACGCCGTCCAGCACGATGAACCGCTCGGGATGGGCGCGGACCTGGACCGGATCGGGCAGGGCCCGCGCGGCCGGCGCCAGCGGGGGCTTGGGCGGCGGAGCCTCTTCCTTGGGCCGCGAGACCGCCACCAGGACCGCGCCGCCCAGGAACATAGCCAGGAAGACCGCCAGGGCTCGCGCCGGGGTCGCGACGACGGGCCAGCGGGCGATCGGCCGGAACACCAGGGCGAACGCGGCGACCGAGGCGAGCAGCCAAAGCAAAGGCAAGGCGTTGGTCACGAACCCCATCGGAAATCCCTTCCGGCCTCGCTCGGCCGCCAGGCATGTAGAGCAAGCCCGCGCCCCTTTCCAAGCCCCGGAAAGAGGGGACGGCCGACGCTAACGCTGGCTGACCCGCACCCAATCGACCTCCATCGTCGCCGGCAGGGCCGTCTCATCGAAACCCTTGGCGTTGGCGCCTTCCGGCCAGCGGCCGCCGAAGGCGAGGTTCAGGATCAGGTGGAAGGGACGGTCGAACGGCGCGGGGCCGGCGTCGGCGTCATCGCGCTTCCAGTCCTTCTGGGCGGCGCGGGCGTATTCGCGGCCATCCACGGACCAGGTGATCGCCTCGGGCGTCCATTCGACCGCATAGACGTGGAAGCCGTCCGGCGAAGCGGGCATGGCGGTGCTCCCGCCCGCCTGGCGGTGCGCCCCGGCGGCGTCGGCGGCGAAGTGGATCGTGCCGAACACCCGGTTCTCCCGGCCGCCTTCGCAGATGTCGCCCTTGGCCTCGCAGGGCGCGCCCAGGTTCACCGTCTCGAGGATGTCGATCTCGCCGGACTTCGGCCAGCCGCCGTAGGTCGACAGTTCGGGCATCATCCAGATCGCCGGCCACACGCCCTGGCCGCCCGGAACCCGCGCACGGGCCTCGATCCGTCCGTAGAGCCAGCTGGCCTTGCCCTGGGTGACGATCTTGCCCGAGGCGTAGTCGCCGGTCTTCATCGGACCCGTCGGCCCCGCCCAGGGATTGGCCAGCCCCCGGGTCTTGCGCTTGACCGCCGTCAGGCGAAGCATGCCGTCCTGGACCGAGATGGCGTCGGGATCGGCGACGTAGCATTGGCGCTCGTCGTTGCCGCCGCCCCCGCAGTCGGCGGCCGGGGTCCAGCGGGTCAGGTCCAGCTTGTCGCCGTCGAACTCGTCCGCCCAGACCTGTTTCCATTCGCCCGTCTGGGCGAGCCCCACGGTCGGCGCGAGGCAGAGCGCCAGGACAAGAGCGAGGGTCGATCGGGAAGCATACATGGCGAGAGCCTAGTCCGGCCCGCCGGACATTCCCATCCCGCGCGAACCGGCTTAAAGACCGGTCCATGCCGTCCGGACCCGACATGATGCTGGAGCTGGCCTGCGGTCAGGGACCTGTCTGCGGGGTGGACGAGGCTGGGCGCGGGCCGTGGGCCGGCCCGGTCAGCGCCGCGGCGGTGATCCTGGATCCCGACCGGGTGCCCAAGGGCCTCAACGACTCCAAGAAACTCTCGGCCAAGGCCCGCGCCGCCCTGGAGGAGGAGATCAAGGCCGTCGCCATCGCCTGGTGCGTCGACATGGCCTCGATCGAGGAGATCGCCGAGTACAACATCCTGCACGCCACCGGCCGCGCCATGTGCCGGGCCATCGAGGGCCTGTCGGTGACGCCCGCCATCGCCCTGGTGGACGGCAACTATCGTTTCCCGCTGCCGTGCGACGTTAAGACGGTGGTCAAGGGCGACTCTCTGTCGTGCTCGATCGCCGCCGCCTCGATCCTGGCCAAGGAAGCCCGCGATCGGCTGATGATCGAGATGGACGCGGTCTATCCCGGTTACGGCTTCGCCAGCCACAAGGGCTACCACGCGCGGATCCATGTCGAGAGCCTGATCCGGATGGGCCCATCGCCCATTCACCGCTTGGGATGGGCGCCGGTGAAGGCCGCTCTGGCCGGCGAACTGACGCTGGAATTGCCCTTCGACGAGGCGGCCGAATAGCGGCGTTTACGTCTCGCTAACCACGTCCATACACACCGCGTTTACTAGAAAGACTCATGATTCCGTTCTCTTTCTTGAGGACGCGGACATGACCTTCGGGCCGGAAACCATCATCCTGGGCGACTGCATCGAGCAGATGAACGCCCTGCCGGAGAAGTCGGTCGACCTGATCTTCGCCGACCCGCCCTACAATCTTCAGCTGGGCGGCGACCTGCTGCGTCCCGACAACTCCAAGGTCGACGCGGTCGACGACCACTGGGACCAGTTCGAGAGCTTCGCCGCCTACGACAAGTTCACCCGCGAGTGGCTGAAGGCCGCCCGCCGCGTGCTGAAGGACGACGGCGCGATCTGGGTGATCGGCAGCTATCACAACATCTTCCGCGTCGGCGTGGCGGTGCAGGACCTGGGCTTCTGGATCCTGAACGACATCGTCTGGCGCAAGTCCAACCCCATGCCCAACTTCAAGGGCACCCGCTTCGCCAACGCCCATGAGACCCTGATCTGGGCCTCCAAGAGCCAGAACGCCAAGCGCTACACCTTCAACTATGACGCCCTGAAGATGGCCAATGACGAGGTGCAGATGCGCTCGGACTGGACCATCCCGCTGTGCACCGGCGAGGAGCGCATCAAGGGCGCCGACGGGAACAAGGCCCACCCGACCCAGAAGCCGGAAGCCCTGCTCTATCGGGTGATCCTGTCGACGACCAAGCCGGGCGACGTGATCCTGGACCCGTTCTTCGGCGTCGGCACCACCGGCGCGGCCGCCAAGCGCCTGGGCCGCAAGTTCATCGGCATCGAGCGCGAGGCCGAATATCTGGAGCACGCCAAGGCGCGGATCTCCAAGGTCACGCCGATCGCGCCCGAGGACCTGGAGGTCATGGGCAGCAAGCGCGCCGAGCCGCGCGTGCCGTTCGGCACGATCGTCGAGGCCGGCCTGCTGTCGCCGGGCGACACCCTCTACTGCGCCAAGGGCGAGCGGGTGGCCAAGGTGCGTCCGGACGGCTCGATCACGGTCGGCGACCTGTCGGGCTCGATCCACAAGATCGGCGCCCTCGTGCAATCGGCGCCGGCCTGCAACGGCTGGACCTACTGGCACTTCAAGACCGACAAGGGCCTCGCCCCCATCGACGTCCTGCGCGCCCAGGTCCGGGCGGGGATGAACTAGGACGCTTTGTGGGGAAGGGCGTCGGCTTAACTCGACGGCCGGGCGGCTTGGGAAGGTCGCCTGGCTGATCCGCTCGGCGGATCGCCTCCCCGCCGAGGCCTCTAGTGAACCGTCTCGGCGCGAAACGCATCGAACTCCGCCATCAGGCCGGCGAAGGGCTTGCCCTGGACGACGGCCCCTGCGGGCTCGATGTCGACACGTCCCAATCCCGTCATGACATCGTACTCGCCAAGGGCTTGGTCGAGCATCAGGAAGCCGATCATGTTCCGCTCGCGCTCATCCCAGTCCCCGCGAAGGTAGAGGGTCAGATCCAGCCTGCCGTCGCCGCCGTCCTCCGCGACGTAGCGGAGGTCTTCCATGCCAATATGAGCGTCGTAGATGCCAAGGCCTGGCTTGGACCAGCGCCGCCTGAAGGCGGTGAAGAGAAAGCCCTCAAGGCGCGGCGCGGCCCTGCTCAGGGCCAGAACGCCCGGAATGTTGGAGCGCATGCCGTCGGCGGAGAGGATGAGCTCTACAGTGTTGGCGTCAAATCGCCCGATCTCATGCATCACGCCGGGCGCGGCCTTTCCGATCCGGTCGCCCAGTTCATGGATGATGACCTTCTGATCCTGGCGGTTCACGGCCTTCGTGATGCGGCCAGCATTCTTCTCGAACCAGGCCCAGAACGCCTCGACCTCGTTTCGCTTCCGGAATAGGCCGAACATCCTGCCTCCACCCTGGATTGAGCATCTGAAGCATAGCCCTTGCGCCCGGCGCAAGCGGTCAGAGCAGGCGTTCGGCGGCCCGCGCCGCTTTCAGGAACACGCTCGGCAGGGCCGAAAGTCCGGCTCGCGAGGTCCAGACGAAATCGCCATCGTTCGCGCCGTCAGCCGCGAACACCCGCAGCGTCAGCGAGAAGTGCGTGAAGACATGCTCGACCGCACCAAGATCCCGCCAGGCGGCGGCGACCGGGGCGGCGGCGACCGCCTCGGCGTCGCCATAGGCCGTCGCGCGCCACGCCGAGGTCGGCAGGCCCAGCATCCCGCCCAGCAGGCCCTTGGGCGGACGGCGCACCAGAGCCACCGCGTCGCCGCGCGTCAGGACATAGGCGACGCCATGACGCCGAGGCCGATCGGCCTTCTTGGCCTTGCGCGGATAGGTCTCCGGCGCGCCGCCCTTGAAGGCCGCGCACCAGGTCGAGACCGGGCAGAGGTCGCACAGCGGCGCCTTCGGCTTGCAGACTGTCGCGCCCAGATCCATCAGCGCCTGGGCCCAGTCGCCGGGGCGCTCGTCGGTGACGAGGTCGCCGGCCAGCGCTTTGAGTTCGGGCTTGGCGTCGGGCAGCGGCGTCTCGACGGCGAACAGCCGCGACATCACCCGCTCGACATTGCCATCGACGACGTTGGCCGGCCGGTCGAAGGCGATCGCCGCCACCGCCGCGGCGGTGTAGGCCCCGACGCCCGGCAGAGCGCGAAGACCTTCCTCGGTGTCGGGAAAGATCCCGCCATGTTGGCCGGCCACCGCCCGGGCGCAGGCCAGCAGGTTGCGGGCGCGAGCGTAGTAGCCGAGCCCCGCCCAGGCCGCCATCAGGTCGCCGTCGTCCACGGCCGCGAGATCCGAGACCGTCGGCCAGCGCTCAGTGAAGCTCAGGAAATAGGGCGTGGCGTGCGGCACGGTGGTCTGCTGCAGCATCACCTCCGACAGCCAGACGCGGTAGGGATCGGGGCGGACGCCCGCGCGGCGGTCCTGTGGCGAGACCCGCCAGGCCAGGGTCCGGGCCTGGCGGTCGTACCAGGCCAGCAGGCTTGAGCGGAGGGCGGCCCAATTAGGAGGGATGCTGGGTTTCATCGCCCTCTCGCCTACCGCAAGCGGGCGCCCTCGTGCTAGCTTTCCGTCATGGCCCGCCGCCCCCTGCCCACCGCCGAAGAAGCGATCGCGATCCTTCGCCAGAAGCGGACCAAGCCGCAGCGCCGCCCGCCGCCCCCGGCCGGCAAGAGCCTGGCGCCGCTGCTCAAGGACCTGGAGAACCGCTTTGGCCAGGGCCCGGCCGCCCTGCAGACCCGCTGGCGCGAGATCGTCGGCGACACCCTGGCGCGGCGCACCGAGCCGGTCCGCATCATCAAGGGCCGCAACGGCGAGGGCGGCGCGCTGGAGCTGCGCGTCGATGGCCCCATGGCCTCGCTGATCCAACACCAGGCGCCGCAGATCACCGCGCGGCTGGACATGCTGCTGGGCAAGGGCGTGGTCACCCGCCTGCGCATCGTCCAGGGCCCCGTGAAGGCCGCCGCCGCGCCCGTCCCTCAGAAGCCTCGCCGCAAGCCGCCGCTGGACGCGGCGCTTGAGAAGGAATTGGCCGACAGCTTGGCCGAACAGCCCGACGGCGGGCTGAAGCAGGCGCTGCTGAAACTGGGCCGAGGGGTGCTGGCCTCCAACCGCTGAAACGCCATCGCCGGGCCCGGGCGAGGCCATTGACAACCACCGCCCGGTCGCGCTCTTGCCGTAGTCCGCGTCCAGCCCTTTTCCCTTCGAAACGAGAATCGGGCTTAAGTTTCCAATCGACCGCCGAAGGGCCATTTGATGCGTTCGCTGATCAGCCGAGTCACCCTTGTCGCCGCGCTCGCCGCCGGCCTCGCCAGCTGCGGTCCCAAGGGCGAGACCGTCACCGCCGACGACATGACCCAGGGCAACCCGAACGCCAAGGTCACGGTGGTCGAATACGCCTCGGCTTCGTGCGTTCACTGCGCCCGCTGGAACAAGGACGTCTATCCGGCCTTCAAGGCCAAATACATCGACACGGGCAAGGTCAACTACGTCTATCGCGAGATTATCACCCCGCCGAACGAAGTGGCCGCGGCCGCCTTCCTGATGGCCCGCTGCGCCGGCAAGGATAAGTACTTCCAGGTCGTGGACTCGGTCTATCGCGCCCAGGAGCAGATGTTCCAGACGGGCCAGTTCCGCGAGGGCCTGCTCAACGTCGCCCAGTCGGCCGGCATGACCGAAGAACAGTTCAACGCCTGCGTAACCAACGAAAAGGCGCTGAAGGACCTCAACGCCCGCGTCGAGAAGTACGGCAAGGAAGCCAAGATCCAGGGCACGCCCACCTTCGTCGTCAACGGCAAGAAGGTCGGCGCGGAAGAGGGCGGCGAGCGCACCCTGGCCGAGCTGGACGCGGCCATCGCGGCGGCCTCGAAGTAATGACCTTGGACCGGCGCGCCCTGATCGTTTCCGGCCTGGCCGTCACGGGATCGACGTTGGCGGCGCCGGCGCTCGCGCGCGCCGCGCCCCTGCCGCCGGTTCCGGGCGAGATGGTGCTGGGCTCGCCCAAGGCGCCGGTCCAGTTCGTCGTCTACGCCTCGGCCAGCTGCCCGCATTGCGCCCACTGGTGGGCCGACGTCCTGCCGCAGGTCCGCAAGGGCTTCATCGACACCGGCAAGGCGCGCCTCGTTTTCCGCGAGTTCCTGACCCCGCCGCCCGAGTTCGCCGCCGCGGGCTTCATCCTGGCGCGCCGGATTCCGGGCAAGTATTTCGAGGTCTTGACGACCATCTTCGAGAAGCAGGCGGCGATCTACGACAGCGAGAAGCTCTGGGAGGGACTGGAGGCGATCGGCAAGCAATACGGCCTGACCGCCCAGCAGTTCGCCGAGACCCTGCGCGATCCCAAGGCGCTGGAGGCCGTCAACGCCCGCTTCGCCCGCGCCCAGACGGACGGGATCGAGGGGACGCCGACCTTCTTCGTGAACGGCGCGCAGGTCGACGGCACGGATTTCACCGCCCTGTCGCGCGCCTTCGCCGTCGCGGCGAAGGGCTGAGGACGAAGGGGACCGCCTCGTGCAGTTCCAGCGCCTTCGCCTTTCGGGCTTCAAGTCCTTCGTCGAGCCGACCGAGTTCCGGATCGAGCCGGGCCTGACCGGCATTGTCGGCCCGAACGGCTGCGGCAAGTCGAACCTGCTGGAAGCCCTGCGCTGGGTGATGGGCGCCAATTCCGCCAAGGCGATGCGGGCCGGCGGCATGGACGACGTGATCTTCGCCGGCAGCGGCGCCAGGCCGCCGCGCAACCACGCCGACGTCGCCCTGACGATCGACAACGCCGACCGCACCGCACCGGCCCAGTTCAACGACGATCCCGTCCTGGAGGTCGTGCGCCGGATCGATCGCGGCTCGGGCTCGACCTACAAGATCAACGGCCGCGAGGTGCGGGCCCGCGACGTCCAGCTCTTGTTCGCCGACGCCTCGACCGGCGCCAATTCGCCCGCCCTGGTCCGCCAGGGGCAGATCAGCGAGCTGATCGGCGCCAAGCCGCAGAACCGTCGCCGCATCCTGGAAGAAGCCGCCGGCGTCTCGGGCCTGCATACGCGCCGGCACGAGGCCGAGCTGCGCCTGCGCGCGGCCGAGGCCAATCTGGCCCGCCTGGACGACGTGGCCCGTGAACTCGAAACGGCCCTGAACCGCCTGAAGCGCGAGGCCCGCCAAGCCGAGAAGTACAAGCGCCTTTCGGCCGAGATCCGCGCCGTGCAGGGCGCGGTGCTCTACACCCGCTGGACCGAGGCCCGCGACACGCTGGAGCGCACCCAGCGCGAGGCGACCGAGGCCGCGCGCCTCGTCGAGGAGACCGCCCGCGCCAGCGCCGCCGCCCAGGTGGCGATCACCGAGGCCGAGACCGCCATGCCGCCGCTCCGGGAGGAGGCGACGATCGCCCAGGCCATCCTGGGCCAGCTGGCCATCCAGAAGGACCGCGCCGAGCGCGAGGCCGAAGCCGCCGCCGCGGAGTTCGAACGCCTGAAGAACGACCTCGCCCGCATCGAGGCCGACCGCGCGCGGGAGAGCCAGGCCAAGGACGACGCCGCCGCCGCCCTCGCCCGCATCGACGCCGAGCTGGAGGAGGTCCGCGCCCTGGTCGCCGCCGCGCCCGAGCGCGGTCCCGAGCTGGAGGCCGCCGCCAAGGCCGCCGAGGCCGCCCGCGCCGCCGCCGAGACCCAGGTCGAGCAGCTGGCCGCCCGGGTCGCCGCCGAGGAAGCGCAGTTCCGCGCCGCCGCGACCCGCCTCTCCGAAGCCGACGCCCGCGCCAGCCGCACCAACCGCGCCCTCGACCAGGCCAAGGCCGAGCGCGCCGCCATCGGCCCCGAGGTCGATCCCGCCGCCGCCGACGCTCGCCAGCGCTTCGAGGGCGCCGAGGCCGCGCTCGCCGCCGCCCGCGCGGCGCTGGAGGAGGCCGAGGCCGAGCGCGTCAAGGCCGCCGAACAGGAGGCCCAGGCTCGCCAGCTGGCGCGGAGCGTCGAGGACCAGCTGGGCCGCCTGCGCACCGAGGCCCGAGGCCTGGCCCAGCTCACGGCCCCGCGCGCCAAGAGCGGCCATGCGCCGGCGCTGGATAGCGTCTCGCCCGACAAGGGCTATGGCGCGGCCCTGGCCGCCGCGCTGGGCGATGATCTCGACGCCGCGCTTGATCCCAAGGCGCCCTCCTACTGGGGCGGGGCGCAGGTCTCCTCGCCGGTGTGGCCCGAAGGCGCGCAGCCGCTCGTACCGCTGGTCAAGGCGCCGCCGGAACTGGTCGCCCGCCTCTCGCACGTGGCCGTGGTCGCCCGCGCCGACGGCGACCGGCTGCAAAAGGCGCTGAAGCCCGGCATGCGCCTGGTCTCGATCGAAGGGGACCTCTGGCGCTGGGACGGCTTCGTCGCCCGCGCCGACGCGCCCAAGCCCGCCGCCATCCGCTTGGAGCAACGCACCCGCCTGGCCGAGGTCGAGGCCGAGATCGACGTCCTGGCCCCGCGCGCCGAGGCTACGGCCGCCGCGCTGAAGGTCGCCGCCGACCGGATGCGCGCGGTCGAGGACCTGCTGCGCGACAGGCGCCGGGGGCCGCCGGACGCCGAGCGCCTGCTGACCCAGGCCCGCGAGCAGGTCGCCAGGTTCGAGCGCGAGCAGGCGCTGCGGGCCGCCCGCGCCCAGTCCCTGGACGACACCATCGCCCGCTTCGAGGCCGAGAAGGCCGAGGCCGACGCGGCCCTGGCGGAGGCCCGGGAAGCCCACGCCGCCGCCCAGACCTCGGGTGATCTGCAGCCCCAATTGACGGAAGCCCGCCAGGAGGCGGCCAAGGCTCGCGAGGCCGCCAGCGCCGCTCGCACCGCTCTCGACGTCGAGACCCGCGAACGCGCCGGCCGCCAGCGCCGCCTGGAGAGCCTGGAGCGTGACCGGACCGACTGGGCCAAGCGGGCCGAGACCGCCGCCAAGCGGGCGGAATCTCTTGAAGGCGACCGCGTGAAAGCCGCGGCCGCGCTTGAAGCGGCGCGCGAGGCGCCGACGGTGCTGCAGGAGAAGCTGGTCGCCCTGCTGGACGAATTCGCCGCCGCCGAGGCCCGCCGCGCCAAGGCCAGCAACGCGCTGGAGGCGGCCGAGACCAACCGCATCAACGCCGACCGCGCCGCCCGGGCCGCCGAACAGGCCGCCGGCGAGGCTCGCGAAAAGCGCGCGGCCCTGGTCGCCCACCTGGACGGCGCCCGCCAGCGCTACGCCGAGGTCGCCACCGCCATCCGCGAGCAGGCTCGCATGGAGCCCGAGGAGCTGGGCCGCCACGTCGCCGGCGAAGCCGTGGCCGTGCCGAAGGACGCCGCCGGGGTCGAGGCTCACCTGTTCGCCCTGGAGCGCGAGCGGGACGCCATCGGCCCGGTGAACCTGCGCGCCGAGGAAGAGGCGCAGGAATATGCCGGCCGCCTGGAGATCATGCGCACCGAGCGCGCCGACCTGTCGGGCGCCGTCACCAAGCTGCGCGCCGGCATCGAGGAGCTGAACGCCGAGGGCCGTGAACGGCTCTTGGCCGCCTTCGACGTGATCAACGCCAACTTCCAGACCCTCTTCCAGGCCCTGTTCGGCGGCGGCCAGGCCGAGCTGAAGCTGATCGAGAGCGACGATCCGCTGGAGGCGGGTCTGGAGATCTACGCCTGCCCGCCCGGCAAGCGCCTGGCCAGCATGAGCCTGATGAGCGGCGGCGAGCAGGCCCTGACCGCCAGCGCCCTGATCTTCGGTGTGTTCCTGGCCAATCCGGCCCCGATCTGCGTGCTGGACGAAGTCGACGCGCCGCTCGATGACGCCAATGTCGACCGCTACTGCAACATGCTGGACGAGATGCGCCGCCGCACCCAGACGCGTTTCATCGCCATCACCCACAACCCGGTGACCATGAGCCGGATGGACCGCCTGTTCGGCGTCACCATGGCCGAGCGCGGCGTCAGCCAGCTGGTCAGCGTGGACCTGAGCACGGCCGAGAAGCTGGTGGCGGCTTAGGCGGCGTAAATCCTCCCCCTCGCGGGGGAGGTGTCGGCTCGAAGAGACGACGGAGGGGGAATAGGCAAGGTCAGCAAGTCTTCCCCCTCCGGCGCTTCGCGCCACCTCCCCCGCTAGGGGGAGGATTTTAGAAGCCGATCGCCTGGCGAATGGGATTGGCCGGATCGGCCAGCAGCTTCACCGCCATCGCGCACGAGATCACCACCAGCAGCGGCCGGATCAGCTTGGGCCCAAAGCGCATGGCAAGCCTCGACCCCACCTGAGCGCCGAGGAACGCGCCCACCGCCATCGCCAGGCCCACCGGCCAGACGACCACGCCCTTCAGGGCGAACAAGGTCAGGCTGCCGAGGTTGCTGGCCGCGTTGGCGAGCTTGGTGTGGGCGGTGGCCTTCAGGACGCCGTAGCCCAGAAGGGTGACGATCGCGACCATGTAGAAAGCGCCGGCGCCGGGCCCGAAGATGCCGTCATAGAAGCCGACCAGCGGCGTGACGAAACAGGCGAACGGGATCAGCGCCATGCGCGGGGCGACATCCTCGCTCTTCAGGGCGCGCGAGAAGCCGAAATAGAGGGCGATGGCGATCAGCAGCACCGGCACGATCGCCCGCAGCAGCTGCGGCGACAGCAGGCTGGCGCAAAGGGCGCCGCAGAGACCGGCGATGGCGGCGGCCAGGGCGACCGGCCAGGCGGTCTTCCAGTCGATCAGGCCGCGCCGGGCGAAGGCGCTGGTCGAGGAGATGGCGCTGACCGCGCCTTGCAGCTTGTTGGTGCCCAACGCCTGCACGGGCGACAGGCCCGCCAGCAGCAACGCCGGCAAGGTCACGAGTCCGCCGCCGCCGGCGATGGCGTCCAGCGCTCCGGCGAGGGCTGCGACCACGAACAGGCTGGCGATGACGTCTAGGGAAACCATGAGCGGCTCATGGTCCCGTTCGACGCATCAGGCAAAGAAAAAGGGGCCCGAAAGGCCCCTTGATCCTTAACCCAGCAGGTGAGCCCACTGGTGGGCGCGCGACTGCTTGCTATTGGTCGACTTGCCCAAGGCGCGCAGTTCGTCGCGCTCCTTGGCCTTCTCTTCCTTGCGGACGCGCATCTCGGCGGCTTCGAGGGCCTTGCGCTCCTTGCGCTCGGCGCGCTTGGCGGCCATCAGCTCTTCCTGGCGAGCCAGGGCTTCGAGGCGGGCCTTTTCCTTGGCTTCGGCGCGGGCGGCGCGGACGGCTTCGAGTTCGGCGGCGCGAAGCTCTTCGCGCTTATCGAAATCCGGATCCTGGACCGTAGGCTTGGCCTTGAACTTGGCCAGCATGGCCTTCTTGGCTTCCTGTTGCGCGGCGAGGCGATCGGCGAATCCGGTGTTCTTCAGGTGCGACATGAATCTTCGTATTGTTTGGAGGCGGCGGCTCTAAAGCCCAGATCGACGAAAAAATCAATGCGTCATCGAGGCTCGACGCTCCGTGCCTAGGGGGAGCGGCGGCGAAAGAACGCCCGATAGATAGGGAGTCGTTCCCGATCCGAAAGACCCCGCCTCGCCCTCCCCGCCGGAAGATTGGGGTCGGTTTTGCCCGCCTGACGGAGGGGAAGGCGAAAAGCTCAAATATTCCGGCCACTTGCCTTACGACGCGGTCACCTTGACGCACCGCAGCGAGGTCTATAGGTTCCGCGCCGATCAAGCCGGCCGGAAAAGCGCTTTTTTATGGCGCGTCCTCGGCGCTTTCGGACCTGCCGCTTCCCATGCCCAAGGCCGACGAACCGAACGAGAGGGCTCCGCAGAGCCTCGACGCTCGGCTCGCCGCATTTGAGGCGCGGAAGGCGGCGGAAAAGCCGGTGAAAGCCGCGTCCGAAAAGGCCCAGCAGGACGGTTACCGCCTGCTGGCGGATCTGATCGGGGGCGTTTTGGTGGGTCTCGGCTTCGGCTGGCTGCTCGACCACTACGTCCACACGAGCCCCTGGGGCATGGTCGGCGGTCTGCTGATCGGCCTGGGGATCGCGATTTTCTCCATCGTCCGCAAGGCGATGAAACTGAGCGCGCAGGCGTCGGCCCCGTCTCCGGTTCCGGGGAAGGCCGACGGAGACACGGGAGACGGGCCTACCGTCCCCAAGCAGAAGAGAGACTAGGGCCGATGGCCGATCCGATGCACCAGTTCCAGATCCAGAAGATCGTGGAACTGCCCACCGTGACCGTTCCGGGCCTGGGCGCCATCGATCTTTCGATCACCAACTCCGTGGCCGCGATGATGTCGGCCGCCCTGCTGATCATCGGCTTCTACAGCCTGGCGGCCCGCAAGGCCGTGGTGCCCGGCCGCCTGCAGGCGGTGGGCGAGATGCTCTACGGCCTGGTCGACGGGCTGGCGGAATCCATCATCGGCCACGACGGCAAGAAGTTCCTGCCCTTCGTGTTCACGCTGTTCTCGTTCGTGCTGTTCATGAACATGCAGGGCATGTTCCTGGTGTTCACCTCGACCTCGCAGCTGGCCGTGACCCTGACGCTGGGCTTGATGGTCATCCTGACCGTCGTCGCCGTCGGCTTCGCCAAGAACGGCCTGAAGTTCTTCAAGCTGTTCGCCCCGTCGGGCGTGCCGTGGCCGCTGTACTTCCTGCTGGTGCCGATCGAGATCCTGTCGTTCCTGATCCGTCCGATCACGCTCGGCCTTCGTCTGTTCGGCAACATGCTGGGCGGCCACGTGGTGCTGAAGATCTTCGCCGGCTTCGTGATCGCCCTGGGCGGTCTCGGCGTGCTGGGCTGGGCGGGTTCCGCCCTGGCCCTGACCTCGGTCGTCGCCCTGACGGCCCTCGAGTTCATGGTGGCCTTCCTCCAGGCCTTCGTGTTCGCGGTGCTCACCTGCGTCTATCTCAACGACGTCGTGCACCTCGACAGCCACTGATCAACCTTTAGTCTTTCAACCAATACCCTTCTCAAGGAGTCTCAATCATGGACGCTGCTGCTGCTAAGTACATCGGCGCTGGTCTGGCCATGCTCGGCATGATCGGCGCGGGCGTGGGCCTGGGCGTGATGTTCGGCAACTACTTCCAAGGCGCCCTGCGCAACCCGACGGCCGCCGCTCAAGAGCGCCCGATGCTGTTCCTGGGCATGGCTCTGACGGAAGCCCTGGGCATCTTCGCCCTGGTCATCGCCTTCCTGATCCTGTTCTCGTAATCCGATCCCTGGGGCGCGGCGCTTCATCGGAAGCGACGCGCCCCAGTTTCTGTTTTCTCGCGCTTCCTGGAGCGGGCCGGATCACGGTCCGCTCCAAGCGCAATAGCTGAGAGGCGCCTTCGCCCATGGCGACGGAACATCACGGCACGACCGAGACGACGGAAGCCCCCAAGGGCCACGAAGGCGGCGGCGGTCTTCCGCAGCTGCAGTTCGAGCACTGGGGCGGTCAGATCGTCTGGCTCCTGCTCATCTTCGCCGTGCTCTACGCGGTGCTGTCCAAGGGCCTCCTGCCCCGCGTCAGCGGCGCGATCGAGGAACGCGGCGCCAAGATCGCCGGCGACATCGCCGACGCCCGTCGCATGAAGGACGAGGCCGAGGCTCAAGCCCGCGCGGCCGCCGCCGAGGTGGCGGAAGCCCGCGCCAAGGCCCAGAAGACGGCCGCCGATGCGAAGGCCAAGGCTTCGGCCGAAGCCGCCGAGCGTCAGGCCAAGGAAGAGGCCGTGCTGGCCGAGAAGCTGGCCGCGGCCGAGGCTTCGATCCAGACCGCTCGCGACCAGGCCATGAGCCAGGTCCGCGTGGTGGCCCAGGACACCGCCGGCGCGATCGTCGAGAAGCTGACTGGCAAGGCGGCCACCGCCGCCGAGCTCAAGTCGGCTCTGGCCTAAGGGACTGAAGATGGAACACGAATCCCTGTTCAGCCTGTCGAACCCGGAATTCTGGGTTCTGGTCGCCCTGGTGATCTTCTTCGGCCTGCTGGTCTTCTTGAAGGTCCTGCCGGGCGCCCTGTTCGGCGCGCTCGACAACTATTCGGCCAAGATCAAGGCCGAGCTGGACGAAGCCCAACAGCTGCGGGAAGAGGCCCAGGCTCTGCTCGCGGACGTCAAGGCCCAGCGCGAGGAGGCCGAGCGTCAGGCCGCCGCGATGATGGAGGCCGCCAAGGCCGACGCCAAGCGGATGGCCGAGGAAGCCAAGGAAAAGCTCGAAGAGCAGATCAAGCGCCGCGCCGAGATGGCCGAACGCAAGATCGCCCAGGCCGAGGCGCAAGCCGCAGCCGACGTGAAGGCCGCCGCGGTGGATCTCGCCGCCCAGGCCGCCGAAACGGTCCTCGCCGCCCGCCTGGCCGGCGCCAAGACCGACCCGCTGGCGGACGCCGCCATCGGCCAGATGGGCGCCAAGCTGCAATAGCGGCTGGTCACATCGGGTAGACATAGCGAAGGGCGCGGATCGCAAGGTCCGCGCCTTTTTCTTGGCTCGCGGATTGTCCCCAACCGGGCGACACCGCACCCGCGTCGATCAGCGGATCGACAACGCCTCGCATGCCGGCTAGAGAAGGCCAGCTCTTCCTGAGGTTGTCATGCGCCTAGCGATCGCCGCCTTCATCGCCGTGTGCGCCACAGCCGTCGCCGCTAGGGCGGAGCCCTGTGACGCCGTCAGTCTCACAGGCCTGTGGGAATTAACGTCCATCGACATCGCCGAGCCAGGAGCCTCCGCCTTCTATAAGGCCAACCCGTACGAATACCTTCGCTTTGGCGCCGACGGCCGCTTCGCCTACCTGGCTGGACCACGGAAAGCGAAGGACGTTGGCTCGATGAACGCGCTGCTGGATGGCGCCCAGGCCGCTGGCCCGCGCTACGACACCCGAGTGATCAACGCGACCACCCTGGTTATCTTCCGAAACGGCCAGCCTTTTCAGGGCTTCGTGTGCTCTGTCGACAAGGTTGGCGAAGCCGCGTCGGAAATGGTCTGGACCCAGATGGAAGGCGCCCCGTCCGTCAGGCGCGTGCATCACCGCCTGAAATAGCGCAGCGTCCCCGCAAGCGACGGGCCGAGGGCCCGCAAGGACTCCCCCCTGGGCAAGCTAGTTCACCCCGCCTTGGCCGTCTTCCGCGCCACGTAGCCTTTCACGCGCTTGCGCGTCTTGGCCAGCAGCCGCCAGCGGGCCTTGCGCAGAACGAGCTTCTCGGTGCGGAGCATCTGCTGCCAGACGACCAGCAGCACCTCGGGCTCGCGGCGCATCAGGCGGCGGATCGGGAACACCAGCTTGGGGTGGCGGCGCTGCCAGCGGATGAAGGTCTTCCGCGCCTGGAACGAGTAGCGCAGCACGATCATCAGCCCAATGACCAGCAGCGGCAGACCGACGTGGCCGGGCAGCGGCGTCAGCACGGCCCCGGCCAGGATCACCAGCGCGCCGAAGCCGATGGCGATCCAGCGGAACGCGCGGGCGGCGGACTCGCGCAGCAGCAGCGCCAGGCGCGCACGGCGCCGGACCCGGTGCTTGATATCGATCGTCGCGACCAAGGGGCTCACTGTCCGTTGCGCCTCGCCGCCCGACGCTTCAGAGACTTGCGCCAGCGGATGGCGACCCGGAAGCGACGCGGCACGACCAGGCGCTCGATGCGCAGCGCCTGTTGCCAGGCGACCAGCACGACCTCGGGCTCGCGGCGCAGCAGGCGGCGCAGCGGGAAGATCAACTTGGGGTGAGCGTGCTGGAAGCGCACGAACTGCTTGCGGGCCTTGAACGAGTTGCGCAGCACCAGCATCAGGCCCACGACCGTCAGCGGCAGGCCCATCGGGCCCGGCAGCGGCGCGATGACGATGCCGCCGATCACCAGCAGCACGCCCAGGCTCAGCAGGATCACGCGCAGGAATCGCGCGACGAGCTCACGGGCGAGGTCATCGGCGGTGCGGCGGGCGCGCGGCATGGCGAGGGCGATAGCGGTCATGGGAGGACAACGAGCTTGCGCGACGCATGCTCCCTGGATCAGCCAGCTCGCCCCGACGCGCCCCTCCGATATGTGGAGCCAAGAGGGCGCCGTAAAGGCGCCCTCTGGTCGCAAGGGGGGTATGGAGAATGCTATTCAGCCGCCAGTGGCGCCGCAGCCACAGGTTTCCACTTCAACCGGGGCTTGCGGGCCGCCTGGGTCTCGTCCAGGCGCCGGAGCGGGGCGTGGAACGGCGCGCCCTTGAAACGCTCCGTATCCCCCGCCTTGGCGGCGCCGGCCAGGGCGCGGAGCGCGGCGATGAAGCGATCCAGCTCCTGGCGGCTCTCGGTTTCCGTGGGTTCGATCAGCATCGCGCCGTGCACGACCAGCGGGAAGTACATGGTCATCGGGTGGAAGCCCTCGTCGATCATCGCCTTGGCGAAGTCGAGCGTGGTCACGCCGGTGCCCTCGAGCCAGCTGTCGTCGAACAGGGCCTCGTGCATGCACGGCCCCTCAGGGAAGGCCGGGCTCATCACGTCCTTCAGCCGCGCCTTGACGTAGTTGGCGTTGAGGACGGCGTCCTCGGCCGCCTGCTTCAGGCCGTCGGCGCCGTGGCTGAGCATGTAGGCGTAGGCGCGGACATACATGCCCATCTGGCCGTGGAAAGCGCTCATGCGGCCGAAGGCGGTCTTGGCCCCCTCCTCGCCGGCGTGCTCGACCAGGTCGAAGCCGTCCTCGCCGTGGGTCAGCCAGGGCGTCGGGGCGAACGGGGCCAGGGCCTCCGACAACACCACCGGACCCGCGCCCGGACCGCCGCCGCCGTGCGGCGTCGAGAAGGTCTTGTGCAGGTTGATGTGCATGGCGTCGACGCCCAGGTCGCCCGGACGCACCCGGCCGACGATGGCGTTGAAGTTGGCGCCGTCGCAGTAGAAGTAGGCCCCGGCCGCGTGGGTCAGGCGGGCGATCTCGACGACGTCGCGCTCGAACAGGCCGCAGGTGTTGGGATTGGTGACCATGATGGCCGCCACGTGGTCGCCGAGCTTGGACTCCAAGTCCTTCAGGTCGACGCGGCCGTCCTCGGTCTGGGCGATCTCGACGACGGTGTAGCCGACGAAGGCCGCCGTGGCCGGGTTGGTGCCGTGGGCGCTGGTCGGCGCCAGGACCGTCTTGCGGTGACCGTTGCCGGCCGCCTCGTGGGCGGCGCGGATGGCCAGCAGGCCGCACAGCTCGCCGTGGGCGCCGGCCTTGGGCGACAGGGCGACGGCCGGCATGCCGGTCAGGGTCTTCAGCCAGTGGGCCAGGCGGTCCATCAGCTGGAGAGCCCCCTGCACCGTCGAGGTCGGCTGCAGCGGGTGGATGTCGCTAAAGCCGGGCAGCCGCGCCATCTTCTCGTTCAGGCGCGGGTTGTGCTTCATCGTGCACGAGCCCAGCGGATACAGCGCCAGGTCGATGGCGTGGTTCTTTTGGCTGAGGCGCACGTAGTGGCGGACGGCTTCCGGCTCCGACAGGCCCGGCAGGCCGATCGGATCGGTTCGCAGCAGACCGGCGAGGTCGCTCGACGGCGCGGCGGCTTCAGGCAGGTCGACGCCGGTCTTGTTCCAGCCGTCCAGTTCGAAGATCAGGGCCTCGTCCTGCAGCAGGCCGCGCGCGCCCGTCAGGGTCTCGTGACCGGCGGGGGCGTCATTCGCGGCTTCAGGGCGCGTGGGGCGGCCGACGTTGTTCATGCTCATTGGCCCACCACCTTGGTCAGGAGCTTGGTCAGGAAAGTGATGTCGATGTCCATCGTCGTCTCGGTCGCGGCGACCAGCAGCACGTCGTCCATGCCCGCGCCGGCGTCGAGGCGCGAGAACGGCACACCGGCCAGCACGCCGTGGCTGGCGAGGGTCTCGACCAGTTCAGCCGCCTTACCCGGAACGCGGACCGCGAACTCGTTGAAGAAGCGCGGCGTCAGGATCTCGTAGCCGGGCACAGCCGCCAGGGCGTCGCGCAGGGCGACCGCCTTCTGGTGGTTCAGCGCCGCCAGTTTGCGCAGGCCGGTCTCGCCCAGCAGGCTCATGTGGATCGAGAAGGCCAGGGCGCAGAGGCCGCTGTTGGTGCAGATGTTGCTGGTCGCCTTGTCGCGGCGGATATGCTGCTCGCGGGTCGACAGCGTCAGCACGAAGCCGCGCTTGCCGTCGGCGTCGACCGTCTCGCCGCACAGGCGGCCCGGCATCTGGCGGACGAACTTCTCCTTGCAGGCGAAGAGGCCGACATAGGGGCCGCCGAAGTTCAGGCCGTTGCCGATCGACTGGCCCTCGGCCACGGCGATGTCGGCGCCCATCTCGCCGGGCGACTTCAGCAGGCCGTACGAGACGGCTTCGGTCGTCACCACGATCAGCAGCGCGCCGGCGGCGTGAGCGGCCTCGGCGATCTTGGTCACGTCGGTGACCGTGCCGAACACGTTCGGAGTCTGGACGACGACGCAGGCGGTATCCTGGTCGATCGCGGCGATCACCGCGTCCTCGGCGTCGATGGCCGCGGGCATGCGGGTCGTCTGGACGCCGGCGGCGTGGGCCAGGGTCTCGATCGCCCCGACATAGTGGGGGTGGACGCCGCCCGACATCACCGCCTTGTTCCGGCGGGTGACGCGCTGGGCCATCATCACGGCCTCGGCCGCGCCGGTCGAGCCGTCATAGAGCGAGGCGTTGGCCACCTCCATGCCGGTCAGGGCCGCGACCTGGGTCTGGAACTCGAACAGCACCTGCAGGGTGCCTTGGGCGATTTCCGGCTGGTAGGGCGTGTAGCTGGTCAGGAACTCCGACCGCTGGATGATGTGATCGACCGTGGCCGGCACGTGGTGGCGATAGGCGCCGGCGCCGCAGAAGAAAGGCCCCTCGCCCGCGGCGCGGTTGCGCTTGGCCAGGGCGGCCATCTCCCGCTCGACTTCCAGTTCGCCGACATGGTGCGGCAGGTCGACCGGCTTGTCGCGGCGGGCCGACGCCGGCACGTCCACGAACAGGTCGTCGATCGACTTCACGCCGATCACGCCGAGCATCTCGGCGCGGTCTTCGGGGGTGAGGGGGAGATAGCGCATATTTCGGTCCTTCTCCCTTCCCCCTCGACGGAGGAAGGGTCGGGGATGGGGTGTTACAGGGTGGCCAGGAACGCTTCGTACGCGTCGCGGTCCATCAGGGCGTCGACCTCGGCCGGGTTGGCCAGCTTGATCTTGGCGAACCAGCCGCCGCTTTCCGGCAGGGCGTTGACGGTTTCCGGGGCGTCCGACAGCTCGGCGTTGCCTTCGATCACCTCGCCCGAGACCGGGGCGTAGACGTCCGAGGCGGCCTTGACGCTCTCGACCACCGCCAGGCCGTCGCCCTGCTTCACGGTCTTGCCGGCTTCCGGAACCTCGACGAACACCACGTCGCCCAGTTGCTCGGCGGCGTAGGCGGTGATGCCGACGGTGGCGACGTCGCCCTGAACGACGACCCATTCGTGATCTTTGGTGAAACGCATCTCAATCGGCCCTTGGATTGGATTAGAGTTTACGGATGTAACGGTTCGGAACGAACGGGCTGGCGACCACCTCGGCGGCGGCCGCCTTCCCGCGAACGATGACCTTCAACTTCGTCCCGATCGCGGCGTAGGCGGGCGGGGCGAAGCCGATGGCGATGGGATAGCCCAGGCTGGGGGCGAAGCCGCCGCTGGTGACCTTGCCGATCACGGCGCCAGCCTCGTCGGCGATCTCGGCGCCTTCGCGGGCCGGAGCGCCTTCCAGCACCTTCAGGTTCACGCGGACGCGCGACAGCTCGCCGCCCAGCTCCTTGGAAATCCGGGCCGCGCCCAGATAGTCGCCGGCCTCGCGGCGCGACTTGCCGACGGCGAAGTTCAGGCCCGCCTCGATCGGCGAGACGGTCTCGTCCAGGTCGTGGCCGTACAGCGGCAGGCCCGCTTCCAGGCGCAGGCTGTCGCGCGCGCCCAGGCCGATCGGCTTGACGCGCTCGTCGGCCAGCAGGGTGTTCCACACCCGCTCGGCGGCGTCGGCGGGAACCGAGATCTCGTAGCCGTCCTCGCCGGTATAGCCCGAACGGGAGACGATCGCGTCGACGCCGAAGGCGGTCAGGGCCTTGGCGTCCATGAACACCATCTGGGCGGCTTGCGGGATGTGGGCGGCCAGCACCGCGGCGGCCTCGGGGCCTTGCAGCGCCAGCAGCGCGCGATCCTCAAGCCGGGTCACCGTGGCCTCGCCGGCCAGCTCGCGGGCGATGATGGCGTAGTCATTGTCCTTGCAGGCGCCGTTGACCACGACGAACAGGCCATCCTCGTCCGGACGCGCGGTCATCAGGTCATCGACGATGCCGCCTTCAGCGTTCAGCAGCACGCCGTAGCGTTGCTTGCCGGGCTTGAGGCCCTGATAGTCGGCCGAGACGACCTTTTCGAAAGCCTTGGCGGGGTTCTCGCCGCGGATGCGGGCCTGGCCCATGTGCGAGACGTCGAACAGGCCGGCGTGCTCGCGGGTCCAGAGGTGCTCCTTCAGCACCCCGTCCTTGTACTGCACCGGCATGGAATAGCCCGCGAACGGGACCATGCGGGCGCCCGCCGCCACGTGGGCGTCATAGAGCGGGGTCTTCTTGAGGTCTTCGGACACAGGTCGGGCTCCAAACGAGGTCGGCGACGGGACCGGCTCTCGCCGGTTGGTCGCGCCCCCGCTGTCCCTTGGGCCTGAGAGATTCCGGGACGTTCCGTCCCTTGCTCCTTCGGCGAGCCGCCCTTTCGGGAGGCCTCTTTCCAGCGTTCCTAAACTCGCGCGGTCCTTTTGCCTGAGCGTTTCCGGGGCGGTTGCGCCTTCGGCCTCGGGAGCGAATCCCGATGTCTCCCGCGAGGGTCATCGGCTCAATGCGGGAGGGGTCGATCGGAGTCAAGCGCGCGTCCCTCGTCCTCTGGACGAGGCGGGCGTTTTCCTCATCCGGCGCGACTGGGACATCAGGCCGCAGCCGAAACTTTCCGCACATTAACCGTCCACGGCGAAGCTTGCGGCGCTTTCACAGCAGGACCCTCCATGACCATCCGCATCCGCGACGCGCTCAACATCTTCGCCGGCTGCCTGCTGCTGGGATTCATCCTGGCCACCGCGACGGCGGTCTTCTCGCTGATGGAGCTGCGGGTCGGCGGCCCGCTGTCGAAGAAGCAGTCGCAGTCCTATGAGCTGCTGGCCGACCTGTTCCCGCCGCCGCTGTACCTGGTGGAGTCGATGCTGATCGTCCACCACGGCGCCGAGGATACGGGCCAGGCCGACGCCACGCTGAAGGCGTTGAACACCCTGCACCAGCAGTACGACGCGCGGCGCGCCTACTGGAAAGGCCTCGACCTGCCGGACGAGATGCGCGCGGGGCTCGACGCTTCCGACGTCGAGGTGCAGGCGTTCTGGAAGGTCGTCGACGGCGAATACGCCCCGGCGCTGAAGTCGGGCGACGTCATCGGCATCAACTCGACGATCGCCAAGCTCGAACCGATCTATGCGCGCCACCGCAAGGTCATCGACCAGCTGGCCGTGATGGCTCAGAAGGACGCGGAGGCCCAGGCGCGAAAGGTCGAAAAGGCGACCTGGTTCGTCATGGCCCTGCTCGCGGCCGTCACCGTCGCCATGCTGGCGATCGTGGTCGTCGGCGTCGGCGCGCTGCGCCAGTTCGTGGCCTCGCCGCTGTCGAAGATCACCGACTACATGGGCCGCCTGGCGACCGGCGATTACAGCCAGGACGTGCCGCTGCAGGCGCGTCCGGACGAGATCGGCGACATGGCTCGCTCGGTGGCGACGTTCCGCACCGCCGCCCTGGAGCGCCAAGCGGCGACCAAGGCCCAGCTGGAACACGAAGAGGAAGCGCGCCTGCAGAGCGCCGAAGCCGCTCGCGCAGAGGAGCGCGCCCTGCGTCAGCGCGTGGCCGACAGCCTTGGCGAGGGCTTGCGCCGCCTGGCCGCCGGGGACCTTTCGGCGCGCCTGAGCTCGCCGTTCCCCGAGGACTTCGAGGGCCTGCGCCGCGACTTCAACAGCTCGATGGAGACGCTGGAGCACGCGATCCGCCAGGTGCTGATCACCACCGGCGCGGTCGACAGCGGCTCGCGCGAGATCTCGACGGCCTCCGACGACCTGGCCCACCGCACCGAGCAGCAGGCCGCCAGCCTGGAAGAGACCGCCGCCGCGCTTGACCAGGTGACCGCCACGATCCGCAAGACCGCCGAGAACGCCGCCCAGGCCCAGGAGGCCGCCTCGGTCAGCCGCAAGCTGGTCGGGCAGTCCAGCGCCGTGGCCAACGAAGCGATGACCGCCATGGAGCGGATCGACGTCTCGTCCCAGAAGATCGGCCAGATCATCACCGTCATCGACGAGATCGCCTTCCAGACCAACCTCCTGGCCCTGAACGCTGGGGTCGAGGCCGCCCGCGCCGGCGAAGCGGGTCGCGGCTTCGCGGTCGTGGCCCAGGAGGTGCGGGCCCTGGCCCAGCGTTCGGCCGACGCGGCCAAGGAGATCAAGACCCTGGTCACCGACGCCTCGGACAGCGTGCAGAGCGGCGTCGGCCTGGTGGTCCGCGTCGGCGAGGAATTGGGCAATGTCGTCGACCATTTCGGCCGCATCGAGGACCTGATCAACGACATCGCCTCGGCCGCACGCCAGCAGGCGACGGGCCTGGCGGAGGTCAACACGGCCGTCGGCCAGATGGACCAGGTCACCCAGCAGAACGCGGCCATGGTCGAGGAGACCACCGCCGCCAGCCACACCCTCACCCGCGAGGCCGGGGAGCTGGGCGCGCTGCTCCAGCGGTTCAAGGTGGGCGAAGAGGCGGGCGCGGCGTCGGCGAAGACGCCGCAGCGCGGCCGCCCGGGCCAGGAGACCCAGGCGGCCTAAGCGCTACATGCGCTCGGGCGCTTCGATGCCCAGCAGATCGAGGGCCAGCTCCAGCTGACGCAGGGTCGTCTCAGCCAAGGCCAGGCGCGAAGCGCGCAGGGCGTCGCTGTCGGCGCTCATGATCGGGCAGGCCGCGTAGAACTTCGAGAACGACTGGGCCAGCTTGTAGGCGTGCTCGGCGACGAAGTTCGGGGCCTTCTTGTCGTAGGCCTCCTGCAGCGCGCCCTCGAAGGCGTCCAGCAGCATGGCCAGGTCCCGCTCGGCCTGTTCGCCGATGATGATCTCGCCGGCCGCCGCGCCGGCCTCGGCGGCCTTGCGCAGCACGCTCTTGATGCGCACCGACTGGTACAGCAGGTACGGGCCGGTCTTGCCCTCGAAGCTGGTGAAGCGGTCGAGATCGAAGACGTAGGACGTGCCGCGGAAGTTCTGTAGGTCGGCGAACTTCAGGGCCGCGACGCCGACCTTGTGGGCGGTGTCCTCGAACTGCTCTTCGGTGAGCTCGGCGCCCAGGCCGGCTTCGCGGAGGCGCTCGCGGGCCTTTTCGCGGGCCATCTCGATCAGGTCGTGCAGCTTCAGCACGCCGCCGGCGCGGGTCTTGAACGGCTTGCCGTCCGTCCCGTTCATCGTGCCAAAGCCGATGTGCTCCAGCGAGCCTTCCTGCGCGTAGCCGGCCAGATAGGCGGCGCGGAACACAGTCTCGAAGTGCAGGGCCTGACGCTGATCGACGCAGTAGAGGATCAGGTGCGGGTCGAACGACTGGCGGCGATCCAGGATCGTGGCTAGGTCGGTCGTGCCGTACATGGCCGAACCCTCGGACGAGACCACCAGCAGCGGCGGCACGTCCTGCTTGTCGTCCTCGCGCGAGACGCGGACGATGCGGGCGCCCTGGTCCTCGACCAGCAGGCCCTTGGCCTCCAGCTCTTCGACCATCGGCCCGATCAGGTCGTTGGCGTCGCTCTCGCCCTTCCACAGGTCGAAGTCGACGCCCAGGGCGTGGAACTCGCGCTCCAGGGCCACGCGGCTGACCTTGACGAAGTGGCTCCACAGCACGCGGTAGCCATAGCGGCCGTTCTGCAGCTCGGCGGTGGCCTTGCGGGCGCGCTCCTTGAACGCGGCGTCTTCCTTCTGGCGCAGCGAGGCGGCCGGATAGATGCGGTCGAGGTCGGCCAGGCTGATGCGGGCGTCGAGCTCGGCGTTCAGAGCCGCCACATCGGCCGGATCGGCGCCGGCGGCGGTCTCGGGCAGCTTGCCGACCAGAGCGGCGATCGTGGCGTCCTCGTCGAGGATCGCGCTGATCAAGAGGCCCATCTGGAAGCCCCAATCGCCGAAGTGGGCGTCGCCCAGCACTTCGTCGCCGCGGAAGCGGTACAGGCGCTTGATCGACTCGCCGATGATCGAGGCGCGCAGGTGGCCCACGTGCATCGGCTTGGCGACGTTGGGGCCGGCATAGTCGATCAGCACCCGGCGCGGCGCGTCCAGCACCTGGGCGCCGGTCCGATCGTCGGCGGCGATCTCGCGGGCGCGGACCGACAGGGCCTCGTCGCTGACCCGCAGGTTGATGAAGCCGGCGCCGGCGATCTCGACCGAGCTCAGGCGCGGATCGGCCTTGAGGATCTCGACGACCTGCGCAGCGATCTCGCGCGGATTGCGCTTGGCGCTCTTGGCCGCCGCGAGGGCGCCGTTGCACTGGAAATCGGCCAGGTCGGGACGGTCGGAGGCGGTGACGCGTCCGAACTCGGGAGGAAGTCCGGCGGCCTGGAACGCGGCCGAAGCCGCCTCGCTCAGGGACCGCTTCAAATCGTTCATTGCTTGGTGGAAGTCCCTGGTTGAACCTGGCCGGCCTGGACGCGGAAGCGCTTGCCGTCACGGTTGAAGGCCGCCATTTCCGGCGTCACGTCGAAGCCGATCAGGACCTCGAAATTGCCGCCGCTGACCTTGGCGTCAGCGCGCGGGATGGTGATCTGCTCGAGGGTCTCGGTGGCGTAGACGCGATCCTGGCCGGCCGGGAAGGTCACGGGCAGGTCGAAATATTCCTTGGCGATCACGGCCTGGTTCCGCTCGGTCACGGCCACCCAGTAGCGGTAGACGTGCTTGTCGCCCTCGGCCTGCGGACCACGGCCCAGCTGGAACAGAGCCTCGACGCGAATCTTGATCGGCTCGTCGCTCTTGTAGGCGCAACCCGAGGTCAGGCTTTGGATCTCGCCGGTGAAGCCGGCTTGCGACGCCGACTCCTTGCCGTCCTTGAACTCGACGTAGCGGCTGGCGTCGTACAGCACCTTCACGAACGGACACGGCCCCGCGTTGCGCAGCTGCTGCAGCGGCGCCTTGGGCTGGTTCCACTCTTCGTCGCGCTTCTTCTTCTTGGCGGCCTGGTCGTCGTCGCCGCCGCCCTGGTCGCCGCCGGGGCCGCGCTGGGCGTAAGCGGCCGTCGCCGTGGTCGCGGCGATCGAAACGGCCATCAGGGCGCTGAGGGCGAGCGTGATATTACGGCGCATGAAACGTCCGGTGCAAAGAAGACAGAGCCAAGCGGAGCCACGCGGCCCCTTCGGCGTCATGCAGCCTGATAAAGGCATATGCGTGACGTCGCAACGACGCAGACTCCTGGCGCCCGGCGGCCGGAACCACTAGTTTCCGCGCCATGAACGCCGAGACCCCGATCCGCCGCCCGATCTCGCTGCTGCTGGCCAGCCCGCGCGGCTTCTGCGCCGGCGTCGATCGCGCCATCCAGATCGTCGAGCGCGCCGTCGAGAAGTTCGGCGCCCCGGTCTATGTCCGCCACGAGATCGTCCACAACCGCCACGTCGTCGACCGCCTGAAGGCCTTGGGCGCGGTGTTCATCGAGGAGCTCTCCGAGGCGCCCGACGATCGCCCGGTCGTGTTCTCGGCCCACGGCGTGCCCAAGTCCGTGCCGGCCGAGGCCAAGTCGCGCGAGATGATCTATCTCGACGCCACCTGCCCGCTGGTCTCCAAGGTCCATGTCGAGGCCCAGAAGCACTACGACGCCGGTCGTGAGATCGTGCTGATCGGCCATGCCGGGCATCCGGAGGTGATCGGCACCATGGGCCAGCTGCCCGACGGCGCGGTGACCTTGATCGAGGATATCGACGACGCCGCCGCCTGGACGCCCAAGGACGCCAGCAACGTCGCCTTCCTGACCCAGACCACCCTGTCGGTCGACGACACCGCCGAGATGGTCGCTTTGCTGCGCGAGCGCTTCCCGGGCATCGCCGCGCCGCACAAGGAAGACATCTGCTACGCCACGACCAACCGCCAGGACGCGGTCCGACGCCTGGCCGAACAGGCCGAGCTCGTGCTGGTCGTGGGCTCGAAGAACTCGTCGAACTCGGTGCGCCTGAAGGAGGTCGGCCTGAAGGCCGGGGCCCGCGAGGCCCACCTGATCGACGACGCCTCGGGCATCGACTGGACCTGGTTCGAGGGCGTCTCGCGCGTCGGCCTGACCGCCGGCGCCTCGGCCCCCGAGGACCTGGTGCAAGGCGTCATCGACGCCATCGCGGCGCGGTTCGATACCACCGTCGAGGAACTGGTCGAGGCGCGCGAGACGATCACCTTTAAGCTGCCGCGGCTGCTGACGGCCTAACCGCGCTTGACCGGACGGCCTGCGTCGCGCATCCCCGCGTCATGGCCGTCTATACCGACATCACCGACGACGAACTCGCCGCCTTCCTGGAGGGCTACGACCTGGGCGCGCCTCTGGCGTTCAAGGGCATCGCCGAGGGCGTGGAGAACTCCAACTTCCTGCTGGAGACGGAGAAGGGTCGCTACATCCTGACCGTCTATGAGCGTCGGGTGAAGGCCGAGGACCTGCCCTATTTTCTGAATCTGCTGACCTGGCTGGCCGACAAGGGCTATCCCAGTGCGCGCCCGATCCCCACGCGAAGGGGCGCGACCCTGGCGACCCTGCGCGGCAAGCCCGCCGCCATCGTCGAGTTCATGCCGGGCCTGTCGGCGCGCAAGCCGACCGTCGCCCACTGCCGCGAGGCCGGCGAGGGTTTGGCCTGGCTGCACCTGGCCGGCGAGGGCTATCCCGCCCGCCGCGCCAACGACCTGGGCCAGGCCGCCTGGGCGCCGCTGTTCTCCAAGCACCGCAAGGCCGCCGAGGCGCTGAAGCCCGGCCTGGCGGCCACCATCGACCAGGACCTGGCGCAACTGGCCCTGATGTGGCCGCGCAACCTGCCGACGGGCACGGTCCATGCCGACTATTTCCCGGACAACGTCTTCTTCCACGCGGACGGCAAGTTCGCCGCGACGATCGACTTCTACTTCGCCTGCGACGACGCCTACGCCTACGACCTGGCCGTGACGCTGAACGCCTGGTGCTTCGAAGCCGACGGCAGCTTCAACGTCACCGCCGCCAAGGCGCTGCTGAACGGCTATGAGCGCCGTCGGCCGCTGAGCCCCGCCGAGAAGGAAGCCCTGCCGATCCTGGCGCGCGGCGCGGCGATGCGCTTCTTCCTGACGCGCCTGGCCGACTGGGGCGCGACGCCCGCCGGCGCGCTGGTGCGGCCCAAGGACCCGCTGGAGTACGAGCGCAAGCTGGCCGTCCACCGCGAGGGCCTCGTGCTGTTCGCATGACGCCGAAGGTCACGATCTATACCGACGGGGCCTGCAAGGGGAATCCCGGCCCCGGCGGCTGGGGCGCCATCCTGTTCTATGGCGACAAGAAAAAAGAGATCTGCGGCGGCGAGCCGGGGACGACCAACAACCGCATGGAGCTGATGGCCGCCATCCAGGCGCTGGAGCTGCTGAACCGTCCCTGCACCGTCGAGCTGCACACCGACAGCCAGTATGTGATGAAGGGCATCCAGGAGTGGATCCGGGGCTGGAAGGCGCGCGGCTGGAAGACGGCCGACAAGAGCCCGGTCAAGAACGACGACCTGTGGAAGCGGCTCGACGCCGCTCGCTCGCGCCACGATGTCGACTGGCGCTGGGTCAAGGGCCACGCCGGCCATCCGCTGAACGAACGCGCGGACGCCCTGGCCAATGAAGGTCTCCGACAGGCCAATCCGCGCTTCTGACGGCAAGGTCGATCGCCGCACGCGGTGATTGCGAAGCTTAGCTTGAGGTGGGCGCCAGCCGGCGTCGTCTTAAGGTTATGCGGATCGGCTTCCTCTTCAATCACGACCAGGTCCACCAGGTGGCGCACAGCCTGCCGATCGCCGTGGCCCTGGCGCGCGGCCGGCCGGATCTGGACATCGTGGTGGCCACCACCAATCCGCGCCTGAGCGCCGAGGTGATACGGCTCTCCGAAGGCATGATTGGCAAGGGCCTGTCCCTGGTCCAGCTTGGCCTGAAGCCGGGCGCCTCGAAGAGCCTGGCGGGTGTTCTGGAAGCGCTGATCCCCGCCACCAAGCTGCTGATCTATCGCGATAACCTCGACTTCTTCCGATCGCTCGACATCCTCGTGGTCGCCGAGAAGACCTCGTTGATCCTCAAGACCCGCTACGGCTTGACCGACCTGAAGATCGTCCACACCCGCCATGGCGCCGGCGATCGCGCGATCGGGTTCGACAAGGCCAGCGCGGGTTTCGACCACGTGCTGGTCTCGGGCCCCAAGATCCGCGAGCGCCTGATCAGCGAGGCGGGCGTGAAGCCCGAGACGATCTCGGTCGTCGGCTACCCCAAGTTCGACCTGGCCCCGCCGCGCCCGAACCTGCCGTTCGTCGACGATCAGCGTCCGGTGGTGCTGTACAATCCCCATGTCTCGCCGCACCTGTCGTCCTGGTACGATGAGGGCCGCGCGGTGCTGGACTGGTTCGTCGAGCATGACGAATATCAGCTGATCTTCGCGCCGCACGTGATGCTGTTCGAACGCCCCTTCGTGGTCACGATCGACAAGCTGCGCGTCGACCGCGCCGGCCATATCGACGAAAAATACCTGCGGGCCGCCAATATCCACATCGACCTGGGCAGCCGAGCCTCGACGACCATGACCTACACCCAGCGAGCGGATATCTACCTGGGCGACGTCAGCAGCCAGATCTACGAGTTCCTGCTGCATCCCCGCCCCTGCGTGTTCCTGAACAACCACGGATTCGACTGGCGCGGCGACGCCAATTTCGAGCACTGGCGCGCCGGCCCCGTCATCACCCGCGCCGCCGAGCTGGGCCCGGCCCTGGCCGCCGCCCAGGCGGACCACGCCGCCATCTGGCGTCCCGTGCAGCAAGCGCTGTTCGACCGCAGCTTCGACCTGACCGACGAGCCGTCCTCCTTGCGAGCGGCCCGCGCCCTGGCCCTGTTCGCGGGGCTCGACTGGACCGAAGCCCCCGCCCAGCCCGCGATCGCCGCCGTCGGCTAACGGCATGCGGATCGCCTATGTGATCAATTCGCTAGAGGGCGGCGGCGCGGCCGCGCCCGTCCCGGCCGTCACCCGCGTGCTGCGCGACCAGGGCGCCGAGGTCGAGGTCTTCGCCCTGCTCCGGCGCGACGGAAGGGCCCTGGCGGCGATGGAGGCCGACGGCCTGACGGTTCATATCCGCGAGGGCGCGGAGAAGGATCACCTCGCCGCCTTCGCCTGGCTGGACCGCAGCCTCGCGATGTTCAAGCCGGATCTGATCTGGACCTCGCTGACCCGGGCGACGCTTCTCGGACAGCTGGTCGGCCTGCGTCGGCGGCTGCCGGTGGTCAGCTGGCAGCACGCCGCCTTCCTGAAGCCCGCCAACAAGGTCCTGCTGCGCGCCACCCAGGGTCTCAGCCAGCTGTGGATCGGCGACTCCGACAATGTCACCCGCCTGACCGCCGAGCGCCTGGGGGTTCCGCCCGAGCGGTTGACGACCTGGCCTCTGTTCGCCGCCGGGGGCGAGGCGCCGGTCGCCAAACCCTGGACGCCGGGCCAGACCGTCGAGCTAGGCTCGCTGGGCCGGCTGCATCCGGTGAAGGGCTACGATGTCCTGATCGAGGCCCTGGCGCGACTGAAGGCGTCCGGCTTCGTCCCGCCGGCGCCATTCCGCGTGCGGATCGCCGGCGACGGCGCCCAGCGCGAGGCGCTGCTGGCCCAGATCGCATCGGCCGGGCTGGACACTGTCGAACTGATTGGCTTTCAGGCGCGGCCGCGGGCGTTCCTGGCCGATCTGCACGCCTATGCGCAGCCCTCCCGCTCGGAAGGCCTGTGCATCGCCGCCCACGAGGCCATGGAGGCTGGCCTGCCGGTCGTCGTCTCGGCGGTGGGGGAAATGCCGTTCACGGTGCTGGACCGGCGCACGGGCTACGTGGTCGCGCCCAACGACGCCGAAGCCCTGGCGGGCGCTCTGCGCGCGCTGCTGGCCGCCCCGGAAGAACTCGCGCGCCTGGGCCAGGCGTCCCGAGCGCGGGTGCTGCAGCGCTTCGGCGCCGACGCCTTCGCCCGCGCCGGGACGGAGATCTACGCGCGCTTGCCGGTCAGCCGCGCCCATCGCCAAGCCGACTAGGCCATGGTCTCCGGCGCGTAGGCGGCGAGGTTCTCGGGGTCCCAATGTTCCAGGATCCGCCCCAGATTGACCTGGATCCAGTCGGCTAGGCCCCGCACGCGTTCGGCGACCTCCAGGCCCAGGGGCGTCAGGCTGTACTCGACATGCGGCGGCACGACCTCGAAGGCCTGTCGGCGCACGAAGCCGTCGCCCTCGAGCAGCTTCAGCGTCTGGGCCAGCATGCGCTCGCTGACCCCGCCGATCTGCCGCTTGAGCTGGCTGAAGCGCAGGGTGCGGGTCTCCAGCGCCATCAACACCAGGACGCCCCAGCGGCTGGTGACGTGGTTGAGCACCTCGCGCGACGGGCAAGCGGCGGCCATCACGTCCGCGCGCAAGGCACCGTCCGTGACCATTTCGGAGAGCGGCCGGCGCGGCCCGGCCTTGGAGCGATCATCCTGTTCCATACTTACCTTCATGTACGTACTTACGAAAAGTAAGCAAGAGCCCTAGATGACGCGGGTCCGCTGAAAAGGAGCAGGAACATGACGATCATCGCCGTCACTGGAGCCACCGGCCAACTGGGCCGTCTGGTCATCGAGCAGTTGAAGGCCCGCGTGACGGCCAGCCAGGCCGTCGTGGCCCTGGTCCGGGATCCGGCGAAGGCGGTCGATCTGGGCGTGGAGGTCCGCACGGCCGACTACGACCAGCCCGCGACCCTGGCCGAGGCGCTGAAGGGCGTCGATGTCCTGCTGCTGATCTCCAGCAGCGAGGTCGGCCAGCGCGTCCCGCAGCATCGCAAAGTGATCGAGGCCGCCAAGGCCGCGGGGGTCGAGCGGATCGTCTACACCAGCGTGCTGCGCGCGGACTCCTCGCCGCTGGCGCTGAGCCAGGACCACCTGGCCACCGAGATCATGCTCGAGGAATCGGGCCTGTCGCACACCCTGCTGCGCAATGGCTGGTATCTTGAGAACTACGCCGGCGCGATCGGCGGGGCGCTGCACACGGGCGCCTTCGTCGGCGCGGCGGGCGATGGCCGCATCTCGGCCGCCGCGCGCGCCGACTACGCCGAGGCGGCCGCCATCGCCCTGACCGACGACGCTCACGCGGGGAAGGTTTACGAGCTGGCCGGCGACGACAGCTTCAGCCTCGCCGAGCTGGCCGCCGAGGTCTCGCGCCAGACCGGCCGGCCCCTGCCCTACAACGACCTGCCCGAAGGCGACTACGCCAAGATCCTGGAAGGCCTGGGTCTGCCCGCCCCGGTCGCGGCCATCATCGCCCAGGCGGACGCCGGCGCCGCGCGCGGCGGGCTGTTCGACGACAGCCGCCAGCTGTCGGCCCTGATCGGCCATCCGACCACGCCGCTGTCGGCCTTCGTCGCCGGCGTCGTGAGGCCTCACTAGACGCGAACCCACGCGACCGCCGACGAAGTCTGTGGGCGGTCGTGGTTTTCCGCTCGCCAGGGCGCGGCCGGTTTGCGATGGGCTGACGATGAAATTCGTCGGCTACTACCGCGTGCCGCCCGCGCCGGGGGTGTTCTTCAGTCCCGCTCAGGAAGAGCGTTTGCTGCTGCTGGGCTGCGAGCAGGTGTTCAGCGATCGCTGCCTGGCCTCGGGCGTGGTGCGGCCGGGGCTGGAGCGGGCCATGGCGGCGCTGGAGCCCGGCGGCGTCCTGGCCGCCCCCAGCCTTCACGCCCTGGGCGGCGACCTGGTGGCGGTGATGGACGCGGTGCTGAAGCTGCGCGCCCGCGACCTGCACCTGGTCGTCCAGCAGCCCGAGATCGACACCCGCGCGGATTCCGGCTTTTTCGACGCCTGCCAGGCGCTGACCGCCTTCAACGGTGAGCGCGCCATGATCCGCCGGGCCGAAACCGCCCTGGTCGCCAAGGGCGCCAAGGCGGGCGGCCTGAAGGGGCTGAAGGCGGCGCCCCCGGTCGAGGCCGAGGACGCCGAAGACGACGACTAGACCTTCAGGCGATAGCCGGTGCGGAAGATCCACCACACCGCCGTCAGGCAGACGGCGAGGAACACCGCCGTCATGCCCAGGCTGATCCCGACGCCGACATCCGACTGGCCGTAGAAGGCCCAGCGGAAGCCGCTGATCAGATAGACCACCGGGTTGAACAGGGTGATCTTCTGCCAGATCGGCGGCAGCATCTTGATCGAGTAGAAACTGCCGCCCAGGAAGGTCAGGGGCGTGACGATCAAAAGCGGCACGATCTGCAGCTTCTGGAAATCGTCGGCCCAGACCCCGATGATGAAGCCGAACAGGCTGAAGGTCATCGAGGTCAGGACCAGGAACAGCAGCATCACGAACGGGTGGGCGATCTCGAACGGCACGAAGATCCGCGCCGTGGCCAGGATCAGCAGGCCCAGGCAGATCGACTTGGTCGCCGCCGCCCCGACATAGCCCGCCACCGCCTCGAACCAGGCGACCGGCGCCGACAGCAGCTCGTAGATCGTGCCGGCCCACTTGGGCATGTAGATGCCGAACGAGGCGTTGGAGATGCTCTCGCTGAGCAGCGACAGCATGATCAGGCCCGGGACGATGAAGGCGCCGTAGCTGACGCCGTCGATGGCCTGCATGCGCGAGCCGATCGCCGAGCCGAACACCACGAAATAGAGACTGGTCGACAGCACCGGCGAGATGACGCTCTGGGCCAGGGTGCGGAACCACCGCGCCATCTCGAACTTGTAGATGGCCTTGATCGCGAACAGGTTCATTGCGGGGCCCTCACCAGGCTGACGAAGATGTCTTCCAGCGAGCTCTGGTCGGTCTTCAGGTCCTTGAACTCGACGCCCTGCTCGGCCAGGCGCTTGAGGAGGTCGGCGATGCCGGTGTCCTCGGCCTGGGCGTCGAAGGTGTAGACGAGGTCGGCCCCGTCATTGGCGAGCGTCAGGTGCGGGTCGGCTAGGGCCGCCGGCAGAGCCGTCAGCGGCTCCTTCAAATGCACGGTCAGCTGCTTCTTGCCGAGTTTCCGCATGAGGACGGTCTTGTCCTCGACCAGGATGATCTCGCCCTTGTTGATCACCCCGATCCGGTCGGCCATCTCCTCGGCCTCCTCGATGTAGTGGGTGGTCAGGATGATGGTGACGCCGCTTTCGCGCAGCTTGCGGACCATTTCCCACATGTCGCGGCGCAGCTCGACGTCGACGCCGGCGGTGGGCTCGTCCAGGAACAGGATGGTCGGCTCGTGGCTCAGCGCCTTGGCGATCATCACGCGGCGTTTCATGCCGCCCGACAGCGCCATGATCTTGCTGTCCTTCTTGTCCCACAAGGAGAGGTCGCGAAGGATCTTCTCGATCAGGGCGTCGTTGCGCGGCTTGCCGAACAGGCCGCGCGAGAAGCTGACCGTGGCCCAGACCGTCTCGAAGGCGTCGGTGTGCAGCTCCTGCGGCACCAGGCCGATCTTGGTGCGCGCGGCGCGATAGTCGCCCACTACGTCGTGACCGTCGGCGGTCACCGTCCCCTGGCTGGGGTTGACGATGCCGCAGATGATGCTGATCAGCGTGGTCTTGCCCGCGCCGTTCGGCCCCAAGAGGGCGAAGATCTCGCCCCTGCGGATATCGAGATCGATCGTCTTCAGCGCCTGATGGCCAGACGCATAGGTCTTGTTCAGACCCTTTACCGAGATGATGGAGGTCACGCCGTCTCCCTATGAGCGTGAAGCGGATGCGACTGAACGGTCGCTCGCGGCACAAATGGTGCGGCGACGCGCCGATAACAGGGGGGAGCGCCGCCTTTTGTCAGCAATGCGCTCAGTGAATGACGGGACGGACCTTCAGCACGGCGCCATCGACGCCGGTGACCACCACCGTCTGGTCGAGCTGGGGCGCCGGCTCGTCGGATTCGGCGGCCCAGTCCTTGCCGTCGACGAACACCCGGCCACGCCCCTGATCGAACGTCGCCATCGCCTGGCCATGCTGGCCGACGAGGCGTTGCAACGGATCATTGAGGTCGGGACTGGTGGGCTCCAACACCGGACGCAGGAAACGCCTGGCGAGATAGGTCGAGGCGATGGTCAGCACGGCGAAGATGCCGGCTTCGATCACCAGACCGGGGCGCAGCGCCTCGGCCAGCAGGCCGACGACGAAGGCGCTGGCGGCCGGCCACAGCAGCCAGCCGGTGCCCGTCGCCACCTCGATCGCCAGGAACAGCGCCGCCAGGGCCAGCCAGGGCCAGAACGGATGCGACGCATAGAGGCTTTCGACAGCGCCCATGATCCTAGGCTCCGCGCTTGCCGCCGGTCGGCGTGCTGGTGGTCGTCGAGGTCGAGCGCGGCGTCGCGGTCGGACGCGGCGCATCGGCGCCCAGGCTCTTGATCAGCTCGCCGACGCCCGCGACGGTCCCGGTCAGGCCCGCGAAGTCGGCCGGCACGATCACGGTCTTCTGCTGCGGGCTGCGCGCCAGCTCGCCGAAGGCTTCGACGTACTTCTGGGCGATGAAGTAGTTGATCGCGTTGACGTCGCCCTTCGAGATCGCCTCCGACACGAAGGCCGTCGCCTTGGCCTCGGCCTCGGCTTCACGTTCGCGCGCCTCGGCGTCGCGGAAGGCGGCCTCGCGGCGGCCCTCGGCCTGCAGGATGGCCGACTGCTTCTGGCCCTCGGCGCGGGCGATCTGGGACTGCTTCTCGCCTTCCGCCTCGGTGATCACCGCGCGCTTCTCGCGCTCGGCCTTCATCTGGCGGGCCATGGCGTTGGTGATGTCCGGCGGCGGAGTCAGGTCCTTGATCTCGATCCGCGCGACCTTGACGCCCCAAGGGCCGGTGGCGTGGTCGATGGTCGAGAGCAGGCGGGTGTTGATCGCGTCGCGCTGGCTGAGGACCTCGTCCAGCTCCATCGAGCCGACCACCGTGCGCAGGTTGGTCTGGGCCAGCTGGGTGATCGCGTAGATCAGGTTGTCGACGCGATAGGCGGCCGCGGCCGCGTCCATGACCTGGATGAAGACGATCGCGTCGACCTTCACCGACACGTTGTCCTTGGTGATGACCTCCTGCTGCGGGACGTCCAGCACCTGTTCCATCATGTTGACCTTGCGCCCGATCGTCTCGACGAACGGGGTCAGGATGCTGATGCCAGGCTTCAGGGTCCGGGTGTAGCGGCCGAACCGCTCCACGGTGAATTCGCGCCCCTGGGGCACGATCTTGATGACGCTGGCGACCAGGACGAAGGCCAGGACCAGCAGGATCAGAACAACTATAGAGACGCCCAAGACGCCCTCCTCCACAACCTTGCGGTTGAGGTTAGCGCGCCGTCTCGCCCTCCGCCACGGAATCCGGCGCCGGGGGCTCACGTCGAACCTGGATCGTCGATTGCGAGAGTTTCAGCGCCAAGGCCTGGCCGCGCCGGGCGGCTTGCGCTTCGGCATTGTGGCTGGCCTCGTCGCAGGCGGGATATTGCCCGCGCTTGGCGACAAAGCCGGCGTTGAAGCGCTCGCGCAGCTGGGTCTCCGGGGTTGGCCCCGGGCGCTCGACCTGGACGAGACGCATCATCCGCGCCCGCCAGTACTGGTCGCCCTCGCCTTCGCAGGCCTGCCGCAGCGCGTGGCTCTCGCCCAGCGCATAGGCCAGCTCCAGCAAGCGCTGACGCTGGTCGGCCGGACGATCCTGCGCCATGGCGCCGCCGACGAGCGCGGCCACGAGGATCCCTGAAAGCAGCGAACGGAACATGCCGCCGGTTATCGCCAATCAAAGGCCGCCTTGTCACCCGACCACGGACAAATCTTCGCCGCCTTGGGGATAAAGAGTCCACCGGTGTCAAAAAAGCGTTGGCGATAAAGGACTTGCGATAATCGTTAATCGGGGGTTCCCTGTGGATACTGCAAGGAGGTCTACCCATGACTGAGGTGCATTACGGCGTTGTCCGCGTTGGAGACCACTGGTCGATCATCGGCGACTACCTGCGTTTCGGCGCTTACGAGACGCGTGACGCGGCCCGGGCCGCGGCGCTTCGACTGGCCGAACACCCTGCTGGCCTGGGCCTTCCGGTCGTCATGCACGAGCAGGAAGACGACTGGGTCCTGCCCCACCCCAGGACCCTCAGCTAGGGCGTCTTTGGAGAGCTTCGGAAACTAAGCCGTGAGCTGTGCGCTTAAGCACGGTCACGGAGGTTTCCATGTCAGTTGCCGCCCGTCTTTCTCGGGGAGCCGCCGGGAGCGAAGACGCCCCGCCCTTCTCCGCCAACCGTCTGCTGGCCGCCCTGCGACCGGAGGCGTTGGAAGCCCTGTCGCCCTATCTGATCCTGGTCGACCTGCCACAGGACGAGGTCCTGTTCGACGCCGGCGAGGACGTCGAGCACACCTATCTGCCCTGCGGCCCGACCCAGGCCTCGCTGCTGGTCGTCACCTCGGACGGCCAGGAGATCGAGGCCGCCAGCATCGGCCATGAAGGCGCGATCGGCGGCATGGTCAGCGCCGGCTTCAAGCCCGCCTATGGCCGCGCCGTGGTGCGCGTGCCGGGTCACGCCTTCTGCGTTCCCACCGCGCGGCTGGAAGAGGTCAAGAGCCGCTCGGCGGTCGTGGCGGACCTGTTCGACCGATACGCTGACGTCTTCATCGCCCAGATGATGCAGGTGACCGCCTGCAACGCCCTGCACCCGATCGAGCAGCGCGCCTGCCGCTGGCTGCTGTTCGCCCATGACCGCTCGGGCGACGAGCCGATCCGCCTGACCCAGGAGACCCTGGCCCAGATGCTGGGCGTTCAGCGCACGACGATTAGCGCGGTCGCGCGGGCGCTGCAGGACTCCGGGCTGATCCATATCGGTCGCGGTCGCGTGGAGGTGCTGGACCGACCCGGCCTGGAGAAGCGCGCCTGCGAGTGCCACGACGCGGTCGAAGCGCACTTCCGCAGGATCCTGCCAAAGGTCGCGGACTAGAAATCCTCCCCCGCTAGGGCGAGGATTGTCAGACGCGATACGCGGCGGCCCGGTCCATCGCCGCCTCGGCCTCGGCCATCAGTCGGCGGACGATATCGCCGGCCGGCGGCGCGTCATGGATCCCGCCGGCGCTCTGGCCCATGGCGAAGCAGGACTTGTCGGGATCCAGACCGTCGATCTGGCCGCCAATGCCGCCCATCGCGCCGTTGCGGATCGAGACCATGGCCTGGTGTGGGAAGGGCTGGATGTCGGCGGGCCGCGCCTCCCAGTCCTCGACGTAAGCGTTCTTCTTCACCCGCATCGGCTTGCCCGAGTAGCAGCGAGTGCGGACGGTGTCCTCGTCGGACGCCGCGATCACGGCCTGGCGATAGAGGTCGCCGGCGTGCGCCTCGGCCGAGGCGATGAAGCGCGTGCCCATCCAAACGCCTTGCGCGCCCAGCGCCAGGGCCGCCGCCAGGCCCCGTCCATCATACAGGCCGCCCGCCGCCACGACCGGGATCCGCACGGCCTCGACCGCCTGGGCGACCAGCGGCAGCGTGCCGACGAGGCCCGTATGCCCGCCGCCCTCGCCGCCCTGGCAGATCACCGCGTCGCAGCCGGCGTCCTGCGCCTTCACCGCGTGCTTCACCGCACCGCAGACGACCATCACCTTGAGACCGGCCGCCTTCAGCCGCGCGATGATGGGCAACGGCACGCCCAGGCCCGCGATGAAGGAACTGGCGCCTTCTTCGATGATCACCTCGACACTGGCGGTCAAAGCGTCCGGAGTCGCCGCCAGCAGATCGACGCCGAACGGCTTGTCGGTCAGGGCGCGGACCTCGCGCATCTGGTCGCGGATGAAGTCCGGCGACGTGCCGGCCATGCCCAGCACGCCGTAGCCGCCGGCGTTAGACACGGCCGCCGCCAAGGGCGCGTAGGAGACGCCGCCCATGCCGGCCAGCAGGATCGGGTGTTCGATATCCAGAAGATCGCAGAGCGGCGTATGCAAGCCCATGCCCGTTCCTCCCTCGTTTTCCGGAAGGATCAGGGCGGGACCGCCGCCTCACAAGCCTGCCGCGAGGGCAGGGCCGCTAGTCTCGCTTGACCAGCGCGGTCTCGACGTCGGTGTCGTGCGTCCAGAAGCACGCCATCATGCCGGTGAAGGCCAGGGCCAGCATCATCAGGAAGCCGCGCGGCGGCGCCAGGCTGACAACGTCTTGTGGCGTCATCGTTTTCTCGTTTCCTCGTCGGCGCCCAAATCTGATGTCCAGGCTGCCAGAGGGGAAGCTTCTCACCGCCGCGCGGATTCCACAAGACCCTGTTTTCAATAGGGTTTCACTGGACTGAAGAGTCCAAGAAACGATCGCTTAGAAGATCGAGTATCCGCCGTCGATGACGATGGTGGTCCCGGAGTGGTAGCTCGAAGCGTCCGAGGCCAGATAGACGGCCATGCCGCCGAAGTCTTCCGGCTCGCCCCAGCGGCGGGCGGGGACACGCGGAATGACCTTCTCGGCGAAGGCGCTGTTGCCCTGCGCCCCGGCGGTCATGTCGGTGGCGATCCAGCCGGGCAGGATGGCGTTGGCGCGGACGCCGTAGCGGGCATGCTCGACGGCCACGGACTTGATCATCGAGATCACCGCGCCCTTGGTGGCGGCGTAGGCCTCGTTGCGCGCCGCGCCCTCGATCGCGGCCAGCGAGGCGATCCCGACCAGCGAGCCGCCCGGATCCCCGGCCTTGGCCCGCTCAACCATGTGGCGGCAGGCCTCGCGCAGGGTGAAGAAGACGCCATCCAGGTTCACCGACAGCACCTTGCGATAGACCTCGGTCTTCATCTCGACGAATGAGGGCGAGCCGTAGCCGATGCCGGCGTTGGCGAAGACGGCGTCGACCCGGCCCATGGCGGCGACGGCCTCCTCCATGCCCTCGGCGACCTGGCTTTCGTCGGCGACGTCCACCGTCTGGGCCTTCACCCGCACGCCCAGCCGGGTGAGTTCCTGCTCGGCGGCCTGGTTGCGCTCGGGATTGGAGCCCCAGATGACGATGTCGGCGCCGGCCTGGGCCATCGCCTTGGCCATGCCAAGGCCAATGCCGCGATTGCCGCCGGTGACCAGGGCCACCTTGCCCGACAGATTGAACGGCGCGTAGGCCATGGCGATCCTCCCCTTGTTATCTTGAACGCTTGTTTGAAGGGGAGGCGATCAGGCCTCGAAGGTCAAGACCCCCAGAAGTGGAAGGTCCGCCAGCCGTCGCCAATCGCCGTCCGCGGCACGCCGAGCAGGTCGGTGACCGTCAGGGCCGACTTGAAGATCAGGTCGCTGACGCCAGGGACGAAGAAGATCAGGGCGAACAGCAGCAGGACGCCGACCCGCTCGATCTTGATCATTCTCGCCCGGACGCCATCGGGCAGGAACGGCCGGATGACGCCGTAGCCGTCCAGGCCCGGGACCGGCAGCAGGTTCAGCACGAAGGCCGTCGCCTGCAGGAAGGCCAGCAGCGCCAGGGCGTGGCGAAGCGGCGGCGACGCGACGAACGGCAGGGCGGCGGCGATCACGATCAGCACGACCAGCGTCCCTAGAGGCCCCGCCAGCGAGGCCAGGGACCGCCAGCCGCGCGAGCGCATCAGGTCCTCGCGCAGATAAACCGCCCCGCCCGGAAAGCCGATGCCGCCCAGGGCCAGGGCGATCAGCGGAATGACGACCGTCGTGGCGAGGTCCGAGTACTTCAACGGATCGAGGGTCAGGTAGCCCTTCTCGACGATGGTCGTGTCGCCGGCCTTGTAAGCCGTCAGGGCGTGGCCGAATTCGTGGATTCCAACACTGAACACCCAGGCCGCGGCGACGAAGGCGAAGGTGATGATCCCAACGCGCGGAACCTGGGCGGCGACGGCCCAGCCCAGGCCGATACAGGCGGCGAGCAGGATCAGGGCGTTGGGGCTGATGGAGAAGCGGGGCGCGGGGGCGTCGATGAGGCTCATGCTGAAGATGTCGGGGGAATGAAGCGCTGACGCAAGCGCCCCCTCCGTCACGATGCGTTCCGCATCGCGCCACCTCCCCCGCTTTGCGGGTGAGGAGAGGGAGGAGCGTCATCCTCCCTCGTGAAACGGGGGAGGTGGATCGGCGCGCAGCGCCGAGACGGAGGGGGCGCTAAAGCGCAAACCGCTCATACGCCTCGGCGATCACCCGACGGGTCTCGTCCCACTCCACCAGGGCCATCGCCTCGTCCCGCGAGACGAACCGCGCGTCGGCCGCGTCATCGCCAGCCGCCGGCTCGCCGCCGGTCCAGCGGGCGGCGTAGTCGATCAGCACGTAGTGCCGGGTGATCTCGCCGCCGGGCCGCGCCGGAAACACCCCGTCGATCACGTCGATCAGCCCGAGCAGCTCGGCGTCGACGCCGGTCTCTTCCTTCAGCTCCCGCAGCGCGGCGACGGCCGTGGTCTCGCCCCATTCCAGCCGCCCGCCGGGCAGGCTCCATTGATGGAGACGCGGCGGCGTCCCGCGCTTGATCAGCAGCACCTGGTCGCCGCGCAGGCAGACCACGCCGACGGTTGGCACGGGATGCGGGCTCACGGGAAGCCGACCTTCAGGTCGATGCTGGACTTCACGCCGATGCAGGTCCCGCAGTCTGTCAGCCAGGCGTCGGCGGCGGTCCGCCCTCGCTCCTTCAGGTCGGACAGGAAACTCCACTCGGTGTTGAACTTGGTCGACAGCGACAGGTCCGCCAGCGGCTTGTCGGCGGTGATGGCGTGGACCAGCATCTTGCGGTAGCGGCCGCGCGCATTGTCCTTCAGCAGCCCCTCGTCCAGCAGCTTCTGCACGAAGCCGATGGCCCGCAGCTCCGAGGCCAATGACGCGTTGAAGGTGATCTCGTTCAGCCGGTCCATGATCTCGCCCGGCGTCTTGGGCGTTTCCTCGCGGACGAACGGATTGAGGCTGACGATCAGGATGTCGTCGGGCGTGTCCTCGTAGAACAGCGGCCACAACGGCGGATTGGCCAGGAAGCCGCCGTCCCAATAGGGCTCGCCGTCGATCTCGACCGCCTGGAACAGCTGCGGCAGGCAGGCGCTGGCCATGATGTGGCGCGCCGTCAGCTCGGTCTCGCGGAAGATCCGCGCCTTGCTGGTGTGGATCGCGGTGGCCGAGATGTAGAGCTTGACCGGCGAGCGCTCGCGCAGCTGCTCGAACTTGACCTCGGCCTCCAGCACGTCGTGCAGGGGGTTCAGGTTGAACGGGTTGAACTCGTAGGGGCTGAACGACAGCGCCAGGGTCTCGGCCATCCGCCAGCCGGGGGTGTTCTTCCACCAGTCGACGCCGCCGGAAAAGGCGCTGGTCCAGATCGAGGTGTCGCCGAAGACATTGCGGCCGCCGGCGCGGTTCACTTGCCGCCAGAACGACTCAAGCCGCGCCTTGGCCCCGGCCTTGCCGTCGTCGAGCATCCCCTGGGCCAGGCAGACGGCGTTCATGGCGCCGGCCGAGGCCGCTGTGACGGCCTGGATCTCCAGGTCCTCTTCCTCGAGCAGGCGATCCAGCACGCCCCATTCGAACGCGCCGTGCGCGCCGCCGCCCTGCAGCGCCAAACTCAGGGCGCGGCCGGTCGGCTTCTTACGCGTGAAGGGCGGGATGGGCACCCGCCGAGCCTATTGCGCGACCCAGCCGCCGTCGACCTGGAAAGCGGCGCCGTTGGCCGAAGCGCCGGCGTCCGACACCAGGTACAGCAGCATGCCCGAAAGCTGTTCGAAGGTGACGAACTGCTTGGTCGGCTGGGCGGCCAGGATCACGTCCTTCATCACCGCCTCTTCCGAAATGCCGCGCGCCTTGGCTTGGTCGGCGATCTGGGCCTCGACCAGAGGCGTCTTTACGAAACCCGGGCAGATGGCGTTGCAGGTGATGCCGTGAGTGGCGACCTCGAGGGCGACAGTCTTGGTCAGGCCCATGATCCCGTGCTTGGCCGCGACATAGGCCGACTTGAACGGCGAGGCGACCAGGGCGTGGGCCGAGGCGATGTTGACGATCCGCCCGCGCCCCTGCTCCTTCATGATCGGCACCGCCGCCTTGGTGGCGTGAAAGGCCGAGGACAGGTTGATCGCGATGATCAGGTCCCACTTGTCGTCCGGGAAGTCCTCGATCGGCGCGACATGCTGGACGCCGGCGTTGTTCACGAGGATGTCCAGCTCGCCGAACTCGGCCTTGGCGGCCTTGACCATGTCGGCGATCTCGATCGGCTTGGTCATGTCGGCGCCGTGATACAGCACCTCGACGCCGTGCTTCTCGGCCATTTCCGAGCGGGCGCGCTCGATGGCGTTCATTTCGCCCAGGCCGTTCATGACGATGTTGCAGCCCTGGGCCGCGAGCGCGTCGGCCAGGGCGTGTCCGATGCCGCTGGTCGAGCCGGTGACGATGGCGACCTGCCCCTGCAAACCGAAATCGACGGCCATTCGCGCGCTCCTGGATGACGCCCTAACGATGCTGCAGCGCAGCATATAGCTCGCCTCAGCGAAGGGCGAGCGGTTATAAATTCATCGATAGATGAATTTAAGGCTGCGGGCGAGCGAAAACCCAGTCGGCGCCCGTCGAGAGCGACGGCTGGAAGCGATAGCCGTCCAGGTCAAAGCCTTTCAGGCCCTCGACGCGGTCGATGCGGTTGTCGATCACGTAGCGCGCCATGCGCCCGCGCGCTTTCTTGGCGAAGAAGCCCAGCACGCGCAGCTCGCCGTGCTTCTCTTCCTTGAAGTGGCAGGTCACGACCGGCAGCTTCAGGGCCTTGGCGTCCACGGCGCCGAAATATTCCTGGCTGGCCAGGTTCACCAGCGTCGGGTCGGCGTGGCCGGCGGCGGCCGCGTTCAGGGTCTGCGAGATCGTCTCGCCCCAGTAGTCGTAGAGGTTATGGCCGCGCTTGGTCTTCAGCCGCGTGCCCATCTCCAGGCGATAGGGCTGCAGGGCGTCGAACGGGCGCAGCACGCCATAGAGACCCGACAGGATCCGCAGATGGTCCTGAGCCCACTCCAGCGAGGCCCGGTCCAGCTCGCGCGCGGCCAGCCCGGCATAGACGTCGCCGTTGAAAGCGATGATCGCCTGCAGACCGTCTTCCAGCTCGGAATCGAAGGCCTGGAACCGTTCGCGGTTCAGCTTGGCCAGGGCGTCGGAGATGTGCATCAGGCGCTTCAGGTCGGCGGCGGTCAGCTTGCGCGTGACCTTGGCCAGCTCGGCGATCTGGGCTTTCAGCTCAGGCGTCGTCATGGGCAGCGCCTGGGCGGGCGCGGTGAAGTCCAGCGACTTGGCGGGCGAGATGACCATCAGCATGGCCGGGGAGATAAAGCCTTCGACCGGGCTTCGCTAGCGGCGCCGCGCGACTATTCCCCCGCGTCGACCCGCGCGCGCATGTCGGCATAGGCCGCGATGAGCAAATCGCGCAGCGCCGCCTCGTTCGTAGGCGATCCCCAGCGCAGCTTCACGTGCCGCATTCGCTTTCCGCCGCCTTCGAGCAAGCGGGCCGGATCCGGCAGAGACGCGCCTTCGTAGAAGCCGATGCTGGCGTGGGCGCTGAAGGCGTCGACATAGGCGAAGGCCGCGTCCTCGACACAGGCCGTCGGATGGCCGTCGTGCAGCAGCTCCCGGACATCCGGACCCAGGCCGCGCATGACGTCGAACCAGGGCCGCACGACGACACGCATCGGATCGCGCCCCGCCAACCAGGCCTCGACCTCGGGATGCTGCGTCATCGCGCTGGAGAACCTGAACAGGCTGCTCATGCGGACAGATTGATCCAGTCCGGGCGCGTGTCGAGTCTCGACCTTGGCCCTTGGCGCGGCTATCCAACCCCCATGCAGACCCTAGGCCTCGCCGCCGCCCTCGCCTGGCCCATCCCAATGTTCGTCGCGCTGTTCTTCGTCCTGCGCGACCGGGGCCTGAAGTTCCGCCCTGTCTGGGCGGTGATGTGCTTCGTCGGCGTCGGGGCGTTCTGGATGGAGCAGACGACCGGCCGGTGGGGCTTCATCCCGTGGGCGATCAACCTGCTGCCAGGCTCGCAGCCGGGCTTCTACAGGGCCACGATCCCGGCCGGCGCCTTCGCGGTGATGGCCGTGCTGTTCCTGCGCGCCCGCAAGCGCGCCGCTAGAACAGCACCCGAGGGTTCATGATCCGCTTGGGGTCCAGCGCCTGGCGGATCGCCCGCAAGGCGGCGACCTCGATCGGGTCCTTGTAGGTCAGGGCCTCGGCCGTCTTCATCGCGCCCAGGCCGTGTTCGGCGCTGATCGAGCCTGCGAACCCGGCGGCGATGTCGTGGACGATCTTGGCGCCGGCCTCGCGCTGGACGTCATGGGCGTCGTCATCCGCGCCCACGGGCTTGAGCACATCGTAGTGGACATTGCCGTCGCCGACGTGGCCGAAGGCGATGATGCGCGTTCCGGGGAAGGCCTGCTCGATCGCCGCATCGGCGCGGGCGATGAAGTCTGGGATCTTCGAGACCGGCACGGACACGTCGTGCTTCCACACCGCCCCTTCGGGCTTCTGGCCGGCGGAGTGGCCCTCGCGGATGTGCCAGAAGGCCTTCATCTGCGTCTCGGTTTGGGCGACGGCGGCGTCGGCGATCAGGCCGCGCTCCAGAGCGCCGGTCAGCAGTCGCTCCAGCGCCGCCTCGGCCGCGCCCGGCTCGCCGCTGGCGATCTCGATCAGCACGTACCAGGGGTGCTCGGTCGGCAGCGGATCGCGCAGGCCCGGCACGTTGCGGATGGTCAAGGCAAAGCCCAGCAGACCCATCAGCTCGAACGCCTCGACCGAGCCGCCCGTCTCTTCCTTGGCGCGGGCAAGAAGCTGGATGGCGTCGGCCGGCGAGCCCAGGCCGACGATCGCCACGGCCCGCGAGGCCAGCGGCGCTTGAATCTTCAGCGACGCGGCGGTGACGATCCCCAGCGTGCCCTCGGCGCCGATCAACAGCTGCTTGAGGTCATAGCCGGTGTTGTCCTTGCGCAGGCGCTTGAGGCCATTCCAGACCTCGCCATTGGGCAGCACCGCCTCGAGGCCCAGCACCTGCTCGCGCATCATGCCGTAGCGAAGCACGGCCGTGCCGCCGGCGTTGGTCGAGATCAAGCCGCCGACCGTGCACGAGCCCTCGGACGCGACGCCAACCGTGAAGCGTCGGCCGACCTTGGCGGCCTGCTGATGAGCTTCGTAGAGCGTGACGCCGGCCTCCAGCACCATGGCGTCGTCGATCGGATCGACGTCGCGAACGGCGGTCAGCTTGCGGGTCGACAGCAGGATCTCGCCGTGCGGAATCTGGCCGGCGACGAGGCCGGTGTTGCCGCCCTGGGGGGTGATCGCCACGCCCTCGGCCGCGCAGATCCCGACCACGGCGGCGACCTCGGCGGTGTTGCGCGGCGTGACCAGCAGCGGCGTCTCGCCCTTCCAGCGGCCGCGCCACTCGACCAGCATCGGCGCGATCACGTCCGGATCCTGGCTCCAGCCGCCCTCGCCGAGCACGGCCTTGAGGCGGGAGACGACATCGGCGGGAACGGGCTTGGTCATGGTCGCTACCTTACGCTCGAAAGGTCAGCCGATGAAGCCGGCGGCGCGGCGCAGCCGGTCGTTGATCGCCTCGCCCAGCCCCTCTTCCGGGATGGGGGCGACGGCGATGGCCGAGGGGTGGGTGCGGTCGGCGGCGCGGAGATACGAGAACAGGTTCGCCGCGGCTTCGGCGAGGTCGCCCGTGGGGCTGAGGTTGAACACCCCCTCCCCGCTGGCGCCGCCGCCGAAGGCCAGGAACGCCTCGCCGGGCTTGGGCGCCTTGGCGTTGATCCGCACCGGGGCGTCGGGGGCGTAGTGCAACGCCAAGCGCCCGGGCGAGCGCTTGGCGTCGTCGTCGGCCTCGGCCAGGGGGCCGACGATTTGTTGCAACTGGACGCGGGTCACCGCGCCGGGACGCAGCAGGCGCGCCTGGCCGTCCAGCACCGAGACGACCGTCGACTCCAGGCCGACCGCGCACGGACCGCCGTCCAGCGTCGCGGCCGCCTTGTCGCCGGTCTCGGACACGGCGTCGGCATAGGTGGTGGGGCTGGGTCGGCCGGAGCGGTTGGCCGAGGGCGCGACGACCGCGCCGCCGAACGTCGCCAGCACGGCGCGGGAGAGCGGATGGCGCGGCACCCGGATCGCAACCGTGTCGAGGCCCGCGCGGGCCAGGTCGCAGACGGCCGAGGCGTCCTTGATCGGCGCGACGATGGTCAGCGGTCCGGGCCAGAACTCGCGGGCCAGGTCGCGGGCGCGCTGGTCGAAGTCGGCGATCCGTTCGGCGGTCTCCAGATCGGCGACGTGGGCGATCAACGGGTTGAAGCGCGGCCGGCCCTTGGCCTCGAAGATCGCGGCCACGGCGGCCGGATTGGCCGCGTCGGCGCCCAGGCCATAGACGGTCTCGGTCGGCAGGATGACCAGCCAGCCCGCGCGCAGGGCGCTGGCGGCCGCCTCTATTTCCGCTTGGCGGTCAGCGAGAAGCTGACCTTCACCTTGGCCGCGATCTGATCCGTAGACGCCCATTCGCCCTGTCCAACCCCGAACGTGGTCCGGTCGAGGGTGGTTACACCGCGCGCGGTCGCCGTGTCGCCGACGATCTTCAGGGAAAACGGCAGGCTGAGCGGCTTTTTCACGCCCCGCAGGTCCAGGGTTCCGTCGGCGACGTACTGGCCCTCGCCCGTCTTGCGGAACTTCGTCGCCGTGAAGGTCGCCTTCGGATGCTCGGCGGTGTCGAAGAAATCGCCGCTGGGCAGGCTCTGGTCGCGCTGGTCGTCGCCGGTCACGGCCGAGCCCATGTCGACGCCGACAGTCAGCTTCGAACGGTCCAGCGCCTCGGGCGAGAACAGGATGTCGGCGGTCCAGCGGTTGAAGCGGCCCTCGACCGGCGAGCCGGACCAGGTCGCCGAGAAGGTCAGGCTGGCGCCCTTCTGGACGGCCCAGGCGACGGGGTCCTTGAGGGCGGACGGCGCTTCGGCGGCGGCGGCTTCGGGCTTGGCGGCGTCGGCGGTCGGAGCGACCGGCTCTGTCGGCGCGGGGGTCGCGGGCTCGGCCGGAGCGGCCGCATCGGCGGGCGGCGGCGGGGCGACCGGCTTGGCGGCCTTCACCGTCGGGGTGAACAGGTAGGCGGCGGCGACCACGGCGGCGAGGCCGGCGGCGGCCAGCCAGGCGCGCGGCTCCTTCAGGCCGGGCTTGGAACCCGGGGCCATGTTCTGGAACACCTCGTCCTTGTCGAGGACCTGGTGCTTGGCGACGGCGCCGAGGTGCAGGAGCAGCAGCAGATAGGTCAGCTTGACCAGCACGCCGTGGCCGATCTCGCCGACCTCATTCCAGACGTGCTTGGGCCCGGCGGCCAGTTCGGGCAGGCCCGGCAGGTGCGGCCAGGGGACGACGCCCCACCACAGGGTCGGCACGACGACGCGGCTGGTCGAGACCAGGATCCAGCCGGTCAGCGGCAGGCCGATCATGATCACGTAGAAGCCGACGTGGACGATCTTGGAGGCCAGTTGCTCCCAGCGCGGCTGATGCGCGGGCGGCGGCGGGGCGGGATTGAAGATCCGCCAGGCCAGACGCGCCAGGCTGAGCAGCAGGATCGTGAAGCCGATCGACTTGTGCAGCTGGAACAGGGCGAAGGTGGTCGGCGAGCCCTTGGGCCCATCGCCCATGCGCCAGCCGATGATGATCTGGAAGATGATGGCCGCCGCGATCAGCCAGTGCAGGACAATCGCCACCGTTGTGTAGCGGGTGCGGGTCGCGGCCATCGGTAACTCCAGGCAGATAGATAGAAACGCATTGCGCCGATCCGACCGGACCGGCGCAAGACGCAAGGCAACTTACTTCTTGTCGAACTCGACTTCGATGCTCAGCGCGACGTCGTCGCTGACCAGCGGGACGTACTTGCTGACGCCGAAGTCCGAACGCTTGATCGTCGTCGTGGCCGAGAAGCCCGTCTTGACGCTGCCCGGGGCGAAGCTGCCGCCGACGCCGTTGAAGGTCACGTCCAGCACGATCGGCTTGGTCACGCCGTGCAGGGTGAAGTCGCCATAGACCTTGCCGGTCTGGCCCGCGCCCGGCTCGACCTTGGTCGAGACGAAGGTGGCGGTCGGGAACTTGCCCGCTTCCAGCCAGCCGTCGCCGGCCAGTTCCTTGTTGAACTTCAGGCCGAACTCGTCGGCGCCGGTCGCGGTGTCGATCGAGCCCGGATCGACGGTCACCTTGATCTTGGCGTCCTGCGGAGCCTTGGGATCGTAGTCGAAGCTGGCGTCGACCTTGGTGAAGCGAAACTGGTAGTTCGAGAACCCCATGTGCTTGATCCTGCCCACGACCGAGGCGTGGGTCTTGTCGAGCACGTAGTGACCGGCCGGCAGGTCGGCGGGCTTGGTGGAGGTGACGCCCGGAGCGGCCAGGGCGGCCGGGGCGGCGAGCAAGGTCGCCGCGAGGGCGGCATAGGCGTAGGGACGGAACATCGGGATGTCTCTCCTTCGAACTAGAACAGGACTAGTTACGGTTCCCCGACTTAAGCACTCCACCATAGCTTTGAAGGGCCGCCGGATCACGAGATCGTTACCTGGCGAACAAATCTGTGGCCGGCTTGGCGCGCGTAGCCCGCAAGCCTAAAGAGAACGCCGATAACCTGGAGCTTCGTCGGCCATGACCTTCCGCCCCCCCGTCCGCGACCTCGCCTTTTCGCTGCGCCACGCGGCCGGCTTCGATCGCTTGGCCGACGCCTTTCCCGAGGCCGACGCGGACACCGTGGCGGCGGTGCTGGAGGCGGCCGGCGCCTTCGCCGCCGACGTGCTGGCCCCGCTGAACCGCCAGGGCGACCTGGTCGGGGCCAAGCTCGAGAACGGCGTCGTCCGCTGCGCTCCGGGCTTCGCGGACGCCTACAAGCAGTTCGCCGAGGGCGGCTGGGCCGGTCTCGCCGCCGCGCCCGAGCATGGCGGCCAGGGCCTGCCCAAGACGCTGGAAGTCGCCGTGCTGGAGATGATCCAGGCGGCCAACATGGCCTTCGGTCTCTGCCCGATGCTGAGCCTGGGCGCGATCGAGGCGCTGGATCACCACGGCTCGGACCGCCAGAAGGCGCTGTACCTGCCCAAGCTGGTGTCGGGCGAATGGACCGGCACCATGAACCTGACCGAGCCGCAGGCCGGCTCGGACCTCGCGGCCCTGACCACCGTGGCCACGCCGGACGGCGAGGGCGGCTGGCGGATCACCGGCCAGAAGATCTTCATCACCTGGGGCGACCACGACGCGGCCGATAACATCGTCCACCTCGTTTTGGCCCGCACGCCCGACGCCCCGCCCGGCGTGAAGGGCATCTCGCTGTTCCTGGCCCCCAAGGTGCTGGTCGATGACGACGGCAAGCTCGGCGAAGCCAACGCCCTGCGGGTCGGCGGCCTGGAGCACAAGCTAGGCATCCACGGCTCGCCCACCTGCGTGATGCTGTTCGAGGGCGCCAAGGCCGAGTTGGTCGGCGGCCTGGGTCAGGGCCTGCCCAACATGTTCACGATGATGAACGCCGCGCGCCTGCAGGTCGGCACGCAAGGCACGGCCATAGCCGAGCGCGCCTACCAGCAGGCCCTGGCCTTCTCGCAAGATCGCGCCCAGGGCCGCTCGGCCTGGACGCAGGCCTATCCCTCGCGCCTGTTCGACCATCCGGACGTTCGCCGCTCGCTGGTGCTGATGAAGGCCCATATCGAGGCCGCGCGCGGGATCTGCCTGTCGACCGCCGTCGCCGCCGACCTCTCCCGCGCCGCCGCCGACGAGACGACCCGGACAAGCGCCAAGCTGCGCGAGGAACTGCTGACGCCGATCGCCAAGGCCTGGTCGACCGACGTCGGTGTCTGGGTCGCCTCGCAAGGCGTCCAGATCCACGGCGGCATGGGCTTCATCGAGGAGACGGGCGCGGCCCAGCACTATCGCGACGCCCGCATCGCCCCGATCTATGAAGGCACGAACGGCATCCAGGCCATCGACCTGGTCGGTCGCAAGCTGTCGCTGGGCGAGGGCCAGGCCGTCGCCGACCTGATGGACGACATCCGCGACACGATCGAAGACCTGAAGAGCTCGGATCTGAAGGCCGTCGGCCTGCGCCTGGAGGCCGCCCTCGACGCCGCCGCCGGCGCCACGGCCTGGCTGGTCGAGCGTCGCGCCAAGGCCATGCCCGACGCCCTGTCGGGCGCCACCGCCTATCTGAAGCTGCTGGGCGACGTGGTCGGCGGCTGGATGCTGGCCAAGGGCGCCCTGGCGGCGGCGGGCGAGGCCGATGCGGCCTGGGCCGAAAGCAAGCGCGCCCTGGCCCGCGTCTTCGCCGAAAGCGTCCTGGCCCAGGTCCCCGGCGCGGCGGCGGGGGTCATGCTGGGCGCGGCGGACCTCGAGGCAATGACGCCAGAGGTGCTGGGGGCCTAGGGACAAGCAAACATCGTGTCATCCCGGCCGCAGCGAAGCGGACAGCCGGGATGACACGCTTGGTGGTGTGGGCTTCCCCCTACGCCTTGAAGAAGGCCAGCAGGTCGGGGTTGATCACCTCCGGGTGGGTGGACGCCATGCCGTGCGGCAGGCCCGGATAGGTCTTCAGCGTCCCCTTCTTGACCAGCTTGATGGCCAGGTGGGCGCTGTCGGCGATCGGGACGATCTGGTCGTCCTCGCCGTGCATGATCAGGACCGGGACATCGACCTTCTTGAGATCGTCGGTGAAGTCGGTCTCGGAGAAGGCCTTGATGCAGTCGTAGTGGGCCTTGGCGCCGCCGGCCATGCCCTGGCGCCACCAGTTGTCGATCAGGCCCTGGCTGACCTTCGCGCCGGGACGGTTGAAGCCGTAGAACGGGCCTTCGGGAACATCGCGGAAGAACTGGGCGCGGTTGGCCAGCAGGGCCGCGCGGAAGCCGTCGAAGACCTCCATCGGCAGACCGCCGGGATTGGCGGGCGTCTTCAGCATGATCGGCGGCACCGCGCCGATCAGCACCACCTTGGCGACCCGGCCAGGCTTGGCGCGAGCGGCGTAGTGGATCGCCTCGCCGCCGCCGGTCGAGTGGCCGACGTGAATGGCATTCTTCAGGTCCAGATGATCGGTCAGGGCGATGACGTCGGCGGCGTAGGTGTCCATCTCGTTGCCGGTGTCGGTCTGGGTCGAACGGCCGTGACCGCGGCGGTCATGGGCGATGACGCGATAGCCCTTGAGCAGGAAGAACATCATCTGGGCGTCCCAGTCGTCGGCGCTGAGCGGCCAGCCGTGGTGGAACACGATCGGCTGGGCGGTCTTGGGACCCCAGTCCTTGTAGAAGATCTGCACGCCGTCCTTGGTCGTGACATAGCCGCTCTGGGCGCGATCGGCGGCGGACGGCTTGGACGCGGCCTTCGTCGTCGCGGCCTGAGCGGCCAGGGGCGCGGCGGCGGCCGCGGCGGCGAGGCCGAGACCAGCGGTCATCAGCCCGCGGCGGGAAGCTTGGTTCGACTGGCTCATCATCATCCTCATTTCATTTTGCGACAACGATTATCGCGATAACGATATAGTTAGGCGCGAGCTTCGCCAGTGTCCAGAAGATTCCTTATCGCGATATCTTTTTTTACTGTGGGGTGCGCGCCGATGGAGGCGCTGGGCGAGCATACTCCATGCCACGCCCCGAAGCGTCGCCGAAAAACGGCGAGGACGTCCCTCCCCCGCGCGGCGGGGGAGGGGGAAGCGAAGCTTACAGCTGCTCCAGCAGGTACTCGGCCGACGAGACCTTGAACTGGCCGGCTTCTTCGACGTTCAGCTGGGTGACGACGCCGTCCTTGGCGATCAGCGAATAGCGCTGCGAGCGCGCGCCCATGCCGAACTTGCTGCCGTCGAAGTCGAGGCCGATGGCGCGGGTGAAGTCGCCGTTGCCGTCAGCCAGCAGCAGGACTTCGCCGTCGATGCCCTGGTCCTTGCCCCAGGCCTTCATCACGAAGACGTCGTTGACCGAGACGCAGGCGATCGCATCCACGCCCTTGGCCTTCAGCTCGGCGGCCTTCTCCTTGAAGCCCGGCAGGTGCTTGGCCGAGCAGGTCGGGGTGAAGGCGCCCGGCACGGCGAACAGCGCCACGGTCTTGCCCTTGAAGATGTCGTCGGTGCTGATCGGCGCCGGCCCTTCGGCCGTGCTGGTCATGAAAGTCGCCGCGGGCAGCGTGTCGCCAACCTTGATCGTCATGGGCCGTGTTCCTCTATTGTGCGTTTGGGAAGGTCTTGGAGATATCCCCGCGCCGCGCCACCGCCAAGCCGCCGTTTTTGAAAACCGACGACACGGATTCTGATCGTCGCGACTTGAAAGCGTCACACGGACGGCCAATGCTCTCGCCATGGCCAGCATGATCGACGACGAGGATGAAGGCGAGTTCCTGACGGGCCGTCTTCTGGTGGCGATGCCAGGCATCGAGGACCCACGCTTCGAGCGGGCCGTGCTCTATCTGTGCGCTCATGACGAGGAGCAGGCCATGGGCCTGGCGGTCAATCGCCCGGTCGAAGGCCTGACCGTGTTCGAGCTGCTGGAGCGGCTGGGCGTGAAGTCCGACATCCAGGCGCCGAGCGACCTGGTGCTGCTGGGCGGACCGATCGAACGCGAGCGCGGCTTTGTCCTGCATACCGACGACTTCCACTCGCCAGACTCCAGCCTGCCCATCGCCGAGGGGCTCAGCCTGACGGCCACCCGGGATGTGCTGGACGCCATGGCCAACCCGATGCGACGCCCGCGCAAGGCGATCCTGGCGCTAGGCTACGCCGGCTGGGGCCCTGGACAGCTGGAGCAGGAACTGCGCGACAACATCTGGCTGATCTGCGACGCCGACGAGGGTCTGCTGTTCGACGAGGACCACGAGCACAAGTGGACCCGGGCGCTGGCCAAGCTGGGGATCACGGCGGATCACCTGTCGGCGACGGCGGGGCGGGCTTGACATAGTTGCTCCACCGCGATGCGGGGGAGCTGTCGCGGAGCGACTGAGGGGGCAAGCTGGGCAAAGACGGCATTGGCCCCCTCCGGCCCTATGGGCCACCTCCCCCGCTACGCGAGGGAGGATCTAGATCCTTCAACCCCGCGCCTTCACCGGCGCGGCGCCGTCGACATAGGCCTCGTTCAGATAGACCTCGGCTTCCTGCGGCGACAGCGCCGGGGCGTAGCCGAAGCCCTGGCCGTAGTCGCAGCCCAGGCCCTGCAGCGCGCGGGCCATTTCGGCGTTCTCGACGCCCTCGGCGACGACTTCGAGATCGAGATCCTGGCCCAGCTTGACGACCGAGCGCACGATCTTGGCCGAGCCGGCGTTGGCGCCCATGGTCCGCACGAAGTAGCGGTCGATCTTCAGCGTGTCGAACGGCAGGCGCGTCAGATAGGACAGCGACGAGAAGCCGGTGCCGAAGTCGTCCAGCGCCAGGCCGGCGCCGGCCTCGCGCAGCGTCCGCAGCACGACGGCCGCGCGTTCGGGATCGCGCATGATGTCGCTTTCGGTGACCTCAAGCTTCAGCGCGCCGCGCGGCAGGTTGTTGTCGCGCAAGGTCTGGGCGACGTCGTCCACCAGGCCCGGACGATCGATCTCGCCGGTCGACAGGTTGACGCTGACGGTCATGGCGCTCATCGCCGGATGGCAGTCACGCCAGATCGACAGCTGGCGGGCGGCGGCGTGCATCATGTGCGCGCCCAGCTCGCTCATCAGCCCCATCTCTTCGATCAGCGGCAGGAACTCGTCCGGCGGCAGCATGCCCCGGCGCGGGTGGATCCAGCGGGCCAGGGCCTCGAAGCCGGACAGCGCGCCGGTCGACAGGCGCACCACGGGCTGGAAGTACGGAATGATCTCGCCGCGCCCGATGGCGCCGCGCAGGTCGGCCTCCAGCGCCAGGCGCGACAGGCCGTCGGTCTCCATCGAGCGGCCATAGGCGGCGGCCCCGCCGCGGCCGGCGGCGGCGGCGGCCTCGACGGCCAGCTCGGCGCGGCGCAGCAGTTCGGCCGGATCGGGCGCCTCATGCCCGCCCTCGGCCGAGACGGCGCCGACCGACAGCGTGGGGTGGATGTCGAAGCCGGCGATGCGCAGCGGCTGCTCCAGCGCCTCGCGCAGCATCTCGGCCGGCTCGTAACCGTCGGGCTTGCACAGCACGGCGAACTCGTCCTCGCCGATGCGGCCCAGCACCGCGTCGGCGGGGAAGGCAGCGATCAGGCGCGAGCCCAGGGCGGCCAGGACCAAGTCGGCGCGGTCATGGCCTAGCGCCTCGTTCAGGCGGCGCAAGCGGTCGAGGTCGGCGACGACCAGCTCATGCGCGCCCGGCTCGGCCAGACGCTCGCGAGCGCGGGTGATGAAACTGCGACGATCGAGCAGGCCGGTCAGGTCGCAGCGTTCGGAGGCGGCGAACTTGGTTTCGGCGGCGACCACGCCCGCGGCGCGCACGCCCTCCTCCAGCCAGACGCCGCGCCACAGGCAGACCTCGCCGCCGCGCACGCGGAAGCGGGCGACCACCGGCTGGCCAGGCTCACGGACTTTCAGGACTTCCTCGGCTTGGGCGCGGTCCTGCGGCAGGGCCAGGGCGCGGAAGGCGGCGGAAGAGCATTCGGGAGCCAAGGGGCCCAGGCCCAGGGCGCGGGCGGCGCCGTTCAGGCGCAGGCGATCGGATTCAGGCTCCCAGATCCAAAGCGCGACATCGGCCCCGCCCAACGCTTCGAGCGTCGCGGTCGTGTCCCAAATCCGCCGTTCGCCTGTCCGAAAAGACATTCCCGTCCCGCCGCGTCGGCCGCAGTCGCCCTAACTCACTCGGGCGCCACCAAGCCGAACAGACGATGGTCTCGCCAATCGCCGTTAATTTTCAAATAAGCGCGGGCGTATCCTTCCTCGGAAAAGCCACATTTCAGCAGAAGCGCGGCCGAGGGCGCGTTCTCCGGCATGCACGCGGCCTCCAGCCGATGAAGGCCTAAGCCCTTGAAGGCGAAGCGGATCAGGGTCTCGACGGCGTCGCGCGTGTGGCCTTGGCGCGCGAAGGGCTGGCCGATCCAGTAGCCGATGGTCCCCGTCTGGGCGACGCCACGCCGCACGTGGAAAAGGCGCACGCCGCCGACCAGGGCGTCGTCGGCGCGTCGGAAGACGAAGAACGGATAGGCCTCGTCCAGCTCCATCTCGCGCGCATAGGCCGCCAGGCGCGCCCGGAACGCGGCGCGGGTCAGGTCATGTTCCGGCCAGACCGGCTCCCACGGCTCCAGGAACGATCGCGACCGCCCCCGCAAGCTGGCCCAGGCGCGATGGTCGCTCGCCTTCGGCGGCCGCAGATAGACGGCGCGGCCTTGCAGACGGAGCGCGGGGCGGGGCCTGAGGAACGACGGGAGCATCGGCGCGTCCTCCGATGTCAGGCGGCGGAGAATAGCGTCTTGTCGAACGCCTCGCCCGCCTTCAGCGAGGTCTTGGCGCCCAGCACCGCCGAGGCGACACGCCGGCCGGACAGCAGCCGGCGGCCTAGCCGCGCCACGTCGGCGGCCGTCACCGCGTCCACCTCGGCGGCCAGCTCCGACGGCGCATAGAGGCGATCGAACAGCAGCACCTGCCCCGCCCCCTGCTCGGCGCGCGACAGCGGCTGCTCGCGGGCCATGAACATGTGGGCCTTCAGCTGGGCCTTGGCGCGGGCCAGTTCGGCGTCGTCGATATGCGCGACCAGCTTGGTGAGTTCGCCGGCGCAGACCTTGGCCGTCTCGACCGCGTCCGACGCCGCGCAGCCGGCGTAGATGCCCAGCGCGCCGTGGTCGGCATAGGTGTCGGCATAGGCGTCGATGTTGTAGGCGAGGCCGCGCTTCTCGCGCGCCTCCTGGAACAGGCGCGAGGACATGCCCCCGCCCAGCACCTCGGCGAAGATGCGCAGGGCGAAATAGTCCCGGTCGCGCGACCCGCAGGCGGGCAGCATGAAGACGAGGTGGCTCTGTTCCAGCTTGCGGGCCTCGGCCTGCGGACCGCCCACGAAGTCGGCGGCTTGCGGAACCGCCGCGCCTGGCTCCGCCGGCAGGTCGCCGAACGCGCGCTCGGCGGCGGCCATCAGCTCGGCCTCCTCGACCGCGCCGGTGGCGCTGATCACCAGCCGATCGGCGGCGTAGAGCGCGGCGCGCCACTCGGACAGGGCCTCGACGTTGGCGGCCTCGACCGTCGCGTCGCTGCCCAGGATGGGCCGGCCCACCGGATGGTCGCCCCAGCTGGCCCGCTGGATCAGGTCGAAGACGTAGTCGTCGGGCGCGTCGGCGGCCTCGGCGATCTCCTGGGCGACAACCTGCTTTTCGCGGGTCAAGTCGGCGGGATCGAGCGTCGGACGCCGCACGAGGTCGGCGATGACGTCCATGCCGAGGTCCAGGCCGCCGCGCAGCGCCCGCACCTGGAAGCTGGTGCGCTCATAGCCCGTGGCGGCGTTGATCGAGCCGCCGGCGCTTTCGATCACCTCGACGATGTCGCGGGCCGAGCGCTGGCCCGCGCCCTTGAACACCATGTGCTCCAGAAGATGGGACCAGCCCGACCGGGCGGGATCCTCATAGGCCGCGCCGCGGCCGGCCACCACGCTGAGCGCCAGGGTCTCGAGGCCCGGCATCGGATCACAGACGACGCGGACGCCGTTCTTCAGGGTGCGGAGGGTGGCGGTCATTCAGCTCATTATTGTCCTCACCCGTGCAACGGGGGAGGTGGATCGCTGCGGATACGCAGCGAGACGGTGGGGGCGCTGATATAGGCTCAAAGCGCCCCCACCACCAGCTTCGCTGGTCCCCCTCCCCCGTTTCACGGGTGAGGAGAAGATCAGGTCGTGGCCGCGAAGGTGCGCACGAAGGCTTTCACGGCCGCGCCGTCGGCGGGCAGGCGCTCGAACTTCTCCGGCTTCTTGGAGAGGTCCGGCGTGGCGCGCGGCGTGACCGGCGGGACGCCGGTGGCGGCCTCGACGGCTTCAGGGAACTTGGCCGGGTGAGCGGTCGACAGCACCACGACCGGCACCGACGGCTTGACGTCGACGCCGCGCGCGGCGGCGAGGCCCACGGCGGTGTGGGGATCGACGATCTCGCCGGTCTCGTTCAGCGTCGAGAGCATGGTCTTGGCGGTGTCGGCCTCGCTGACAGAGGCGCCGCGGAACAGCTCGCGCATCCAGGCGTGGGCGGCGGGCGGGATGTCCAGCAGGCCGGTGTCGGCGAAGGCGCGGAAGGCGCGCTCGGTCTCGGTGGCGTCGCGGCGCACGGCCTCGAAATAGAGGCGCTCGAAGTTGCTGGCGACCTGGATATCCATCGCCGGGCTCTGGGTCGCGGCCACCGCGCCGCGCGCATAGCGGCCGGTCTCGAAGGCCCGGGCCAGGATGTCGTTGGAGTTGGTCGCCGCCGTGATCGAGCAGATCGGCAGGCCCAGCTTCTTGGCGACGAAGGCGGCGTAGGCGTCGCCGAAGTTGCCGGTCGGCACCACGAAGGCCACTTCGCGGGCCGGCGCGCCCAGGGCGACGGCGGCGGTGAAGTAGTAGACGCTCTGGGCCGCGATCCGGGCCCAGTTGATCGAGTTGACGCCCGACAGGTCGACGCCGTGGCGGAACTGGTCGTCCTGGAACGCCTGCTTGACGATCGCCTGACAGTCGTCGAACGAGCCCAGCACCGAGATGCAGGCGACATTGGCGTCGGTCGCCGTCGTCATGAACCGACGCTGCACGGCGCTGATCCTGCCTTCGGGGAAGAGGGCGACGATGCGGGCGTTCTTGCGGCCGCGGAAGGCCTCGACGGCCGCGCCGCCGGTGTCGCCAGAGGTGGCGCAGATGATGGTCATCTTCCGCGACTGGCGCTCGAGCACGTAGTCGTAGAGGCGGCCCAAGAGCTGCATCGCGACATCTTTGAAAGCCAGGGTCGGGCCGTGGAACAGCTCCAGCAGGAACTGATTGGGACGCAGCTGCTTCAGCGGGACGACGGCGGTGTGGGCGAAGGTGGCGTAGGCCTCCTCGCACATCTGGGCCAGGTCTTCCTTGGGGATGTCGTCGCCGACGAACTTGCCGACCACGGCCGCCGCGACCTCGGCGTAGGTCTTGCCGGCGAAGGCCGCGATCTCGGACGAGCGGAAGCTCGGCCACTCGGACGGCACATACAGGCCGCCGTCGGGGGCCAGGCCGGCCAGCACCGCATCCAGGAAGCCGATGGGCGCGGACTGCCCGCGGGTAGACACGTAACGCATCAGGGTCTCACTCTTCGCCAGAGCATGGCGGCATAGATAAACAGCAGGGTTACGGCAAGACCAAACCACGTCAGGGCGTATTCGAGGTGCCGATTGGAAATTTCTGCCGGAAGCGGCGCCGGAGAGATCCCGGCCGGCGCGGGGGTCTCGGTCTCGGCCATCAGCACCAGGGGCGCGGGCTTGCGGCCGGGGAAGCGCTCCAGCACCTTGGCGCGGTCGCCGCCCAGCTGGGCGATCGGCGTCAGCACGCCGACGACCCGGCGCGGCGGGTCGAACGCGCGCTGCGGCGGCGCGACCTGGCCGTTCAGGACTGGGACCAGGCCCCGGTCGATCAGGATCATGTTGTAGGGGCCGGCCAGCACGGCGCACGGCGCCTGGGCGCGCCAGACCACGTCGCCGTCACGGACGCCGTAGACCAGCGGCAGCGGCTCGCCGGCGACATCGCCGCAATCGACGCTGACGCGGGTCCAGGCCAGGTCCTCGGGACGGGCCTTTTCGGTCAGCACCTGGACCAGCGGCATGGCCGGCGCGGTCTTCAGGGCCTCGATCCGCGCCAGGACGCCTTGCTTCCAATGCAGTCGCTGGACCTGCCAGGCCCCCAGGCCGCAGAGGATGGCGAAGGCGACCGCCGTGGCGATGGTCAGGCCGGCCGGGAAGCCGGCCTTCTTGGGCGAGACGTCAGACATGGTCACGGCCGGCCTCGGAAGCCTTCTGCGCGACCTGGGCGGCGACCATAAGCCCCTTGGCCGGCCGCATCAGCCCCAGGGTGATCACGAAGACCGCCGGCAGCCAGACCAGCAGCAGCAGCCAGACGGGCCAGTTCCAGGCGAACATCGAGAACAGCGCCCCGAAGGCGCAGACGGTCCCGGCGATCAGGATCACGAAGGTCGCCGCGCCGTCGCCAGTCTCGTACTTGCCCAGCTCGAAGCCGCAGGCCTCGCAGACCGGAGCCACCTTGAGGAAGCCGTCGAACAGATAGCCCTCGCCGCAGTGGGGGCACAGGCCGCGCGCGCCGGCGGCGTAGGGGTTGGTCTTGGTCATGACCTAAGCCTTTAAACGAAAAAGGCCCGGAACGCTGATCGGCGTTCCGGGCCCCTCGGGATCTTTCGATCTAGTGGGCCGAGGCCCCGAAGATCACGTAGATGAACGCGAACAGGAACAGCCAGACGACGTCGACGAAGTGCCAGTACCAGGCGGCCGCTTCGAAGCCGAAGTGCTGCTTGGGCGTGAAGGCGCCGTTCATCAGGCGGATCAGGCAGACGATCAGGAAGAGCGTGCCGACGAACACGTGGAAGCCGTGGAAGCCGGTGGCCAGGAAGAAGGTCGAACCATAGAGGCCCGAGTTGGCGGCCGCTTCCGAATAGAACAGCTGCTCGTGATTGATGTGGCTGTACTCATAGACCTGGATGGTCGTGAACAGCACGCCCAGCAGGATGGTCAGGATCAGACCCCACTTGGCGCCCTTGCGGTCGCCGACCTGCAGCGCGTGGTGCGCCCAGGTCACGGTCGTGCCCGACAGCAGCAGGGTCAGGGTGTTGACCAGCGGCAGGTGCCAGGGCGAGACGGTCTCGACGCCGGCGGGCGGCCAGGTGGCCCAGGCGGTGCGGACTTCCTCGATCGCCGACAGCGTGCGGTGATGATGGAACAGCGCCATCTCGAAGAACATCCAGAACCACGCCACGAAGAACATCACTTCCGAGGCGATGAACAGGATCATGCCGTAGCGCAGGCCGATCGAGACGACCGGGGTGTGGTCGCCGGCCTTGGCTTCCTTGGCCACGTCCGACCACCAGCCGAACATGGTGTAGAGCACGCCCGCGATGCCGGCGGCGAAAATGGCCCAGTTGCCCTTCTCGATACCCAGGACGCCGCCCTTGATCCAGCCGATCAAGCCGATGGCCATGACGGTCGCGGCCATCGAGCCGACGAACGGCCAGGGGCTGGGCGGAAGGATGTGGTAGTCGTGTTTGACGGCGCCGGCCATGTTGCTGCTAACCCTTATATCCCTCTGAGCGCGGCGCTGGTCCCCCCTCGCCGCGATCTTGTTGAATCTATAGCCCTCTCGACGGCTTGCCGCCAAGAGGTTCGACGATGCGGGGCGTCGTCGCGGCCGCGACTTGGCCCGTCTTGCCTTTGCCGTCTTCGACGGCCGGGAAGAACGTGTAGCTGAGCGTGATTTCGCTCTTGCCCTTGGTCTCGGGATCGTCCGCGAATTGGGGATCCACGAAGTAGACGACCGGGAACTCCACCGTCTGGTGGGGCTGGATCGTCTGGTTGGAGAAGCAGAAGCACTCCAGCTTCTGGAAGTATGGCCCCGCCGACTCCGGCACCACGTTGTACAGCGCCCGGCCGGTGATCGGCTTGTCGGTCGGATTGGTGACCTTGAAGAAGGCCAGGCCCGTATCGCCGATGCGGACGTCCTGGCTGGCCTGCATCGTCTGGAACCGCCAGGGCAGGTCGCGGAGATTGGCGTCGAAGCGGATGGTGACCTTGCGGTCCAGGATCCGCGTCGGCTTGGCCACGGCCTTGCGGACCGTGCCGTCGAAACCGGTGACCTGGCAGAACAGCTTGTACAGCGGCACGGCGGCGTAGGCCGCGCCGACCATGCCGAAGAAGGCCGCCGCGCAGATCAGAGCCACCCGGCCGTTGCGGCGGGCCATGGCTTCCTGCGGGGTCAGCGGCCCCTTGCCCGCCTTCGGGGACGCCTTAGGGGTGCGGGTGAACATTGCCGGCAAGCCTCACCAGGGTGACCACGAACACCAGCACGACGAAGGCCGCCAGACCCAGGCCGATGGCGATGTTGCGGCCATCGCGCGCCTTCTTGGCGGCCAGCTTCTCGGCGTCCTTGTCGATCGACTTGTTCACTTCAGAAGCTCCAGCGCCCGGACGCCCATGACGGCCTCGCCCAGCAAGGCGGCGAACAGGGCGAACAGGTAAAGAATCGAGAAGGCGAACAGATTGCGCGCGGCCTTGGCGCCGGCGGCGCGTTCGTCTTCGGTGACTTCGTAGAGCGCTCGGTCCGCCACGCGCGGATCGGCCGCGTCGCCGGCCTTGCTGGCGAAGACCCGCGCCGCCAGCAGCAGGAACACGGCGCCGCCCAGAGCCGCGACGGCCAGATAGAACGGACCGCCCAGGCCCGTCAGGACGGGCGCCAGGCAGATCGGGACGAAGACCAGGCTGTAGAGCAGGATCTGCTTGCGGGTCTCGCGCGCGCCCTTGACCACCGGCAGCATGGGCACGCCGGCCTTGGCGTAGTCGGTGGTGACGTACAGCGACAGCGCCCAGAAGTGGGGCGGGGTCCAGAAGAAGATGATGGCGACCATCAGCCAGGCGTTCAGCGGCGCATGACCGGTCGCGGCCGCCCAGCCGATCGCGGGCGGCAGGGCGCCGGCGAGGCCGCCGATGACGATGTTCTGCGCCGTCCAGCGCTTGAGCCACATCGTGTAGACGACGGCGTAGAAGATGATGGTGAAGGCCAGCAGGCCCGCCGCGAACCAGTTGATCGCGAAGCCCAGGAACATCACCGAGAGCAGGCTAAGGACCACGCCCAGCGAGGCGGCCTCCTCGCCCTTGACCTTGCCGGCCGGAACCGGACGGCCGCGGGTGCGGCGCATCTGCTGGTCGATGTCGGCGTCGTACCACATGTTCAGCGCGCCCGAGGCGCCGGCCCCGATCGCGATGCACAGCACCGCCACCGCGCCCAGGATCGGATGGATCGGGGCGCGGGCGGCCAGAAGCCCCGTCAGGCCGGTGAAGACCACAAGCGACATGACGCGCGGCTTCATCAGCTGGAAATAGTCCTGCCAGCGCGCGGCTTGCGAGGCGTCCGCCGTCGAGGTCGAGGCGGTTTCCGGGGTCATGGCGGCGGTCTTCATCGGTGTACGATACTGAGCTTTTCTGTCTCGCTCGATGGGCGAAGGGCGCGGCCAAGACCCTGCTTGGATCCCGACCGCGCCCCCGCTTGGTCCAGTCCGGACGACCCTCTTAGTGGTGGTCGTCCGCCTTGATCACCGGCGGTTCGCTGAACTGGTGGAACGGCGGCGGCGAGGACAGGGTCCATTCCAGCGTGGTGGCGCCTTCGCCCCACGGATTGGCCTCGGCCTTGCGACGACGGATCGCCGCTTCGATCAGCACCAGCATGAAGATGGCGACGCCGACGACGGTGATCATGTAGCCGACCGACGAGACGTAGTTCCACTTCGCGAAGGCTTCCGGATAGTCGATGTAGCGACGCGGCATGCCCTGCAGGCCCAGGAAGTGCTGCGGGAAGAACACCAGGTTCACGCCGACGAACATCACCCAGAAGTGGGTCGCGCCGAGGAACTCGTTGTACTTCACGCCCCACATCTTCTCGAACCAGTAGTAGAAGCCCGCGAAGATGGCGAAGACCGCGCCCAGCGACAGCACGTAGTGGAAGTGGGCCACCACGTAGTAGGTGTCGTGCAGGCTGTAGTCGATGCCGGCGTTCGACAGGACGACGCCGGTGACGCCGCCGACCGTGAACAGGAAGATGAAGCCGATGGCCCACAGCATCGGCGTCTTGAAGTCCAGCGAGCCGCCCCACATCGTGGCGATCCAGCTGAAGATCTTCACGCCGGTCGGGACGGCGATGATCATCGTGGCGGCCACGAAGTAGGCGCGCAGGTTGATGCTCATGCCGACGGTGTACATGTGGTGCGCCCACACGACGAAGCCGACGAAGCCGATGGCGACCATCGCGTAGGCCATCGCCAGGTAGCCGAACACCGGCTTCTTGGAGAAGGTCGAGACGATGTGGCTGATGATGCCAAAGCCCGGCAGGATCAGGATGTACACTTCCGGGTGGCCGAAGAACCAGAACAGGTGCTGGAACATGACGGGGTCGCCGCCGGCGGCCGGGTCGAAGAAGTGGGTGCCGAAGTTGCGGTCGGTCAGCAGCATGGTGATGGCGCCGGCCAGGACGGGCAGCGACAGCAGAAGCAGGAAGGCGGTGATCAGCACCGACCAGGCGAACAGCGGCATGCGGTGCAGGGTCATGCCCGGCGCGCGCATGTTGAAGATCGTGGTGATGAAGTTGATCGCGCCCAGGATCGACGACGCGCCGGCCAGGTGGAGCGACAGGATCGCCAGGTCCATGGCCGGACCCTTGTGGCCGATCGTGGACAGCGGCGGATAGATCGTCCAGCCGCCGCCGAAGCCGTGGCCCGGGCCGCCGTCGACGAACATCGACACGCAGAGCAGGATCCAGGCGGCGACCAGCAGCCAGAACGAGATGTTGTTCATCCGCGGGAAGGCCATATCCGGCGCGCCGATCATGATCGGCACGAACCAGTTGCCGAAGCCGCCGATCATGGCGGGCATGACCATGAAGAAGATCATGATCAGGGCGTGGGCGGTGACCACGGCGTTGTAGCCGTGCTTGCCCTTGAACAGGCCCATCTGAGCCAGCAGGCCGGTGTCGGAGAACACCTGGATGCCCGGCTCCATCAGCTCCCAGCGGATCAGACCCGACAAGGCGCCGCCGACGATGCCCGCCATGATGGCGAACAGGATGTACAGCGTGCCGATGTCCTTGTGGTTCGTCGAGAAGAACCAGCGGGCGAAAAAGGGCGGCTTGTGATCGGCGTCGTGGCCGTCGTGGTGGTCGATGTCAGCGGCGTGAGCCATCGGACTTTATCCTGCGAGTTCTTAAGCCGCCGGCGCGGCGGGCGCCGCGGCCGGAGCGGAAGCGGGAGCGGCGGCCGGGGTCGCGGCCGGAGTCGCGGCGGCCGGGGCGGCCTCGGCGGGGGCGGCGGCCGGAGCCGGCGGGGCCGTCTTCGACTTCACCCAGGTGTCGAACTGAGCCTGAGTCACCACCCGGATCTCGATCGGCATGTTGGCGTGGTCGACGCCGCACAGCTCCGAGCACTGACCGTAGAAGACGCCGGTCTTCTCGGCCTTGAACCAGGTTTCGTTCAGGCGGCCGGGGATGGCGTCGGTCTTCAGGCCGAAGGCCGGCAGGGCGAACGAGTGGATCACGTCGGCGCCGGTGACCTGCACGCGGACGACCTTGCCCACGGGAACGACCATGGCGTTGTCGGCGGCCAGCAGATACGGGACCTTCTTGGCGGTCGCCTGCTCCTTGGTGAGCGGCAGCGACACGATCTCGCTGATCTTCTGGTCGGGATATTCGTAGCCCCAGTACCACTGATAGCCCGTGGCCTTCACGGTCATGTAGGGCTTGGGCATGTCGTTGTAGTGGAACAGCAGCCGGAACGAGAAGATGGCGATGACCATCAGGATCAGCACCGGCACCAGGGTCCAGATGATCTCGATCGTGGTGTTGTGGCTGAACTTGGCCGGAACCGGGTTCGCCTTCTTGTTGTAGCGGACGATGATCCAGATCAGCAGGCCCAGCACCAGCAGGGTGATGGCCGTGATGATCGGCAGCAGGATCACGTTGTGGAACCAGATCGCGTGGTGCTTCAGCTCCGACGCGGCCGGTTGCAGATCGATCGCCCCCGGCGTCGGCTGCCCCAAAAGATCCTCGGCGAGGGCGTGCCCCGCGAAAACGACACTGGCGGCGAGCGCGCTGGCGCCCGTCAAGACCCGCCGAATCCCCGAAAATTGCGCCTTCATATCCCTCACGGCCCGTTTCGGCGGCGATTTGGCGTTGACCGTTTGACGTCGATCAATGTCACGCCGCGCCGACTTGCTTATGACGACCCCCGATGCGGTCGTGCGAGCGACGGCGTCCAACAAGACGCAAAGTCACACGCAGCCCGCCCCGAAAAAGGCCGTTCTGAGGCTGCATACGCGCATCGCCAGCCGTTGCCAAGCGCCAGAGACCACACTCTGTGCGCGGTCTTGCCGTGCGCGCGTTTCCTCCCGCCCGAACTCAGCCGCCTCTCCACGCTTCCCGCCATTTCCGCATCATTACGTATCGTTCATGGATAGGTACCTTGCGATACTCAGTACCATGCGGTACTAGGGAGCATCCAAGGAGGCCAGGACGACGTGCCGGAAGCCATTGAAATCCAATTGAAGAAAGGCGTGCTGGCGCTGTGCGTGCTGGCCCTGCTCTCGCACGCCGACAGCTACGCCTACGAGATCGCCAGCAGGCTCACGAGGGACATCGATATGGGGGAAGGGACGATCTATCCGCTGATGCGCCGCATGCAGTCGGATGGGCTGGTCGAGACCTATCTGGTGGAAAGCCAGAGCGGTCCGCCGCGCAAATACTACCGCTTGACGGCGCAGGGCCGCCGCAGCCTGGAGCAGCAGAAGACCGAGTGGGTCGCCTTCACCCAGGCCGTCAACGCCATCGTGGGAGCCGCCGCATGACCCGCGCCGAATTCATGACCCGCCTGCGGCGCGGCCTGGCCGGCCTGCCGGTGACCACGATCGCCGACATCGTCGCCGACCACGAGGCCCACTTCGCCGACGCCGAGGCCGCCGGCCGCAGCGAGGCCGAGGTGGCCGCCGCCCTGGGCGATCCCGACCGTCTGGCCCGCGAGCTGCGCGCCGAGGCCGGCCTCAAGCAGTGGGAGGAGCGCAAGAACCCGTCCAACGCCATGGCGGCGGTCATCGCCCTGCTGGGCCTGGGCGCCATCGACGTGCTGATCCTGCTGCCCGTGCTGATGGGCGTGCTGGGCGCGCTGTTCGGGGTGCTGGTGGCCGTGGTCGCGGTGTTCTTCGCCGGCGGCGTGGTGTTCGCGGCCGGTCCTCTGACCGGACCGCCCGGCGGGCCGATCACCGCTTTCCTGGCGGGCCTGGGCCTGATGGGCGTGGCGACCTGCCTGGGCGCCCTGCTGACCCTGGTCACGGTCGGCGTCTTCAACGCGGTCGTCTGGTACGCCCGCCTTCACTACCGGCTGCTCAAGCCGGCCATCGAACAGGCCTGAGGGGAAAAGGAGGGGACACTATGCTGATCCGCAACTCGCTCATCGTCGCCGCGGCCAGCTTCGCGCTCGCCGTCGGCTGTTTCGCCGGGGTGGCGGTCATCGCCGGCCCGCAGTTCCTGAACGAAGGCTGGACGTTTCCGCTGAAGGACACCGTCGTCATCCACAAGGACGGCAAGGTGATTCGCACCGAAAGCGTCTCGGTGAAGACCTCGCCGGTCGTCGACCGCACCTTCGCCTGGACCGGCAAGGACACGCTGCAACTGGACCTGCCGGCGGACGTCGTGTTCGTCCAGGGCCCGGAGGCCAAGATCGTGGTGTCCGGCCGACAGTCCTATGTCGACCGCCTGCGCGTCGAGGGCGGCCGCATCAGCCTGGACGACACCAACTACGTCGATCATGGCCGCGTGACGATCAATGCGCTCGGCGTGCATGTCGAAAGCGACTCCGAGCAGGTGAGGATCACGGTGATCGCTCCGGACGTCACCAAGTTCGACGTGCGCGGCTCGGGCGATCTCGACATCCGCCGCTATGACCACCCGACCATTTCGGTCGACGTCAGCGGCAGCGGCGACGTCGAGGCGGCCGGCCGGGTCGAGACGGCCTCGATCGACAGCTCGGGCTCCGGCCACGTCGATCTGTCGGGCCTGAAGGCCAAGACAGCGATCGTGGACGTCTCGGGCAGCGGCGGCGGCGCGATCTTCGCCACCGACAAGGCCAAGATCGACATCTCCGGCAGCGGCGACGTCGAGCTGCGCACCGAACCCAAGACCGTCACGAGCGAGATCACCGGTTCGGGCGAAGTCCGCCGCGAATACTGATCCGCGACAAAAGGGGCGGGGTGACGGACGCGTTCGGAAGGCCTACCTGTAGGCCATGAACGCTCCCTTCCCCGCCTCTTCCCTGTCGTTGTTGGACGCCGCGGGCGTCGATCCCGAACGCGCCCGCCAGGTTCTGGGCGAGGCCCTCGCCGGCGCCGACGACGGCGAACTCTTCCTCGAACGCTCCGAAAGCGAGTCCTTCGTGTTCGACGACGGACGGCTGAAGAGCGCCTCCTACGACAGCGGCGAAGGCTTTGGCCTGCGCGTTGTGGCCGGCGAGACGGCCGGCTACGCCCACGCCGCCGAGATCTCCGAAGCCGCCATCCGTCGCGCGGCGGACTCGGCCAGCCTGGCCAAGCGCGGCCACGCCGGCGTCGCGGCCGAGGGTCCCCGCGCCACCAACGAAAAGCTCTACGGCGAGGACAATCCGGTTTCCTCGCCCGACTTCTCCGACAAGGTCGCCCTGCTGCAGGAGATCGACGCCTTCGCCCGCGCCCGCGACCCGCGCGTCGTGCAGGTGATGGCCTCGCTGGCCGGCGAGCGCCGGGTGGTCGAAATCCTGCGCGCCGACGGCCGCCTGATCCGCGACGTGCGCCCGCTGGTGCGGGTCAATGTCCAGGTCACGGTCGAGAAGGACGGCCGGCGCGAGACCGGCAGCTCCGGCGCCGGCGGCCGCGCTGGCTTCGCCGCCTGGATCAGCCCGGACAAGTGGCGGGAGCAGGTCGAGGAATCCCTGCGTCGGGCGCTCGTCAATCTCGACGCCGTCGCCTGTCCCGCTGGCGAGATGGACGTGGTGCTGGGCCCGGGCTGGAACGGCGTGCTGCTGCACGAGGCGGTCGGCCACGGCCTGGAAGGCGACTTCAACCGCAAGGGCATCAGCGCCTTCTCGGGCCGCATTGGCGAGCGCGTCGCCGCGCCGGGCGTCACCGTGTTCGACGACGGCTCGATCGCCGGCCGCCGCGGCTCGCTGACCGTCGACGACGAGGGCACCCCGACCGAGCGGACCATCCTGATCGAGGACGGCATCCTCGTCGGCTACATGCACGACCGGATGAGCGCCCGCCTCATGGGCATGAAGGCCACCGGCAACGGCCGTCGTCAGTCCTACGCCCACATGCCGATGCCGCGCATGACCAACACCGGCATGCTGGCCGGCAAGGATGATCCCCAGGAGATGATCGCCTCGCTGAAGCGCGGCCTCTACTGCGCCAATTTCGGCGGCGGCCAGGTCGACATCACCAACGGCAAGTTCGTCTTCCAGTGCACCGAGGCCTATCTCGTCGAGGACGGCAAGATCACCGCGCCGGTCAAGGGCGCGACCCTGATCGGCGACGGTCCCAGCGCCCTGACCAAGGTGACGATGATCGGCGACGATTTCGACTTCGACCCCGGCATCGGCGTCTGCGGCAAGTCCGGCCAGGGCGTGCCGGTCGGCGTCGGCCAGCCGTCGCTGAAGATCACCGGCCTGACGGTCGGCGGGACGGCGGTCTAGAGCCGCCGCTCCAGATAGGTCACCGTCTTCTTGCCGCCGTGGATCTCGGCCGTTCCCACCGGAACGAACCCGAGCGCGGCGTGGAAGGCGTCCGACGCGGGATTGGGCGGGTCGGAATTGACCTCGCAGACGATCCGCGCGTGGCCGGCGGCGCGGGCGGCGGCGAAGAGGTCGGCGTACAGGCGCCGCGCCAGCCCTCGCCCGCGCGCGGCGTCGGCGACCACCACCCGATCGACATAGACGAAGCGGTTGAAGCGCTCGCGGAACCACAGGAAGTTGACGCTGTCGTAGTCGGCGTCCTGGTCGAAGGCCAGGAGCAGGGCGTCGGCGACGCCGACGCGACGCGCGACGAACGCCTCGCCGACCAGCTGGACGAGCCGTTCCGGCGCCAGCCAGGACAGCTCCAAGGCGTGGGCGTTGTTGAGAGCCAGCAAGGCCTCGCCGGAGAAGCCCGCCAGATCGTCCGGGGTCAGGGTCGTCGTCGCGTCGTCCATACCGTCTCCGCCAGCCTTTTCTGTCGAAGGTTTAATCCAGATTTCAGGCTTGTAACTTCTCCCGCGCCGCCTGTTTCGGCACGCTGCCCGCAAGTCCGGCGACCGTCACAATAGTCGCAAAGACCTCGGCTAGGTCGGCCCACGGACTTTCAGAATCGCGCGGCGCGAGGCGCCGCGCCTTGGGCTTCGGGTAGGAGCGGAAAGCGGTCCGGCGATTTGAGCCATCGCCGGGCCGTTCCCACCTGGAGTAGGGACGCGGCCCCTCTGCGTCCCGGGAAGGGCCCCGGAATCGTCGCCGGGGCCCTTCGTTCGCTCGGAGGGTCAGGCGGTCACCTCGTCGGCGCCGTGCGACCACTTTTTCAGGATTGGCGACAGGGCCAGGAAGCCGACGCCGATCACGACGGCCACGAGGCCGATCACGTTGAAGACCTTCAGCGACGAGGCCAGGGCCAGGGCCGGATCGAGGACCTGCCCGCCAACCGTTTCGGTCGCCGCCAGGCCGGCGACCTTGCCGCCGACCCACTGGGCGATGGCCAGGGCCAGGAACCAGACGGCCATCATGAACGACACCATCGACAGTGGCGACAGCTTGGTCATCTGCGAGAGGCCGACCGGCGACATGCACATCTCGCCGGTGGTGTGCAGCATGTACATCAGCACCAGGAAGACCAGCGGCAGGCGGAACGCGCCGTCGGCGAAGGTCGCGCCCCATTGCAGCAACAGGAAGCCGGCGCCGACCTGGATCAGCGCCAGGCCGAACTTGATCACGGGGTTCGGATCGCGCCCGCGCGCGCCCAGGAAGGTCCACAGCGCGGCGAAGACCGGCGCGAAGATCAGGATCCAGCCCGCATTCAGCATCTGGGTCTGGGGCGCGTTGAAGCTGGTGTTGACCCAGAAGGTCGACGCCGGATCGATCGCGGCCGCCTTCAACTGTTCCAGCGTGCCCAGGGTGATCGCGCCGCCCAGCAGGCGCACGGGCTCGCGCACCAAGTCCAGCTGGACGTTGGTCGCGGCGAACAGGCTGAGCGACGAGCCGGCCTGCTCGAACAGGGTCCAGAACACCACCGCTCCGAAGATCAGGAACACCGCCAGCGCCAGCCGCTCGCGCTCCGCCTTCGCGCACTGCGTCATCATGAACCAGCCGATATAGGCCAGCGAGGCGATGATGCCGACGTTCAGGGCCATGCCGACGACGCCGTTGAACTGCACCAGGAAGAAGATGCCGACGAGGCCCAGCAGCGAGACGGCGTAGATCGCCGTCTCCAGGCTGAGCGGGCCCAGGACCTTCGTCTTGAGGGCCTCGGGATGGGGCGGCTCGGCCTTGTTCTCCAGCCAAGGCTTGCCGAGCACGAAGACGATGAAGCCGGCCAGCATGCCCAGACCCGCCAGGCCAAAGCCCGCCCACCAGCCGACGCTGACGCCCAGCAGGCCGCACAGGATCGAGGCCCAGAACGAGCCGAGATTGATGCCGTAGTAGTAGAGGGTGAAGCCCGGATCGCGGCGCGGATCACCCTGCGGATAAAGCTGGCCGACGATCGTCGAGATGTTGGGCTTGAGGAAGCCGACGCCCAGAATGATCAGCGACAGGGCGAACCAGAAGACGTTCAGATAGAACGGGTCGCGGGCGGTCACATCCAGCTTGTAATCGGCCTTGGGCAGCACGGCCGGCAGCGGCGCGCCGGCAGGCAGGCCCTCGATCTCAAAGTCGCCCGTCTTGGTGGCGGCGACCTCGTAGGGCTTGCCGGCGACGACCAGACGCGACACGCGCTCCTGGCCCCGGCCTTCGGACTGGAACTCGTAGGTCGCGCCGCCATAGGTCAGCGTCTGCACCGCCGGCTTGCCCTCGACCGCCATGGCCAGATGGCCGGCCACCAGCAGCAGAGCGCCGAACGCCACCGCCTTGCGCGTGCCCAGCCACTTGTCGGCCAGCATGCCGCCCAGCAGCGGCAGCAGGTATACCAGCGAGGTGTAGGAGCCGTAGTGGCCTGATGCGGTCTTCGGATCGAACAGGAAGTGCTGCGTCAGATAGAAGATCAGGATCGCGCGCATGCCGTAGTAGGAGAACCGCTCCCACATCTCGGCCAGGAAGCAGATGATCAGGCCGCGCGGATGGCCCTTGAGCAGCTGGATAAGGACGGGAATTCCGGTCACGAGCGTGATCAGGACGCCCGCGGCGATAACGATGTTCATACCCAAGCCTTGCCCAAGCTTTTAAGAAACGTGACGAGCCGCGCGGACCGTCCCGGTGCGCCTCCTCGGCGCGGTCCGGGTCAAATCGCCCTCGCCGACCCCAATGGGCGGGGAGAAGATCACGCGGCCGGGCGTTTCACAAGCAACGGCATGCCGTTCCAGCGCGCGTCACGCCCCAACGCGGGAGCTTGGCCGCGTCTCCGCGCGTTGTTCGTCCGACGTTTTGTTTCCCGGGAGCCGAAGATGAAGATCCCCGACGCCAGCCATCCGATCACGATCGACCCCGTCCCGGGCGTGGTGCGGGTGATCTTCGAGGGCCACGAAATCGCCGACAGCGACGACGTGCTGGTGCTGCGCGAGGCCGACTATCCGCCGGTCTACTACTTCCCGCGCGACAGCGTGCGGACGCCGTTCCTGCGCCGCACCGACAAGGTGACTCACTGCCCCTACAAGGGCGACGCGGCCTATTTCACCATCTATCGCGACCGCCAGATCATCGAGAACGCGGCCTGGTCCTACGAGGACCCCTACGCGGCCGTCGGGCCGATCGCCGGGCGCATCGCCTTCTATCCCGAGCACGTGGAATTCCAGCTGAACGACCGCTCTCCCGCCGAGACCGAGGCGATGGATGTCGACGAGGTTGTCCTGCACACCGACAGCGGCTCGGGAAACAGCCAGGCCGAGCGCTGGCCGCCGAACGTCGACATGCCGGAGACCGAAAACACAGAGTCCGACCTCGACCCGCCCAACAAGGGCGTGGGCGCCATTTAGCCGCACCCTCCGGCCGTTTGGTCGCATCCCGCCGGACTTAAGCCCGCGTTAAGAGCTGCTGGCGCGACCCTATGGTCGAGCTCCCGGCAGAGGGGCGCGGAGGAAACCCATGGCCTACGTTTCTTTCAATCACGCGGACGCCGTTCACGCCGCGGCCGACCGTCCCCGCATCGCCTGGGGCCGGCTAGCGGCGGTGGCCTTCGCCATCGGCTCGTGGGCGGCCATCATCGCCGCCGCCCGAGCGATCTTCTAGGCCCTAGTAGGCGCAGTCGGTGAACACCCGGCTGATGTCGCCCTTCCAATCGCCGTTGTAGAGCGCCAGCAGGCGCTCGGCGGGGGTGATACCGCTGTCGGCGATCTCTTCCAGCTCGCCCATGTAGATCGTCTCGTCCAGAAAGCCGCCGTTCAGCTGGGCGCGGTTCTTCAAGCCCGACTTGGCGATGGCGACGAAGTCCTTGGCCACGTCCTGAGCCGTGCGGCCGGCGACCTTGGCCTTCAGACCCAGGCGCGGCACGTCGCGGCGCAGGCCCTCGCGGTCCTCGATCGTCCAGGCCTTGCAGAGATCCCACGCCGCCGCCAGGGCGGCGTCATCGTAGAACACGCCGGTCCATAGCGCCGGCAGGGCGCATAGACGGCTCCACGGACCGGCGTCGGCGCCGCGCATTTCCAGATAGGTCTTCAGGCGCACTTCCGGGAAGGCGGTCGTCGTGTGGTCGGCCCAGTCCTTCATCGTGGCGATCTCGCCCGGCAGCTCGGGCAGCTCGCCCTCGATGAAGTCGCGGAAGGATCGGCCGGCCACGTCGATGTACTTGTCGCCGCGCTTGACGAAGTACATCGGCACGTCCAGCGCGTAGCGGGCGTAGCGCTCGAAGTCGAAGCCGTCCTCGAACACGAAGGACAACAGGCCCGTGCGGTCGGCGTCGGTGTCCGTCCAGACATTGGCGCGGGCCGACAGGAAGCCGTTGGGCTTGCCTTCCGTGAACGGCGAATTGGCGAACAGGGCCGTGGCGATCGGCTGCAGGGCCAGGCTCATGCGGAACTTGGCGGCCATGTCGGCTTCGCTGGAGAAGTCCAGATTGGCCTGCACCGTGCAGGTGCGCAGCATCATGTCGAGGCCGAGCTTGCCGACCTTGGGCATGTAGTTGCGCATGATCACGTACCGGCCCTTGGGCATGACCGGCACCTCCTCGCGCTTCCACAGCGGCGAGAAGCCCAGGCCCACGAAGCCCAGCCCCAGCTCGTCGGCGACGGTCTTGACCTCGTCCAGGTGCTTGCCGGTCTCGTCGCAGATGTCGTGCATGGTCTTGAGCGGCGCGCCCGACAGCTCGAACTGGCCGCCCGGCTCCAGGCTGACATTGGCGCCGTTGCGCTCCAGCCCGATGATGGTCGGGCCTTCCATGACAGGCGTCCAGCCGAAGCGTTGCAGGCCGGTCAGCAGGGCGTGAATCCCCTTGTCGCCCTCATAGGGAACAGGGGCGTGCGAGTTCAGGTAGAAGCCGAACTTCTCGTGTTCCGCGCCCACGCGGAAAGCGTCCTTGGGCTTGCAGCCCCGGGCGAAATAGTCGGTCAGGTCGGAGAGCGTCAGCGGACGCTCCTGGACGCTAGCGGTGTCGGCCATGCAAGCCGTCCCTCCCCAGGGGTTGCGATGCTGCGGGTGGAGAGGGCCCTTCTCTCCGCCGACGGCGATACTACTCGGTCACGCCCAGTTGGGCGTTTTCTTTGCGAACCTCAAGGGGCGACCTTGAGCTTAATTCTATCTCCAGTCCCCGGCCGCCGCCTGCCAAAGGGTCATGGCCGAGATCGCGGCGGTGTCGGCGCGCAGGATGCGAGGCCCCAGCGACACCGGCGTGACGAAGGAAAGCCCCCGCAGCCGTTCGCGTTCCTCGGGCGCGAAGCCGCCCTCCGGCCCAATCAGGATCGCGGCCGGCCCGCCCGTTCCCGCGAGCGCCTCGATGGCCCGCTTGGCGTCGCCGCCCTCGTCACAGAACACGAGACGCCGCGCGGGGTCCCAGCCGTCCAGGATCTTGTCCAGCTTCTCGGGATCGACGATCTCGGGCACGTCGAGACGGCCGGTCTGCTCGGCCGCCTCCATGGCGATGGCGTCGAGGCGTCCCAGCTTGACGAAGTCGACATTGGTGCGGCGCGTGATCGTCAGGCGAACGCGGCGCGCGCCCAGCTCGGCGGCCTTCTCGACGATCGTCTCGACCCGCCCGCGCTTGACCATGGCGATGATGAGATCGAGGTCCGGCCCGATGTGCATCGGTCGGGTTTGCTCTTCGGCCTTCAGCAGGCAGCCGCGCTTGGTCGCCTCGACGATGCTGGCGCGCCACTCGCCGTCGCGGCCGTTGAACAGCAGCACCGCGTCGCCGACCGACAGGCGCATGACCGAGGTCAGGTAGCGGGACTGGTCGACGGTGGGGACGACGCCGGCGCCGGCCGACAGGTCGTTGGGAACGAAAAGACGGATCATGGCGTCCTTCTAGCCTAATCAAGACCTTCGGGGGTAGGCTCGCCCAATGAGCAAGTCCGACGACTACGACAACGAACTGGTCCAGCTGCAGTTGGCCCTGATCGCCATGCAGAAGAAGGCCATCAAGGACGGCTGGAAGATCCTGGCCGTGTTCGAGGGCCGCGACGCCGCTGGCAAGGATGGGACGATCTCCCGCATCGTCGAGCATCTCTCCAAGCGCGCCACCACGGTCGTGGCCCTGCCAAAGCCCACCGATCGCGAAGCCAGCGAATGGTATTTCCAGCGCTATGTCGAATATCTGCCGGCGTGCGGCGAGGCGGTGCTGTTCAACCGCTCCTGGTACAACCGCGCCGGGGTGGAGCGGGTCATGGACTTCTCGACGCCCAAGCAGCAGGAGCAGTTCCTGCGCGACGTCCCCGCCTTCGAACGCATGCTGGTCGAGAACGACACCCGCTATGTGAAGTTCTGGCTGGACATCAGCCGCGAGGAGCAGGCCAAGCGCCTGAAGGCCCGCCGCGAGGACCCGCTGAAGGCCTTCAAGACCAGCGACCTCGACAGGGTCGCCGAGGAGAAGTGGGACGACTACACGAAGGCCCGCGACGAGATGCTGATGCGCACCCACAGCGACGTCGCGCCGTGGATCTGCGTCCGCGCCGATCACAAGAAGGCCGCCCGGCTCAACGTCATCCGCTGGCTGCTGCACGCGGCCGGCGACAAGAAGATCGCCAAGGGCGTAGCCAAGCCCGACCCCGAGGTGATCTTCTCGTTCGAGCCCAGCGCGCTAGAGGATGGAAGGTTGGCGCGCTAGGACGAACCGGTTCTAGACGGTCGGCGTCGTCCCGCCATCAATGACGAACTCCGCGCCGTGGATCGCGGCGGCGCGAGCCGAGGCCAGATAGGCGATAAGGTCCGCGACTTCATGAGGGTCGGCCGGACGCCCGATCGGAATGCCGCCGAGGCCGTCGAGGACTGACCGCCGCGCATCCTCGATCGTCCCTCCGTTGGCGGCCTGGATGCGCTGCAGGAAATCCACGGAGGCCTCGGTCATGATCCAGCCGGGCGAGACGGCGTTCACCCGCACGCCTCTGGGACCCAATTCCTTCGAGATCGACTTGCTGTAGGTTCGGAGCGCGGCCTTGGCGGCGGCGTAGGCCGTGGTCGTCTCGGGGAGCGGCAGCGCCGCCTGGATCGAAGCGACGTGCACCACCGCGCCGGCGCCCCGCTCGACCATCTGCGGAATCAGCAGACGATCAAGGCGGACCGTCGCCAGAAGGTTCAGGTTCAGTTCCGAGAGCCAGTGATCGTCCGTCAAGGCGACAAAGCCGCCGCCCGGGGTTTTCGAGCCGCCGATCACATGGGCGAGAATGTCGACGCCGCCCAGACGTTCGAGCGCGGCCTTGGCCAGCATCTCGCCGCCCTCGACCGTCGTCAGGTCCGCCTGGACGAACTCGACGCCGTCGATGGACTCCAAGTTACCGCGGGCGGCGGTGATCACCCGGGCGCCGCCGGCCAGGAAACGATCGACGGTGGCGCGGCCCAGGCCCTTGGAGCCGCCGCTGACAAGCACGCGCTTGCCCGCGAATTCGGTCGGATCAGCCTTGAGGGTCATGCCGTGATCTCCAGGGCTTTGATGAGGCCCTCTTCAAGGGTGAAGCGGTAGGTGAAGCGGATCGGACTGCCCTTGAAGTCGCCTCGGGCGGGGCCTTCGACGACGACCTGCCCGTCCTCGCGCCGGACGGTGTCGGGCGTAAAGATCGCCTTCACCGGGATCACGGCTTCTTCAAACAAGCCGCCGATCTCGGCGCGCCCCCGAAAGACAGCGCCGTTGTCGACAAGGACGGCGTCAGCCGCGAACGGTTGAAGCATGGCGGCGGCGTCGAGACGGGCGTTGGCGTCCACATACGCGCCGATCGGCGATGGAAGTTCGAGCGACATCTTTCCTGTCCTCCTTCAGCGGTCGCAGCCGGGCGGCCGCCAGTGCGCTTGCCAGACAAGGTAGAGATGGCCAGGTTGCGTGATAATCAGGCCAATTCGGGACGTTTCATTTCGAAAGTCGGGACAATGATGCAAAGCAGCCTGACGGAGTTGGACGCTGTTCTCATGGTCGCCCGGCGAGGCAAGTTTCGCGCGGCCGCGCTTGAGCTTGGGGTTTCAACGACCGCGCTGAGTAACGCGATCGCGAAGCTGGAGCGCACTCTGGGCGTACGGCTCTTCAACCGCACGACGCGAAGCGTCTCCTTGACGGAGGCCGGGCGGCAGTTTGTCTCGCAGGTCGCGCCCGCCGTGCGGGACATTCACGAGGCGATGGACATTGCCCGCTCTCAAAGGACCGCTCCCTCGGGCACGCTGCGGATCAACGCCTTTCCAACGGCGGCGCGGGAGATTTTCTCCTGGCTCGTCCTACCGTTCCTGCGCGTGCACCCTCAGGTGCATATCGATGTCGTCACAGAGGGTCGGCTGGTGGACATTGTCGAGGGCGGCTTCGACTTCGGCGTCCGCAGCGCGGACTTCGTGCCGGCCGACATGATCGCGGTCCCGTTAGGCGGTGCGCGGCGCAATGTCGTGGTGGGCGCGCCGAGCTATCTGAAAGCGCGCGGCATCCCGGTGGTCCCCCAGGACCTCGCCCAGCATTCCTGTCTCCGCGTTCGGCTTCCGAATGGCGCGATCTACCGCTGGCCGTTCGAGAAGGATGGCCAGTCGGTCCAGGTCGACGTGGAGGGCGCCCTAACGCTCGACGAAGCGAGCCTCGCACGCACCGCGGCCCTGGCCTCCGTCGGTCTGGCCCTGGCGATGGAGTCCGACGTGAGAGACGATATCGAGGCCGGCCGCCTTGCGCCCGTACTCGAGGATTGGACGCCGACCCTGTCGCCTCTGAGCCTCTACTATCCCAGCCGACGCAATCCGACGGCCGCCTTCAAGGCGTTCGTCGACTTCGCGCGACGGCATGGGGAAACCCGCGACGCGCTTAGGCCGTCGATCGGTTGAAAAGCGCGGCGCGCCTATCGCGTCTTCCGCGCCTTCCGCTCGGCCGCGATCGCGGCGTTCTGGGCGACGCGATGGCGGACGATGTCGGCGATCAAGTCCGGCGGCAGCGGCGCGTCCGGCTGGAAGCGGATCGTGCCCTTGGCCGTCTCGAAACCCTTCAGGCGATCCTGGAACTGCGTGACCACCGCCCCCGGATAGAAGGCGCAGTGCTTCGCGGCCGCGCCGAAGTGCACGAGATTGCCGTTCAGCTTGAAGGTCGGCAGGCCATAGCTGATGGCCTCGGTCGCCTCGGGGGCGAGCGCGCGAATCTGGCCGCGGAGAACCTCCAGCGCCGCCCGCTGGTCAGCGGGCAGCTTGGAGAGGTAGTCGTCGACGGACGCGGCGGGGGGCTTCATCATCGGTCGTTCCTCGATCGCTAGACCTCAGGACGTTCGCGGAAGCTCCCCGCCGACAGGCCTTCGATTATTTCGCCCCGTACAGCGCCATCACGTCCTTGCGGAACGCCGCGCCGCTGTCGGGACGGCTGTAGAACATGTGGCCGCCCGGATAGTTGGACAGGGTCACCCGGCCGGCGGCCGTGGCCGGCATGGCGTCGACGACCAGGCGCGAGGCGAAGAACGGGCACGACAGGTCGTTGTAGCCGTGAACGATCAGCACCTTCAGCTTCGGATCGACCGAGACGGCCTTGCGCAGGTCGGTGACCGACTCGGTGTCGGGGCCCCGGCCGCGATCCCACAGGCGGTTGACGGTGTTCGACAGCGCCTCGTAGCGCGCTTCCGGCTTCCAGCCGACGATGCGGGTGGTGAAGTCGACGATGGCGCTGGTCGTGGGGGCGATGATCGCGTCGAGGATCGGGTCGTTGACCTCCTGCTCCGGCGCGAACGGGAAGGGATCCAGCGAGGTGACGTTGCTGTCGTAGCGGCTGCCGAGGCGCCCCTTGTCGCGGAACACCTCGCGCAGGAAAGACTGCGTCTCCAGGCGCCCCCCGGCGCGGCGGACATAGTCGGGATCAAGGCCGGTCATGGCCGAGACCTTGGTCGTCAGGCGCTGGAGAGCGGCCGGGTCCGAACCCTTCATCAGGTCGACCATGTATTCCCCGCGCGTATAGTCCTCGACGGCCTTCATATTTTCGGGCGTCAGCTTGCCGTCCCGCTCCAGCTTGGCGGCCGCGATCGACGGCAGGGTCCACATCGACGGCAGGGGCGAGATCTCCTGCGAGGCGCGGCCGGCGCTGGTCAGCAGCGGCGAGACCAGCACGACGCCCTTCACGGCGACGCCCAGGTCGGTCTGCAGCTCATAGGCCAGGCGCGGGCCGCGGAAACCGCCGTAGCTCTCGCCGACCAGATACTTGGGCGAGGTCAGGCGCTCGGTCTTGACCAGGTAGTCGAAGACGATGCGCGACAGGTACTCGATGTCCTGCTTGACGCCGTAGAAGCGCTTCTTGGTCTCCTCCTCGCCGACCAGCGAGCGCGAGAAGCCCGTGCCGACCGGATCGATGAAGACGAGATCGGTGAAGTCCAGCCAGCTGGCCGGATTGTCCTGCAGCTTGCTGAAGTCCGAGGGGCTATCGCCTTCCGCGCCGAACTGGACGCGCTTGGGGCCCAAAGCGAAGTTCAGATAGACGCTGGCCGCGCCCGGACCGCCATTGAAGGCGATCGTGATCGGCCGGTTCGGATCGCGCGGACCGTCTAGAACGTACGAGGTGTAGACCACCTCGGCGACCTTCTTGCCCTTCTCGTCGCGCACCGGCAGCGAGCCCACGGTGGCGGTGTAGGCGATGGTCTTGCCGGCGATGACGGTGGTCTGCTTGACCGACTTGTCGGCCGGCAGGGCGGGCAGGTCGAGGCCCTTCTCCGCGGCGGGCTTGTCGCCGCCCTTGTCCTGAGCCCAGGCCGGCGTCGCCAGCCCCGAACCCGCCAACACCAGCGACGCCACCACGGCCGCGACGCCGCCTCCGAAAACCTGTTTCATGTTCGTCCCCTCGACTGAGGACGAAATTGCTAGGGCGCCCGGCCAATCTTCACAACTGTTCCAAAGCGTGCTCGCTTGCGGAAAAGCCAGGGAGACGCCGAGCATGGATAAGAGCAGCGCGCGGGCCGCCGCGTTGACGCGCCTGGCGATCGGCCTGGCGCAGGGCATCGCCCTCTTCCTGCTGCAGAAGGCCGACGAGTCCAAGAGCTGGCCGGCGACGTCGCCCATGCTCTACGCGCCGCTGCTGGTCTGCGTGCTGACGGTTCCGCTGCTGCCGCTGTCGGCCCTGTCGGCGATGCGTCGCGGGCCTCTGCTCGCCTGGAGCGCGGTGGCCGCGGCGCTGGTCGCGATCATGGCCGTGCACGCCGCCTGGGTCGGCGCCGCGCCCGACCGCCTGGGCGCGGGACCGTTGTCGCCGCCGCTGTTCATCGCCGTCGCCGCCCTGCTGTTCATCGCCCACCACCTGGTCCAGCCGGCCGAGGCCTCGGGCAAGCCGGTCGCGCCCTATGCCGACTATTTCGACCTCGTCGGGACCAACGCCGTCCGCCTCTTCTTGTCGCTGGCCTTCACCGGCGCTTTCTGGCTGCTGCTGTTCCTGGCCGGCGCCTTGTTCAAGCTGATCGGCGTCACGGCGATCCAGAAGCTGATCGGCGAGACCGCCTTCGCCTTCCCGGCCACCGGCCTGATGTTCGCCGCCGCCGTGCACATGGCCGTGCAATTGACCGAGGCCCGCGCGGGCCTGGTGCGCGGCGTGCGGACGGTGGGCCTCGTTTTGCTGGCCTGGCTGCTGCCGCTGATGGTGGTGATCGCCGGCGGCTTTCTGGCCACCCTGCCGTTCACGGGCCTCGCCCCGCTGTGGAGCACCAAGGCCGCCGCCTCGTTGCTGCTGTCGGCCGCCGCCGCCCTGATCATCCTGATCAACGCCGCCTACCAGGACGGGCTCGAGCCGCCCAATTCGATCCTGCTCTGGGCCGCGCGGCTGGCGAGCCTGCTGCTGATCCCGATCGTCATCCTGACGGCCTACGCCCTGTGGCTGCGGATCCACCAGTACGGCCTGACGCCGGACCGGGTGATGGCGGCAGCCTACCTGATCGTCGCCGTGGGTTTCACGATCGGCTACACGCTGGCCGCCACGCGGCCGGGCGACTGGATGAAGCCGCTGGAGCCGACCAACCTGATCATGGCCGCTGTCTCCGTCCTGCTGCTGATCGCCCTCTTCACGCCGATCGCCGATCCGGCGCGGCTGTCGGTGGCGAGCCAGGTCAAGCGCCTGGAGTCGGGCAAGGTCTCGCCGGCGAAGTTCGACTTCCAGTTCTTGCGGTTCGAGAGCGGGCGCTATGGGCGGCTGGCGCTGGAGCGGTTGAAAGGCAGCCGTGAGCCCGAGATCGCGCGGCGGGCTCGGGAGGCCGACGCCCTTGGCGCACGCCGGCCGGCGCAGCCCGAAAAGCCCGATTTCAGCGGGATCAAGGTCTACCCCCTCGGCGCCAAGCTGCCGGACTCCTTCGTGAAGCAGGCCTGGGACACCGAGGCGCGGGGTGGCTGCATCGGTCCGGGTTCTGTCTGCAAGGCGCTGATCTTCGACTTCGACGGCGACGGGGCTGACGAGGTGCTGCTGGGCGCGACCGATCAGTCGGACATCTTCCGGTTCCAGAACGGGCGCTGGGAGCTGGTCGCCCAGACGAGCGCCCGCTGCGGCTCGGTTGATCTTGGAGAGGCTCTGGAAGCCGACCAAGCGCGCATGAGCGAGCCGAGGACCTCCCGCGACCTGATCATCGGCGACAAAGCGCTGATGATCCGACCGGTCGGGAAGGGCTGCGAGGGGGCGCCGGACGCCTCCAAGCCCAATCGCCCTCGAGGGCCTCCGGTCGCGCCAGGCCCTCTTGGCTCCGCTCCCCTCTAACCCACCCCCTCGCTGATCGCGTTGAGCCGCGCATAGACGCCGCCCTTCGCTTTCAGTTGGTCGTGGCGGCCTTCCTCGACGACGCGGCCTTTCTGGAAGACCAGGATCCGGTCGGCGCCGCGCACCGTCGACAGGCGGTGGGCGATGACGATCGTGGTGCGCCCCTCCATCAGCGCCTCGGCGGCGGCCTGGACGAGCCCTTCCGTCTCCACGTCCAGCGACGAGGTCGCTTCGTCCAGCACCAGGATCGGCGCGTCGGCCAGGAAGGCGCGGGCGATGGCCACGCGCTGGCGCTCGCCGCCCGACAGCTTGACGCCCCGCTCGCCGACCAGGGTGTCGTAGCCCTTGGGCAGCTTCAGGATGAAGTCGTGGGCGCGCGCCTTCTTCGCCGCCGCCTCGACCTCTTCGCGCGTGGCGTCCGGCTTGGCGTAGGCGATGTTCTCGAACAGCGTGCGGTGGAACAGGGCCGGGTCCTGAGGCACCACCGCGATGGCGCGGCGCAGGGACGCCTGGGTCACCTTCGAGACATCCTGACCGTCGATCAGCACCGCGCCGTCCTGCAGGTCATAGAGGCGCTGGACCAGCTTGACGAAGGTCGACTTGCCCGAGCCCGTCGGCCCGACCAGGGCCACCCGCTCGCCGGGCGCGATCTTCAGGCTGAAATGATCGTACAGCGGCGCGCCGGCGGCCTTGTAGCGGAAGGTCACGTCCCGGAACTCGATCGCGCCGGGGCCCGGCTGGAAGTCCGGCGCGCCAGGGGCGTCGGCGATCTGGGGGTCCAGCCGGGTCCAGGCGGCGACATCTTCAGTGTCGTCGAGGCCCTTCTGCAGCATGCGGATGTTCTCGCCCAGGTTCCGCAAGTAGCCGCTCATCAGCATGAAGGCGGTGATCGCGAAGGCCACATCGCCCGGCGTGGCCGTGCCTTGCGTCCAGCCCCAGACCATCGCGCCGGTCAGGCCGGCCTGCAGCACGACCAGCAGCAGGTTCTGGCCCAGCCACACGTCGGTGAAGCGGTTCCAGGTGACCATCACCGCGTCGCGCCAGGCGGCCGTCACCTCGGCCAGGCGTTGGGCCTCGCGCTCCTCGGCGCCGAAGCTCTTCACGGTGGGGTTCGAGGTCACCGCGTCGGCCAGGGCCCCGCCAATCTGGGAGTCGAGCGCGTTGGACTTCAGGTTGCTGGGCCGCACATAACGCTCGGTGACCCATAGGTTCACCGACAAATAGGCGACCACCACCACCAGCGAGATCCCGCCGGCCAGCGGTTGGCGGATCAGCATGGCGATCGACAGGCCGATCAGGACGATGACGCCGGGGCCCAGCCAGATGGTCACCGCGTCGGTGACGCTGTCATAGCCCCACATAGCGCGGGTCAGCTTGCGCACCGTCGCGCCGGCGAAGCTGTCGGCATGCCAATCCGACGAGAAAGCCTGCACCTTGGCGAAGCTCTCGTTGGTCATCTCCTCCATGTTCCGGGCCGCCAGCGGGATCCAGAACCGGTGGGCGATGTTGCGCACCACCGCGAAGGCGAAATAGACGCCGATGAACATGGCCAGGGCCGACCAGGCGTCGGTGTGGCCGCGAGGCTTGCTGGCGACGGTGTCGACGAGATGTCCCGAGGCGTAGGGCAGAGCGAGGTCGAAGCCGACCGCCACCAGGGTCAGGCCGACGCCCAGGCCAAACAGCAGCGGCCGCCGCTTCCAGAAGCGGGCCACGAAGGCCAGCACCTGGCGGTTGGACAGCGCGCGCTTCTTGGCGCCGATTTCGTCTTCGTCCTCGAGGATATCGGTCATGGCCCGCTAGATAGGGCCTTGCGAGCCTTAGCGGGAGGCGCCTTTTCGCCGTCCGAACGGGCGCCAGCGCAGGAAGCCGCGGATCGCCGGTCCGACCACGGGCGTGCGCAGCATCGGGCGGACGGCGTGCGGGCGGGTCTTCAGGAAGCAGACCACCGCTCCGATCCAGAAGACGGTGGTGGGCAGGCCCGGCGTGACGATGCCGACCGCCCCGGTGGCGACCAGCACCCCGCCCAAGCCGTCGAGCGCCCAGCGCTCGGCGCGGCTGAGACGGCGGCGGCGCGATTTTCGATCCGGAGCGGCGGAAGCCATGGCCCGATCCTCGCGCCCGGCGAACCCGCTGTCGAGAGAATTGAGAGCGGCTCGCAACATCGCGAACCCTTAAGCGAGGCTCAGGCGAAGGGCGCTAGAGTCGCGATCCTTGACCAGACCGCGCCGAATGCGCGGCCCGAACTTGGTCGCCGAGGTCAGGCGCGCGACCATGCCGCGATCGCCAGCCTTGTCGAACAGCCGCGCGGCGGCGGTCCAGAGGGTGGTGGTCACCGGATGCGGCAGCACGATCCCGGCCGCCCCGCCGGCCATCAGCAGGCTCCAACCGGAAACACGAAGAGCGGCGGTGGTCATTGTCGAACTCCAAAAAAGGACGGGGAGAACCAACGGAGCGGTGATGCGGTCCTCCCCGAAATCGTCGCCTATTCGGCGGCGATGGCGATGTCGGCGATCGAGACTCCCACGCGTTGGGCGACGCCCGCGGCGTAGGCCGGATCGGCCCGGTGGAAGTGGACCAGCTGGCGCTTGATGATCGCTTCGGGCACGCCCTGCATGGCCGCCGCGATATTGTCGAACAGCTGGGTCTGCTGGTCGGGGCTCATCAGGCGGAACAGGGCGCCGGGCTGGCTGTAGTCATCATTGCCGTCCCGGTGGTTGAACCGGTCCGCGTCGCCATGCAGCGGCAGCGGCGGCTCGGCCGCGGACGGATCCTCGACCGGCCCGCCGAAGCTGTTCGGCTCATACCAGGCGTCGGTGCGCGGCGGACTGTCGAACCGCATCGCGCCGTCGGCGTGGTAGTGATGCACCGGGCAGCGCGGACGGTTCACCGGCAGCGCCTCGTAGTGCGTGCCGATCCGATACCGGTGGGCGTCGGCATAGGCGAAGATCCGCGCCTGCAGCACCTTGTCCGGCGAGAAGCCGATCCCCGGGACGATGTTCGACGGCGAGAACGAGCTCTGCTCGACCTCGGCGAAATAGTTGTCCGGGTTGCGGTTCAGCTCCAGCACGCCGACCTCGATCAGCGGGAACTCGCCGTGCGGCCAGACCTTGGTCAGGTCGAACGGGTTGTAGGACGTCCGCTCGGCCTCTTCCTCGGTCATGATCTGTAGGGAGAAGGTCCAGCGCGGGTAGTCGCCGCGCTCGATCGCCTCGAACAGGTCGCGCTGGGCGCTCTCGCGGTCGCCCGCGATCACGGCATTGCCTTCGGCGTTCGTCCAGTTCTTGATCCCCTGCTGGGACTTGAAGTGGAACTTGACCCACACGCGCTCATTGGCGGCGTTGAGGAAGCTGTAGGTGTGGCTGCCAAAGCCGTGCATGAAGCGGTAGCCCTGCGGCAGGCCCCGGTCGCTGAACAGGGTCGTGACCTGGTGTAGGCTCTCGGGGCTCAAGCTCCAGAAATCCCACATCGCCGTCGGCGAGCGCAGGTTGGTCACCGGGTGGCGCTTCTGGGTGCGGATGAAGTCAGGGAACTTCAGCGGATCGCGGATGAAGAACACCGGCGTGTTGTTGCCCACGAGGTCCCAGTTGCCTTCCTCGGTATAGACCTTCAGCGCGAAGCCGCGCACGTCGCGCTCGGCGTCCGCCGCGCCGCGCTCGCCCGCGACGGTCGAGAAGCGCAGCAGCACCTCGCTTTCCGCGCCCGGCTGCAAGGCCTTGGCCTTGGTCCAGCGGCTGATGTCGTGGGTGATCTTCAGCGTGCCATAAGCGGCCGAGCCCTTGGCGTGGACGACGCGCTCGGGAATGCGCTCACGGTTCTGGTGGGCCAGCTTTTCCAGCAGCTGGTAGTCCTGCATCAGCAGCGGACCGCGCGGACCGGCGCTGATCGAATTCTGGTTGTCCGCGATCGGCGCGCCGGCCGTCGTCGTCATGGTCGTCTTGGTCATGGCTGCCTCCGCCTTGGGTGTGAGCGAACCTTGGCCCTCGGCCTTACATAAATCCAATTGATCGTTTTTCTCGACGGGATTGGATTTATCTATGTACGCATAGGTGAGCTTGGCCGATCGCGCTCCGTCGGGCTTGAACGTTATGGCCGCTCTTTTCGCCTTGCGCCGGCGCGGGTAAGCCTGCGGCCATGAACACGCACGCCATCCTGCCCGACGCCGCGGCGACCAACTGGGTCGATCGCCACGCGCCCGAACGCCTGCGGCCGTGGCTGAAGCTGGGCCGCTTCGACCGGCCGGCGGGGATCTGGCTCTTGATGCTGCCGGGCTGGCAGGGGATCGCCCTGGCCGCCGCCGAGCAGGGCCGCTGGCCCAATCCGCTGTTGCTGCTGGCCGTGTTCGTCGGCGCGGCCCTGATGCGAGCGGCCGGCTGCGCCTTCAACGACATCGTCGACCGCGACTTCGACGCCCAGGTCGCCCGCACCGCCCTGCGGCCGATCCCGGCCGGGCTGATCAGCGTCAAGCAGGCCTGGGGCTTTCTGATCGGCTGCAGCCTGATCAGCTTCCTGATTCTGATCTGCCTGGGTTGGACGGCGATCCTGCTGGGCGTGCTGTCGCTGGGCCTGGTGGCGGCCTATCCGTTCATGAAGCGGATCACCTGGTGGCCGCAGGCGTGGCTGGGCCTGACCTTCAACTGGGGCGCCCTCTTGGGCTACGCCGCCGCCGTCGGGCATCTGTCCTGGTCGGCCGCCCTGCTCTACGCCTCGGGGATCTTCTGGACCCTGGGCTACGACACGATCTACGCGATCCAGGACATCGAGGACGACGCCCTGGCCGGCATCAAGTCCTCGACGCGCCGCCTGGGCAAACACGTGAAGCTGGGCGTCGCGGGCTTCTACGGGGCCTCCGTGGCGCTGGTCGTCGCCTCGGCCTGGGTCGGGGGCCTCGGCCCGCTGTTCCTGCCGTTCGCCGGCGCCTTCGCCCTGCACCTGTCGCGCCAGGCGGCGGCGGTGCGGATCGAGGACGGACCGGGCGCGCTGAAGCTGTTCAAGTCGAACGCCTTGGCGGGGCTTCTGGTGGTGCTGGGTCTCGTGGCGGGGCTGTGGAAGCCCGGCGTGAGCTTTTAACGCGGCGCTTCCCCTCCCCCTTGCGGGGAGGGGCAGGGGGGGGGGGGTGTCAGCGCCAACCTCGGCCACCACGGAGCAGCGCCCCCATCCCCGACCCCTTCCCCGCGAGGGGCAAGGGGCTTTCTAGAACGGCCCCTGGCGGTACACCCGTTCCATCACCTGGTTCAGCTCGGCCAGCCGCCGATCGTAACTCCTGGCCAGGCAGGCTTGGTTCGCCCCGCAGGCATGGCGGCTCTTCAGCCAGGCGCGCTGGTCGCCGATGATCGCGTCGCGGCCGCCCATCGGCACGAGATGGCGGGTGATGCCGTACAGCTGGTCGACGCGGACGTCCTGGTCGTTCAGCGCGCGGTTGGCGCAGATGGCCCGCTCGTCGGTGGCCCTCGCCTTGGCGCAGTCGAAGCTGGCGGCGGCGGCGGGCGTCGCGGCGACGGCCAGGACAAGAGCTGTGATCAGGCGGCGCATCGGAACCTCCAGAAGTCATGACGCAGGGTCATCCTGTCGGGCCTAAGCTGAATGTGACATGATCCGTTCCATGGCCGTCGCCGCCCGCGTCAAACCGCAGAACCTGTTCACGCCCGACGAATGGACGCGGATTTCCGCGCGCTCGTCCTGGCGCGGGATTGCAATGGTCGCCCACGCCTGGGCGGTGATCGTCGCGGCCGGGGCCCTGTTCGTGGTCTTCCCCAATCCGCTGACCTACCTGATCGCCGTGATGCTGATCGGCGCCCGGCAGCTGGGCCTGGCGATCCTGATGCACGAGGCCGCGCACGGCGGCCTCCATCCCAATCTCAAGGTCAATGACTGGCTGGGCGAGTGGCTGTGCGCCGCCCCGATCGGAGCCTCCCTGGCGCGCTACCGCCCCTATCACCTGACCCACCACAAATACGCCCAGCAGGCCGAGGATCCGGACCTCATTCTCTCCGCGCCCTTCCCCACCACCGCCGCCTCGCTGCGCCGGAAGATGATCCGCGACCTGACGGGCCAGACCTTCTTCAAGCAGCGCTTCGGCTTCCTGCTGGCCAAGGCCAAGGGCCAGCCGAAGGGCGCGATCTTCGCCGGCGAGGTCGCCCGGCAGGCGCCGTTCCTGCTGTGGAACCTGGGGCTGCTGGTCGTGCTGTCGGCGTTCGGGTTGTGGTGGGCGTGGCTGGCGCTTTGGGTCGTTCCGATGGCGACCTGGTTCCCGCTGGTCACCCGCCTGCGCAACATCGCCGAGCACGCCCTGGTCGCCAAGGACGAGCCCGATCCCTTCCGCCATGCTCGCACCACCCACGCCAACTGGATCGAGCGCGCCCTGGTCGCGCCCTACCACGTCAACTTCCACGCCGAGCACCACATGTTCATGCACACCCCGTGCTGGAACCTGCCCTTGGCGCACCGGCTGCTGGAGCAGAAGGGCCTGACCGACGGCATGCTGACCGCGCCGGGCTATCTGTCGGTGCTGAAGGCCGCGTCGAGCAAACCCATCGCGGCCTGAGGCCGGGCATGCTCTAACGCCGTCCATGATCGTCCAGACTCTGGAAGGCCGCCGGGCTTTCATCCGCGACAACACCCGCCTGCAGGCGCCGCCGCATACGCCGGAGCTCAAGCTTCACCTAGCCGACGAGGTCACGCCGATCTGGAAGCTGACCGAAGAGGCGCTAGAGGAGATCGGCCTGCCGCCGCCGTTCTGGGCCTTCGCCTGGGCGGGCGGCCAGGCCCTGGCGCGCTATGTCCTCGACCATCCCGAGATCGTCGCCGGCAAGCGGGTGATCGACTTCGCCACCGGCTCGGGCATCGTCGCCGTGGCGGCGATGAAGGCGGGCGCGGCGAGCGTGCTGGCCGCCGACATCGACGTCTTCTGCGAGGCCGCCGTCGGCCTGAACGCGCAGGCCAACGGCGTCGAGATCGCCTTCACCGACCAGAACCTGCTCACCGCCCCGCCGCCGCAAGCCGACGTGCTGCTGGCCGGCGACATCTGCTACGAGCGCCCGATGGCGGAGGCGGTGATGGCCTGGCTGCGGCAGGGCCACGCCGCGGGCGCCCGCGTGCTGATCGGCGATCCGGGCCGCACCTACTTCCCCAAGGAGGGACTCGAGAAACTGGCCGAGTACCAGGTGCCGACCACCCGCGAGCTGGAAGACCTGGCCGTCAAGCGCACCAGCGTCTGGACTCTGCCCTGAGGGCGAACTAGAACAAATAAAGAACATTGTTTGAGGAGATCGCCATGCGCGAGGACGGCAAGATCGACTACATCGAATGGCCCGCCGGCGATCTGCCCGCGACCAAGGCCTTCTATTCCGCCGCCTTCGGCTGGACCTTCGTCGACTACGGCCCGGACTACGCCGCCTTCGAGGGCGAGGGTTCGGACGGCGGCTTCGCCAAGCCGCAAGAGGGTTCGACCGACCGACCGTTGGTCATCCTCTACGCCCACGACCTGGAGGCCATGCTGGACAAGGTCGTCAAGGCGGGCGGGACGATCACCGCGCCGATCTTCAGCTTCCCCGGCGGTCGCCGCTTCCACTTCACCGACCCATCCGGCAACGAGCTGGGCGTCTGGAGCGCCACGGGCGTCGAATAGGTCGACGCGGCGAATCGCTGTCGGTTCGCCGCCCGTGCTTTTCGAGGGGGATGACATGCGGGCGTTGTTTCTGGGTCTCGCGCTGGCGGGCATGACCGGAGTCGCGTGCGCCGAGGATCCGCCGCCCGCGCCCATCCCCGCCTCGGTCAAGGCGCTGGAAGGCTGCTGGCGCGGCGAAGGCGACGTGATGGGCAAGGCGGTCGATATAACGCTGGCGGTCAGACCCGCCGCGCTCGAGACCGCGCTGACCGTCGACGCCGACAGCCACGCCAAGGCCGATCCGGCCGACCGCTACGCCGCCCATCTGGTCCTGGCCGGTCGGGGTCCCGCGCCCAAGGACGGACCGGCGATCGGCGTCTCGGGCTTCTGGGCCGACAGCTTCGGCGGCGACTTCACCGCCGTCGGCAAGGGCGAGGCGGTCCCGGGCGGGTTCGACATCACCTATCCCTATCCGGACGCCGCCTTCGTCAACCGTTGGCGGCTGGACGGCGACAAGCTGTCCTGGAGCATCGTCGCCCGCGCCGGCGGCAAGGACTCTCCATTCGCCGCCTACGCCCTGACCCGCTCGGCCTGCCCGGCGCGGTAGGCGCGCCCATCAAACCGTCACACAGCGCCGCTAACGTCCGCCCCCTGACGATCAGCCTGGAGCTCTTGCTCTGGGGGCGAGGGACGGGATGGGCGCCGAGAACGGCGAGCGGAGCTGCGGCGACTGCGGCATGTGCTGCAAGCTGATGGGCGTAGAGGCGCTGGCGAAGCCGCCGCACGCCTGGTGCGGGCATTTCCGCAAGGGCTCGGGCTGCGCCATCTATGCGGACCGCCCCAAGGCTTGCGCCGACTACGCCTGCTACTGGCTGCAGGCCAAGCATCTGGGTCCCGAGTGGCGGCCGGACCGCGCGCGGTTCATCCTGCACCGCGAGGACGACGGCCAGCGCCTGGTGGTCGAGGTCGATCCAGCCCGTCCCGACGCCTGGCGCAAGCCGCCGTTCTACGGAACCCTGCGCGTCTGGGCCCAGCAGGGCGCCGCCAAGGGCCTCGCCCTCAACGTGATCGTCGGCGAACGCGCCTGGGAGATGCGGCCCGAGGGCGATGTCGATCTTGGCGTGATAAGGACCCTGCCGCGATGAGCGACGACCAAACCTTGACCGTCGAACAACCCGCCCCGGGCAAGGCCTGCGGATCCTGCGGTCTGTGCTGCAAGGTCCTGGCCATCGAGGCTTTGGAGAAGCCCGACGGCGTCTGGTGCGGCCATTTCAAGAAGGGCGGCGGCTGCGGCTACTACGAGCATCGTCCGCCGGCCTGCCGGGGCTTTCACTGCCTGTGGCTGACCTCGTCCCGCCTGGGCGACGAGTGGCGGCCGGACAAGGCCGGCTTCGTCATGTATTCCGACCGCGACGGCAAGCGGCTGAACGTCGTCGTCGATCCGGGCAAGCCCGCCGCCTGGCGGCGCGAGCCGTATTATTCCTACATCAAGGCGATGTCGCGCCGGGCGCTGGAGGGCTACGAGCTGGTGGTCTGCGTTGGCGATCGCCGGACGGTGGTCTTCCCGACCGAGGAGATCGACCTTGGCGTCCTGCCGCCCGACCGCAAGCTGGTCAGCGGCTATGTCGAGCAGGACGGCGCCCTGACGCCCTTCGCCATGGTGCTGGCCGACGTCGACTAGAATCGCGGATGAAAATCCCTCGGCGCCCAGCCAAAGTCCCGCATCGCGTCCGAAGAGTCGAAGGTCAGGTCCTGGCCCATGCGCGTCCCCATCGCCGCCGTGGCGCCGGGATAGAAGGGCTTGGCCAGCCGCATCAGCAGAGCAAACAGCCAGGGCGGCATCGGCAGGCTGCGCGGGGTCTTGCCCAGCCCCTCGAACACCCGGTCGACCATCGCCCGATAGGTCAGGGTCTCGCCGCCGACCAGGTCATAGGCCCGGTTCAGCGCCGCCGACGCTTTCCCCGCCGCCAGGGCGCCGACCGCCAGATCCGCGGCGTGCACCGGCTGGCGCAGGCCCTCGCCGCGTCCCGATAGCGGCATGACGTGGAAGCGTGTCACCAGCCGCGCGATGCGGCTGACATTCTCGTCGTGGCCTTCGTCATAGATCAGGGTCGGCCGCAGGATCGTCCAGGCGACGCCGTGCTCGGCGCACCAGGTCTCGACCGCCTGCTCGGCGTCGAGCAGCGCCTTCGCCACCGCGCGCTCGGCGGGTTCGGGCGAGGCGACCTTGGTGAAGCGGCTGGTCGAGGAGAAGGCGATCAGCCGCACCATGCCCCGCGCCTTCAGCCCAGGCAGCACCGCCGGCAGCAACCAGATCGGCGACAGCGAGAACACCGTCGCCGCCGGCGGCAGGCGCGTCTCCACGTCCGGATCGGTCAGGTCGACGTCGACCCAGCAGGCGTCTCCGGCGGGCGGGCGGCGGCTGATGGCGACGGGATCGAACCCCTCGTCCGCCAGCCGGGCCATCAGGTGGCCGCCGATCAGGCTGGTCGCGCCCAGCACCAGGATGGGCGTCTTGAGGGTGTTGTCGGAGTCCATGGCCAACATATAGTCGCGTCTCCGAGGGGTTGCCCATGACCTATGACACCCATGACCTATGACGAGGTCGTCGCCTTCGCCTTGCGCCTGCCCGGCGTCGAACACGGGACCGCCTATGGCCGTCCCTGCCTGAAGGCGCATGGCAAGTTCCTGACCCGCCTGTTCGAGGACGGCGAAAGCCTGGTCTGTCCCGGCGTGCCGTTCGACGAGCGCGAGATGCTGATCGAGGCCGAGCCAGACGTCTTCCATGTCACGGATCACTTCCGCGGCTATCCTTACGTTCTGATCCGCCTGGCCGGCGCCCATCCAGGAACGGTGCAGGGGCTGGTGCTGCGCCAATGGCGGGCGACCGCGCCGAAGAAGGTGCTGAAAGCCTGGGACGAGAACCACCCAACGGGGAACGCATGACCGACAAGACCAAGGCCTGGCGGCTGCTGATCGCGCTGGTCGCGGCGGCGGGGCCGCTGCTGCAGTACGGCCTGATGGCCTATGACGAGACCCTGGCCACCCTGCCGGCCAAGACCGTCGAGTTCTTCAGCTATTTCACGATCCTGTCGAACGCCCTGGCGGCCGTCGCCCTGGCCGCGCCGCTGATCGCGCCGGACAGCCGGCTGGCGGCGTGGTCGGAGAAGTCTGGTCCGCGCGCGGCGATCGCGACCTATCTGGCGATCACGGCCGTGGTCTATCACACCATGCTGGCCCACACCTGGAACCCGCAGGGCCTGCGCCTGGTCGCCACCACGCTGAACCACACGATCACCCCGGCCGCCTTCCTGCTCGACCTGGCCCTGCGTGGCGGCGAGGGCGAGGCGCGCTGGATCGCGGCCTTGAAAGCGATGGCCTTCCCCGCCCTGTTCGGCGCCTGGACCCTGGCGCACGGCGCGGTCTCGGGCTTCTATCCTTATCCCTTCATGGACGTGACCAAGCGAGGCTATCCGCCTGTTCTCTTGACGATCGTCCAGATGGGCGTGGCCTTCGCGCTGGTCTGCCTGATCTTCATCGCCATCCTGCGCGTTCGGACCCGGATGGCGCAGGCCAAACCGGCGCCCATATCCGCCTGACCGTCTTTCTCGGAGTTTCTCGATGTCCAAGCTCGTCCCCGCCATTCGCTCCGGCGACGTCCTGATGCCCGCCATCGGCTTTGGCACCTGGCAGCTGGAGAACGGGACCGCCGTCCCGCTGGTCGAGAAGGCCCTGGAGGTCGGCTACCGCCACATCGACACGGCCCAGATCTATGGCAACGAGCGCGACGTCGGCGCGGCGATCAAGAATAGCGGGATCAAGCGCGACGACCTCTTCGTCACCACCAAGGTCTGGATCGACCAGTTCGCCGATGGCGACCTGCAGCGCTCCGCCGAGATCAGCCTGGAAAAGCTGGGCCTCGACCACGTCGATCTCCTGCTGCTGCACTGGCCCAAGCCCGACGTGCCGCTGGCCGAGACCCTGGGCGCGCTGAACGAGGTCCGCGCCAAGGGCTGGACCCGCGCCATCGGCCTGTCGAACTTCCCCTCGGCCCTTTTGGAAGAGGCCGCCAAGCTGTCGGACGCGCCGATCGCCACCGACCAGGTCGAGTACCACCCCTATCTGTCGCTGAAGACCCTGAAGGCCAAGGCCGACCAGCTGGGCGTCTCGATCACCGCCTGGTCGCCGCTGGCCCAGGGCAAGGTGGCCCAGGACCCGCTGCTGATCGACATCGGCCGCGCCCACGGCAAGACGCCGGGCCAGGTGACCCTGCGCTGGATCATCCAGCAGGGGATCATCGCCATTCCGCGCACCAGCAACCCCAAGCGCGTCGAGGAGAACTTCGACATCCTCGACTTCGAGCTGTCGGAGAAGGAGATGGCCGAGATCCACGGCCTGGCGCGCCCGGACGGACGGATCGGCGACTGGCTGGACAAGGCCTATCGCTGGGACGCGGAATAGGCGCTCCAAAGCGATTCACACTCGGCAAGCTTGTTCTCCGCTGCGCTGGACCTTAGCGTTGAGGCTCAGAGGGAGGCTGCGGAATGAGCGAAGTGATTTTGGGCGATGACTCCAAAGGCGTCGAGAAGCGCAAGGTTGGCGCGGCTCTGGGCATAGGGATTCTTCTGCTGCCGTGGATCTTTGCCTGGTTCCTTTTGCGGAAGGGATACAGCCCGGTCGCGAGGGTGATCTCGTTCGGCTGGATGGCGATCTTTTTCCTGATCGTGATGGGCAGCGGCAGCAGCTCGAACCAGCCCGTCACCGCCAGCGCCGCCTCGACAGCCGCCAGCGCGCCTTCCGCGGAGCCGGCCAAGGCGTCGGCCAAGGCGTCGGCCTCCGAACCGGAATCAAACTTAACGGGTCCCCAGCGGAACGCCGTCAGGTCGGCCAAGCAGTATCTCAGCATGACCGGCTTCTCGCGTAAGGGCCTGATCGCGCAACTATCTTCCAGCGCGGGTGATGGCTACGACGTCGCCGACGCCACGGCGGCGGTCGATAGTCTCGACGTCGATTGGAACGAGAACGCCGTGAGGTCAGCCAAGCAGTACCTCGACATGTCCGGCTTCTCGTGCAACGGCCTGATCGAGCAATTGTCCTCCAGCGCTGGGGACAAATACACCGTGAGCGAAGCGACCTATGGCGCACGTCAAGCAGGCGCTTGCTCTTAAGCCAGACAACAGCGCTCCGGTCGCTGAAGGACCCCGAACCAGCCTCTTGAGGTCGGTTCGGGCCTCATTTCCCTGGCATGGCTGCAGCGTCGCTGGCCGGCGCTCGCTGGCGATCCTGAGACACAAGGATCGGTGAAGGGATGACGGGGGCGATCTGGGCGGCGGCGGCCTTGGCGATAGCGAACGCAGGGCCGGCGCCCTTTCCGCTGCAGGCCTTGCTCAAGGATTCCGAAGCGGCGCGAACCTTCGACTACTGGCGCCTGCGTGACGGCCGGACGCCGGCGCAGGTGCTGGCTCTCGGCGACAGCGTGACCAAGGCCTCGCGCGACGGAGCCTGCCAGACGGACGCCGAGCGGGAGGTCGTCGCGGGCCTCAGGACCGCCGCCGAAGCGTCGAGCGGCGGCCAGTGGCGAGCCGACCGGGATGCTGGCGCCAGCGCGGTCCTGTCCTATCGCGCCAAGCAGGCGCGGATTCTGGCCCATCAGCCAAGCGGCGATCCCGAGCTCGACGCAGCCATGGCGCCGATCCTCGCGGACTGGGGCGCGGCCTCGACGTCACGCGCGCGGGCCCTGCTTAAGCGCCAGGCCGCCGATCAGCTGCCCATGCAAGCGATGCTGATCGCCTCGGGAAATCCCCGCCTGTCCGATGGCGTGGCGACGCGCCTCTTCGCGTCGCTCGAACAGGACGAGTGCCGCAACAGCCATATCCTGTCGGGATGGCTGAAGACGGAGGTGGCTCGTCGCGGCTGGTTCACGCCATCCCGCGACGGAAAGTCGGCCGCCGAGGCCGCCTTCATCATCACCCAGCACGCCGACCACGACGTCGCCTTCCAGAAGAACGTACTGACGCGACTGGAAAAGCTGCTGCCCAGCGGCGACCTTGACCGCTCGCAATACGCCTATCTGTGGGATCGCATCGCCACCCACGAGGACAGGCCGCAGCGCTACGGAAGCCAGTCGAAGGGCTGCATCGGCGGCAAGATCGAACTGTGGCCGATCGAGGATCCGGAGCGCGTGGATGAGCGGCGCGCGCGCTTCGGGATGCCCCCGCTTTCGGAATACCGATCAACCCTGGCCAAGCTGTCGCGCTGCGGGGCTTGACCAAAACTCCCTCCGCTTTCAGACGAAGCTGGTTTCATCCCGCCTCGAAAGCGCCTAGGTAAGCCTCAACCTGAGCATAACCTTGCAGGGACGAGCGAACATGGACGACGCGGGCGTGAGCTTGCAGGCGACGATGGCGGACATGGGCCGGACGGCGCGCGAGGGCGCGCGCGCCCTGCGCCTGGCATCGCCAGAGCAGCGCACCGCGGCGATCCGCGCCATGGCCGCCGAGATCCGCAAGGCCGCCCCGGCTATCCTGGCCGCTAACGCCGAGGACCTGTCCCGCGCCGAGGCCAACGGCGTCTCGGGCCCGATGCTCGACCGTCTGGCCCTGGACGCCGCGCGCCTGGACGGCGTCGCCGCCGGGGTCGAGGCCGTCGCCGAGATCGCCGATCCGCTGGGCGTGGCCACCTCGCGCTGGACCCGGCCCAACGGCCTCGACATCAGCCGCGTGCGCACGCCGATCGGCGTGATCGCCATGATCTACGAGAGCCGCCCGAACGTGACCGCCGACGCCGCCGCGCTGTGCGTGCGTTCGGGCAATGCGGTGATCCTGCGCGGCGGTTCGGAGTGCATCGCCTCGAACCTCGCCATCCACGCCGCGATCGAGCGGGGGCTGGAAGCGGCCGGCCTGCCCGCCAGCGCGGTGCAGGCGGTGAAGACGCCCGATCGCGCCGCCGTCGGCATGATCCTGCAGGGCCTGGACCGCTCGGTCGACCTGATCATCCCGCGCGGCGGCAAGAGCCTGGTCGCCCGCGTCCAGGCCGAGGCCCGCGCCCCGGTGCTAGGCCACCTGGAAGGCCTCAACCACGTCTTCGTCCACGCCGCCGCCGACCTCCAGAAGGCCGTCGACATCGTCGTCAACGCCAAGCTTCGCCGCGTCTCGGTCTGCGGCTCGGCCGAGACCCTGCTGGTCGACAAGGCCGCCGCCGCGTCCCTGCTGCCGCCGATCGCCCAGGCGCTGATCTCGGCCGGCTGCGAGCTGCGCGGCGACGCCGCCGCCCGCGCCATCGTCCCCGAGATGAAGGCCGCGACGACCGAGGACTGGACCACCGAATACCTGGCCGCGATCCTCTCGGTCGCCGTGGTCGAAGGCGTCGAGGGCGCGGCCGCGCACATCGCCGCCTTCGGCTCTGGCCACACCGACGCGATCGTCACCGAGGACGAGGCGGCCGCCGAGGCCTTCGTCGCGGCGGTCGACAGCGCTATCGTGCTGGTCAACGCCTCGACCCAGTTCGCCGATGGCGGCGAGTTCGGCTTCGGGGCCGAGATCGGCATCGCTACAGACAAGCTACACGCCCGCGGTCCGGTTGGGGCCGAGCAACTGACGACGTTCAAATATGTGGTTCGCGGGACCGGCCAGACTCGTCCCTGACGCCGGCCGGCCCGCTGCGCAGCGCCTCGGTTTCCACCTGGAGCCGGGGATGCGCGTCGGCCTGTTCGGCGGCAGCTTCAACCCGGCGCACGAGGGGCACGCCCACGTGGCCGAGACGGCCATGCGCCGTCTCGAGCTGGACCGCGTCATCTGGCTGGTCTCGCCGCAGAACCCGCTGAAACCCTCTCACGAGACCAAGCCCGTGGCCGAACGGATGGCGCAGGCCCGGCGCTGGGCGCGCGGCTCGGGCATGATCGTCTCGGACGCCGAGACGCGGCTGGGCTCGCAATACACGATCGACACCCTGCGGGTGCTGAAGGCCCGCTTCCCGGGCGTGAAGTTCGTCTGGGTGATGGGCGCCGACAGTCTGGCGGGCTTCCACCGCTGGCGCGGCTGGACCCAGATCATGCGCGAGGTGCCGGTGGCGGTGATCTCCCGCCCCTGGATCGCGCTGAAGGCCCGCACGGCTCCGGCGGCGCGCCGCTTCGCCTTCGCCCGCTGGCCGGCCAGCGCCGCCTCGCGCCTTCCCGACGCCACCGCGCCGGCCTGGGTCTATCTGACGGGGCCGCTGAATTTCGCGTCTTCCACGGCGCTTCGGGCCCGCCAGACTGGCAAGCTGAACCGCTAGGTTCAGCACGGCGCGCGAGGCCAAATCGACCTTCGTGAACGCGCCCCCTCACGTTTCGCCCAATTCCGTGCTAAGAGAGCTGTCCACAGCGACCCTATAAGGAGCAATACGCTGCGTAGCGACCCCGCGCATGGTGCGCACGAAGGCTTGGCCGGCGCCGAGTCCTCGACTGAATCCCCGGGCCTGAGTCCGGTTCTCGACGTGAAGGCGCTGGAGCGCCTGATCCTGTCCCGCCTGGACGACGACAAGGCCCAGGACATCGTCCACATCGACCTGACGGACAAGAGCTCGGTCGCCGACAGCCTGATCGTGGCGTCGGGCCGCTCGCACCGTCACGTCGGCGCCTTGGCCGACCACATCCTGCGGGCGCTGAAGGAAAACGGCTTCGGCAAGGCGCGGGTCGAAGGCCTGCCGCATTGCGATTGGGTGCTGATCGACGCCGGCGACGTCGTCATCCACCTGTTCCGCCCCGAAGTGCGCAGCTTCTACAACATCGAGAAGATCTGGGCGGTCGACGCCCCGCACCGCACCGCGGCGAACTGATCTGATCGCGCTCGGCCGCTGTCTCCGCGAGACGGCGGCCTTGAGCCGCCTCTTTGCCTGGCGCGTGGCGGGCGCCGAAACCGGCTTCCACTTTCGGCTGCCACGCTTACCCTCATGAAGATCACCATCCTCACCGTCGGAAAGCTCGGCCGCATGGTCGAGGCGCAGTTGGCTCTGGACTATGCGTCCCGCGCCACGGCGTCCGGCCGCGCCCTGGCGCTAGGGCCGGTCGAGATCGTCGAGGTCGAGGCCCGCAAGCCCGGCAAGGCCGCCGAGGCCGAGGTGCTGCGTCCGCATCTGGAGGGCGCCCACGTCATCGCCTGCGACGAGCACGGCAAGGTCCGCAAGAGCCGCGACTTCGCCGACCACCTGGCCAAGCTGCGCGACGATGGGACGCGGCGCGTGGTCTTCCTGATCGGCGGAGCCGACGGCCTCGATCCCTCGATCCTGTCGACCGCCAACGAGACCATGGCCTTCGGGCCGCAGACCTGGCCGCACGCCCTGGCGCGGGCGATGCTGGCGGAACAGATCTATCGCGCCGCGACCATCCTGTCGGGCTCGCCCTATCACAGGGATTAGGGATAGTAAGGGCGCGATGCTTCGCCGCCCCACGCGTCTTGTCCTGATCCTCGCCGCCCTGGCGCTCGCCGTGCCCACGGCCGGGATCGCCTGGCAGAGCGTCGACCGCGCCGCCATGGAGCAGCGCGCCAAGGACCGCCAGGAGGCCGCCGACACCCGCCGCGAGATCGAGGACCTGCGCGCAGAGCTCGACCGGCTGGACCACGCCCGCGTCGCCGCCGGCGCCGACGTCGACGCCAAGCGGGCGCGGCTTGAGGCGCTGAACGCCCGTGAACGCGCCATCCTGGCCGACCTCGGCCTCAACCGGCAGCGGCTGGCCCGGCTGCTGTCGGCGCTGCAGCTGTTCCGCCGCGATCCGCCGCCGGCCCTGCTGGTCTCGCCGGCCAACGCCCGCGACGCGGTGCGGGCCGCCATCCTGATCCGCGCCATGACGCCAGACCTGCAGCACCGGGCGCAGGCCTACGCCCGCCAGGCCACCGCCGTCGGGACCCTGCGCCGCGAAGCCGCCGCCGCCTCGGCCGAACTGTTCACCGCCGAGAGCGTGGTCGCCGACCGCAAGGGCGAGATCGAGCGGCTGATCATCGAGAAGACCCAGCTGGAGCGCGCCTACGCCCAGGAAGCCCTGGCCCAGGAGAGCGAGCTGCGAACCCTCGGCGCGCTCAGCGACGGGCTGGGCCGGTCGGCGGCGACCGGACCGCTGGTGCTGCGCCCGCCGGTCGCGGGCGCCATCGTCCGGCGCTTCGGCCAGGAGATGCCGGCCGGCGGCAAGGCGCCGGGCCTGACCCTGCGGACGGACAAGGGCCTCTCGGTGACCTCGCCCGTCGCGGGAACCGTGGAGTACGCCGGGGCGCTGAACGGATGGGGCGCGGTGATCATTCTACGCGCACAGGGCGCCTATCACATCGTCCTGGCCGGTCTCGACCAGATCACCGCCGCGCCAGGACAATCTGTCGCGGCCGGCGCCCCGATCGGAAAGATGCCCGACCATGTATCCTCTGATCCGGAGCTCTATATGGAAGTGCGTGAGAACGGCGAGCCGGCGGATCCGGAACGCTGGTTCAAACAGGAGTCGCGATAACCGGCTTTTTCGGTAATGTGACTGTCTTCGGACAGCCGACCATTCGGGTTGGACGGGGCTATAATTGGTTTGCGACGCCGCGCGTCGCCAGGGAGCCTTCTGGGCCTTAATGCGCAAGTACCTGCTCATCGGCGTTTCCGCCTTCGTCCTCGGCGCGGGGACCATGGCCTACATCAGCCCCATCGCCCAGGCGAACAACGCGCCCAAGACCAAGACCTACAAGTTGCTGGAGCTGTTCGGCGACGTGCTGGGCACGGTCGAGGACCAGTACGTCACCGAGGTCGACGACAAGAAGCTGATCGAGGCGGCGCTGGACGGCATGCTGACCAGCCTGGACCCGCACTCGGGCTATCTGTCGCCCGACAGCTACGAGGACATGCAGGACACCACCCGCGGCGAGTACGGCGGGCTTGGCCTGGAAGTCACCAGCGAGGACGGCGTGGTCAAGGTGATCTCGCCGATGGACGGCACCCCCGCCGCCCGGGCCGGCGTGCAGGCCGGCGACTACATCACCGCCGTCAACGGCCAGAGCGTGCTGGGCCTGACCGTCAACGAAGCGGTCAAGCAGATGCGCGGCGCGGCCGGCGAGCCGGTCACCCTGACGATCGCTCGCGACAAGAACGACCCGTTCGACGTCAAGCTGATCCGCGAGATCATCAAGCCCAAGGCCGCCATCGCCCGCATGGAAGGCGACTACGGTTACGTGCGCCTGCCCGGCTTCAACGAGAAGGCGACCGAGGCCCTGACGGCCTCGATCAACGACCTGAAGGCCAAGAACCCGAAGATGAAGGGCCTGATCCTGGATCTTCGCAACAATCCGGGCGGCCTGCTGGATCAGGCGGTCGGCGTGTCCGACGTCTTCCTGGACGGCGGCGAGGTGGTCAGCCAGCGCGGCCGCGATCCGCGCAACATCCAACGCTACAACGCCAAGCCCGGCGACCTGCTGAACGGCCTGCCGCTGGTGGTGCTGATCAACCAGGGTTCGGCCTCGGCCGCGGAAATCGTCGCCGGCGCCCTTCAGGACCGTCACCGCGCCGAACTGGTCGGCCTGACCAGCTTCGGCAAGGGCTCGGTGCAGACCGTGATTCCGCTGCGCGGCGGGGCCGACGGCGCCCTGAAGCTGACCACGGCGCGCTATTTCACGCCGTCGGGCCGCTCGATCCAGAAGACCGGCATCGCCCCGGACCTCGAGGTCGCCCAGACCCGCGACCAGGCCCAGGACATCGCCAACCGCGTCTGGTTCAGCGAGGCCAGCTTCAAGAACGCGCTGAACGCTGACGAGGGCAAGACTCGCGTCGCGCCGCACGCGCCAGCCGAGGCGCCGCCGCCAGGCTTCGACGACAAGAAGAATGACTTCCAACTGGAGCGGGCCCTGGCCGTGCTGAAGGCCGGCGGGGTCGCCAAGACCCCCAAGCTGCCCGCGCCGGCGGCGAAAATCGCCGAGGTCACCGCCAAGGCGGCCGCCGCCGCGACCAAGGCGCCGGCCACCGAGAAGAAGTAGATCAGCGACACAACACGCTGACGAAACGCCGCCTCGCCCCTCCGGTCAGGCGGCGTTTTTCGTTTCCGCCGTGCGGCGTCGCGCCACGCTTGCCCAGCTGGCCGGCGACGTCTTGTTAACCATCTCTTCGGGCCTTCCGCTTAGCCTGCGAGGCGATGGCCGCCACGTTTTCCCGCAAGCCCGCCTACGCCGCCGCCACGCCCGCATCCGGCGGGTCGGCTGCGCTGCGCGCCAAGCTCGGGACCGCCCTGGCCAACCCCTATGTCGGCGCCGGCGGCGCGGCGTGCCTGTTCCTGGCCTCGCTGGCGACCCTCGTTCTGGTGACCAGCGACCCGCACGCAGGAAATCCCGTCGTTCGGCTGGAGCTGACCAAGATCGGCGCCACCAAGAACGCGCCCGAAGGCTGGCGCGAAGCCTTGACGGCCGAGGGCCCGCACGAGGCGCCGTTGAAGCCCGCCGAGCTCCAGCTTTCCCGCGCGCCCTTCCCGGCGGCGGGCGCCGAGGAAGGCGAAAAGCCCGCCTTCGAGGGCGAGCAGCCTGCGCCGCCCGTCCAGCAGGGTCCGGGCCTGCCCCAGGCGCCGATCGCCGGCCTGACCGCGCCGGGCCCCGGCGGCGCGCCGCTGCCGATCATCGCCGCCGACGGCCGCACCGCCGCCGACGCCTACGCCCGCCCCTTCACGCCGAACGGCCGGCCTAAGGTCTCCGTCGTGATCGGCGGCCTGGGCCTCAACGCCCAGACCACCCGCGCGGCGATCGAGACCCTGCCCGCCGAGGTCACCCTATCGTTCGCGCCCTACGCCGAGGGCCTGCAGGGCTGGATCGATCTGGCCCGCGAGCACGGCCACGAGGTGCTGCTGGAGACGCCGATGGAGCCGGCGGACTATCCCGCCAATGACCCCGGTCCCTACACGCTGATCGCCGCCAACCGGCCCGAGGACACCGTCCGCAAGCTGGAGTGGCTGATGTCTCGCGCCACCGGCTATTTCGGTCTGTCGAACTATCTGGGCGCGCGCTTCGTCGACAACGACCAGGCGATGAACACTTTCAACGCGGTGCTGAAGGCGCGGGGCCTGGCCTTCATCGACGACGGTCTGGCCGCCCGGCGCGGCGGACCGATCCCGCGCGCCTCGGCCGATCGCGTCATCGACGACGAGCTGTCGGCCAGCGCCATCGACGCCCAGCTGCGCGCGCTGGAGAACGGCGCCTCCGCGCGGGGGCAGTCGCTGGGCTCGGGCTTTGCCTATCCGGTGACGATCAACCAGGTCCGCCTCTGGGCCGCCGGCCTGCAGGCGCGCGGTCTGCAACTGGCGCCGGCCTCGGCTCTCGCCCATCGCTAAACTCTGTGGAATAAGGCTCCCATGAGTTCAGAGCCTGACTATCCGCAGCACCGCCCGAACGTCGGCGTCGTCCTGTTTCATCCGGATGGCCGCGTCTGGCTGGGCCGCCGCCACAAGCAGCCGCCGCCCTATAACTGGCAGTTCCCGCAAGGCGGCGTCGATGACGGCGAGGATCTCGAGACCGCCGCGCGACGCGAGCTGGCCGAAGAGACGGGCGTGACGTCCGTCGAACTGCTTGGACGGACGCCCGGCTGGATCACCTACGACTTTCCGCCCGAGGTCCTGGCCGATCCAAAGTCTTCGCGGGGATGGCGTGGTCAAAAGCAGGTTTGGTTCGCCTATCGCTTCATCGGAGACGAGGCCGAGATCGATCTGGCGGCGGACGAACACATCGAGTTCGACGCTTGGCGATGGGGTAGGCTCGACGAAGCACCCGAACTGATCGTACCTTTCAAACGCGGCGTCTACGAAGCAGTCGTCGCCGCGTTCGCGGGGTTCGCGCGAGGGGCCTGATTTCCGGGTCTTTCGGGCGGGGGGAGAACGGTGGTGGAAACAGTTCTGTTGATTCACGGCTACGGCTGCGCTGGCGACGTGTGGGGACCCGTCGCCAACCGGCTGCGCGCCGAAGGCTATCGCGTGGAGACGCCGACGATCCGGGCGGCGGTGCGGACGGTCGACGGGCCTCGCGCCGGTCTGGCGGGCCTGACGCTCGCGGACTACGTCGCCGAGATGGCGGCCTACGCCCAGACCCTGGCGCGCGAGACCGGCAAGAAGCCGATCGTGATGGGTCACTCGATGGGCGGCCTGATCGCCCAGAAGATCGCCGAGGCCGGCCTGGCCTCGACCGTCGTCTTGTTCGCCCCGGCCTCGCCCGCCGATGCGCGCGGCAAGCCCAAGCTTTCGCCTCTCTTCACGTTCCTGAACCTGGTCCTGGCCGGCAAGCCCGAGACCAAGGCCGGCAAGATGTGGAAGACCGGCTTCAAGTTCGGCGTCGCCAACGCCGTGCCGCCCGCGCGTCACGACGCCCTCTACGCCACCATGGTCTATGACAGCGGCCAGGTGCTGTCCGATCTGGCTTATCCCGCCAGAGACCCCAACAAGGCCGCCTATGTCGACGCCAGCAAGGTCACCGCGCCGATGCTGGTCATGAGCGGCGCCCTGGACCGCACGACACCGGTCGAGGACGTGCGTCGCGTCAGCAAGAAGTACGCTGGCGCCGAGTATCGCGAGTACCCCAACAACGCCCACTATCTGATAGATGAGCCAAACACGATGAAGATCCTCGACGACCTGATCGCCTGGCTGGGCGGCAAGAAACAGACCCCGGCCGCCACGCCCGCGCCGACTGCGGCCAAGGCCCCGACGCCGGCCCCGGCGGCCGCCCCCGTGAAGGCGGCGGAACCCGCTCCGGCCCCCGCGCCGGCTCCAAAACCCGCCCCCGCGCCCGCCCCGGCCCCGGCTCCGACGCCCGCTCCGGCGGCCGCCGCCGCGCCGAAGGCCGAAGCCAAGCCCAAGGCCGCCGCGAAGCCGAAGGCGGCCGCGCCGAAGAAGGCCGCCGCTCCGGCCAAGGCGCCGGCCGCGAAGGCTTCCGCCGCCAAGGCGAAGGCCGCCCCCGCGCCGAAGGCCAAGGCCCCCGCTAAGGCCGACGCCAAGCCCAAAGCCGCCGAGGCTCCGAAAGCGGCCGCCGCGCCCGCCAAGGCCGCGCCGAAGGCCAAGGCGGCGGCCAAGCCGGCGGCGACGAAGGCTCCAGCCGCTAAGGCCGCGGCTCCGAAGGCCGCCGCCAAGCCGGCGGCGGCCAAGGCGCCGGCCAAACCCGCCGCGGCGAAGCCTGCGACCGCCAAGAAGGCCGCTCCGGCCGCCAAGAAGCCTGCGACAAAGGCGACCGCCAAAACCTCGCCCAAGTCCAAATAGACCGTGTACTCTGCCCCCGCCGGCCAAGCTGGTCGGCGGGGCCTTAGTCGAGTTCAAGAGCGTCCATGCGCGCACCGGTCATCATGGTCCATGGGGCCTTCTGCGGCGGATGGACCTTCGACGCGTTCCGCGCGCCGTTCGAGGCCGCTGGTCACGCGGTTCTGACGCCCGACCTGATCGGCCATGACGGGTCCGGCGGCGTCGCCGGCGTCTCGATGACCGACTACGCCCGGCAAATCGCCCGCCTCGTCGAAGCCTGCGAGACCCCACCCATACTGATCGGCCACTCGATGGGCGGCCTTGTCGCCCAGATGGCCGCTTCCCGCGCCCGTGTGTCCAAGCTGATCCTGCTGGCCCCGTCCGCGCCCTGGGGCGTCAGCGGCGCCAGCCTCGAGGAGGCGGCTTCGGCCATGAGCCTCTACGCCCTCGGCCCTTACTGGCTTCAGGCCGTCGCGCCAGACTACGGCGTCGTCCGTCGCTATAGCGTCGATCGCCTGCCCCGCCCCGCCCGCAAGGCGATCTTCGCCCGCATGACGGCCGAGAGCGGCCGGGCGCTGTGGGAGACGCTAAACTGGTGGCTCGACCCCTTCATGACCACCAGCGTCGCCGCGTCGGGTTGCCCGGTGCTGGCCATCGCCGGCGGCCAGGACGTGATCCATCCGTCCGCCACCGTCCGCCAGACGGCGGCGCGCCTGGGCGGCGTCGTGGAGGTGTTCCCGGCGATGAGCCACTGGCTGCCCGGCGAGCCGGGCTGGGAAGACGTGGCCGCGCGATGCCTCGAATTCATCGCCGCCGAGGACCGGGCGGCGGCCTGATCTACTGCGGGCTGAACAGTTTCAGCCCGAGGATACCGGCCACGATCAGTCCCAGGCAAACCAGCCGCGCGGCCGTCGCGGGCTCCTTGAACAGCACGATCCCGACGATGGCCGTGCCGACCGCGCCGACGCCCGTCCAGACGGCGTAGGCCGCGCCCAGCGGCAGGGTCTTCACCGACCAGCCCAAGAGGCCCATCGACAGGACGAGGCTGATCGCGGTCAGCACGATCGGGATCGGCTTGGTGAAGCCTTCGGTGAACTTCAGGCCCACGGCCCAGCCCACCTCGAACAATCCGGCGATCAGGAGAATGATCCAGGCCACGACGAGCCCTTTCTTCGAAAAAGGCGGGGTCGTCCCCGGAAAAGCAAAAAGGCGCGGGGTCGTCCCCGCGCCTTCGCTAGATAGGTCGGTCTTGAAGACCGGGCAACCAGATCAGCGGCTGTTGGTGCTGTACAGGATCTGGGCGCGCTCGAAGTTCTTGCCGACCGAGGTCTCGTCCAGCTTCTTCAGACGCACGTAAACCAGACCCGCGTGGCCGTTGGCCCAGGCGTCATCCCAGGACACCGTGAAACGGCGGAAGTCGCTGCCGACCGTCTGGTCGTTGCGGATCAGGCGCAGCTGCGGGCTGTTTTCCCAGGTCGCCCAGTCGTGCAGGCCGTTGGCCAGTTCCTGAGCCTGCTCGGGGGTCTGGGCGTAGTCGATCGTGACCGTGCAGATGTTCTTGTTCGAGCCGGGGTTGTCGAGCGTGATGTTGTAGGGCTTGCCCAGGTCCAGAACCCATTGCTCCTTCTTCTTCTTGAAGCCGTAGTCCTTGACCAGCTGGGCGAAGTCGCCGCCGGCGACCTGCGGCTTGCAGACCTTGTCCAGCACGTCCAGCAGCTTCAGGGCCACCGGGTCGGTGGTCTTCGGGCCGCGCACCGGGGCGGTGTAGGTCTCGGCGGGCGCGGTCGCGGCCGGCGCCGCGACGGGCGGCGCAGCCTGGTCCGCCGGCGCGGCCGGAGCGGCTTGGTCCGCCGGAGCGGCTTGGGCGGCGGCGGGAGCCTGAGCGGGCGCGGCGGCCGGAGCCGGGGCGGCGGTTTGTTCCTGGGCGACGGCGGTGGAAGCGACCGCGCCGAGGGCGATCAGGCTGACGAGCGCTAGGCGCATAGGCTGGTTATCCCCAACTGAACGAGAGGTCGGCATTAAAACCGACAGACGATCCCTCGCAACCCTTATGGCCGCCGAATGCGGCGGAGATTGGGTCACAAGTGTAATTTTTTCGCGCCCGCCACCCGAGCGCTCACGAAAACGCCCTCGATCGCGAGGAACGAGGGCGTTTGCAAACTCGAAAATCCGAAAGCGATCAGGCCGCTTCGACGGCGTGTTCGGCCAGGATGGTCAGCCCCTCGGGACCCACGTCCGCGAAGCCGCCCTGGATGTCGAACACCTTGGTCGTCGCGCCGTCCTTCACGGTCACCTTGCCTTCGCGCAGGGTGGTCATGAAAGGGGCGTGGTTGGCCAGGACGCCGAAGTCGCCTTCCGCGCCCGGGGCCTGGACCATGTCCACGTCGCCGGAGAACAGTTCGCGCTCGGGGGCGACCAGAGAGAAGTGCAGCTTGGCCATCAGTTGAAGGTCTCCTCGACGCCGCCCAGGGCGGCTTCGATGTCTTCGTCGGTCTGGATCTCGGTCCCGCAGAAGGGGCAGAAGCGGATGGTGGCCAGCACCAGGCCCGTCTCGCCCTCTTCCTCGCGTTCGCCGAGATTCAGCAGGATCAGGCCGCTGTCGTGCTCGATGAGGCTGGCGGTCGTGTCCGGGGACACGGCCTCCGCCAGCTCCTCGCAGCAGAAGTGGCCCAGATCGGCGTCTTCGGTCATTAGGCTTCGGCCGCCATCTTTTCGGCCTTGGCCACGGCTTCCTCGATCGGACCGACCATGTAGAAGGCGCCTTCCGGCAGGTGGTCGTATTCGCCGTCGACGATGCCCTTGAACGAGCGGATCGTGTCCTTCAGCTGGACGAAGGCGCCCGGCGTGTTGGTGAACTGCTCGGCGACGTGGAACGGCTGCGACAGGAAGCGCTGGATCTTGCGGGCGCGGGCCACGATCAGCTTGTCCTCTTCCGACAGCTCGTCCATGCCCAGGATGGCGATGATGTCCTTCAGGGCCTTGTACTGCTGCAGGACTTCCTGGACGCGGCGAGCCACCGTGTAGTGCTCTTCGCCGATGATCAGCGGGTCCATGATCCGCGAGGTCGAGTCCAGCGGGTCCACGGCCGGGAAGATGGCCTGGGCCGCGATGTCGCGCGACAGAACGGTGGTGGCGTCCAAGTGGGCGAACGAGGTGGCCGGAGCCGGGTCGGTCAGGTCGTCGGCGGGCACGTAGATGGCCTGGACCGAGGTGATCGAGCCCTTGTTCGTCGAGGTGATGCGCTCCTGCAGGTTGCCCATCTCGGTGGCCAGGGTGGGCTGGTAGCCCACGGCCGAGGGGATGCGGCCCAGCAGAGCCGACACTTCGGCGCCGGCTTGGGTGAAGCGGAAGATGTTGTCGACGAACAGCAGCACGTCCTTGCCTTCTTCGTCACGGAAGTATTCCGCGATCGACAGGCCGGTCAGGGCGACGCGGGCGCGGGCGCCCGGGGGTTCGTTCATCTGGCCGTAGACGAGGGCGCAGCGCGAGCCTTCGGTCGAGCCGTTGTTGGCCTTCGGGTCGACGTTCACGTTCGACTCGATCATCTCGTGATAGAGGTCGTTGCCTTCGCGGGTGCGCTCACCCACGCCGGCCAGAACCGAGTAACCGCCGTACGCCTTGGCGATGTTGTTGATCAGTTCCTGCATCGTCACGGTCTTGCCGACGCCGGCGCCGCCGAACAGGCCGATCTTGCCGCCCTTGGTGTAGGGGCACATCAGGTCGATGACCTTGATGCCGGTGACGAGAACTTCAGCCGTGTTGGTCTGCTCGGCGAAGGTCGGGGCGTCGCGGTGGATCGGGCGCGATAGGGTCGACTGGATCGGGCCCTGCTCGTCGATCGGCTCGCCGATGACGTTCATGATGCGGCCCAGGGTGCCCGGACCGACCGGCACGCGGATCGGGGCGCCCGTGTCCTTGACCGGCTGGCCGCGGACCAGACCTTCGGTCGCGTCCATGGCGATGGCGCGGACGGTGTTCTGGCCCAGGTGTTGGGCGACTTCGAACACCAGGCGCTGGCCGGTGGCGGTGTTGACGGTCTCGACGGCGTTCAGGATCGCCGGCAGGGCGCCGTCGAACTCGATGTCGACGACCGCGCCGATGATCTGCACCAGACGGCCGGTGGCGCCGTCCAGGTTGACGGCGGCGTTGGCCGGAGCCGAAGCGGCGGCGGCCTTCGGAGCGGCCGGCTTCTTGGCGGCGGGCGCCTTGGCGACGGCGGCCTTCGGAGCAGCGGCGGCCTTGGGGGCGGCGGGCTTCTTGGCGGCGGCGGTCGCCGGCTTTTCAGCGGGGGTCTTGGCCATGGCTTGCGGGTCTTTCGGTCTCTGCGTGCTTGTGTCGTTAGGCTAGATCAGACGGCTTCGGCGCCGGAGATGATCTCGATCAGCTCCTTGGTGATCTGAGCCTGGCGGGAGCGGTTGTATTCGAGGGTGTAGCGCTTGATCATGTCGCCGGCGTTGCGCGTGGCGTTGTCCATGGCGGTCATCTGGCTGGCGTAGAAGCCCGCCATGTTGTCCAGCAGGGCCGACAGGATCTGGACCGTCAGGTTGCGCGGCAGCAGCGTCTCGAGAATGGCCTCTTCCGAGGGCTCGTACTCGTAGACCGCCGTCGGACCCGAGGCGGCTTCGACGCCTTCGACGGTCGCCGGGATCAGCTGCAGGCCGGTCGGGATCTGCTGCACCACCGACTTGAAGCGGCTGTAGAACAGGGTGACCACGTCGGTCTCGCCCGCCTCGTATTCGCGGGTGATGACGTCGGCGATCGGCTGGGCCACCGACAGGGTCAGCTGGCGATAGGCCGACAGGTCGAAGGTCTCGACGATCCGGCCGGCGTAGGGCTTGGCGAGCTGCGCCGTCACCTTCTTGCCGACGCAGATCACGCGGACGTCCTTGCCCTGCTTGATCAGGCCGTCGATGTGGGCGCGCGCGGCGCGGACGATCGACGAGGTGAAGCCGCCCGCCAAGCCGCGGTCGGCGGCGGCGACGACGACCAGGTGGCGGTCGTCACGGCCGGTGCCGGCCAGCAGCTTCGGCGCGCCGTCGCCCGAGACGCCGGCGGCGAGGTTGGCGATGACGCTCGCCAGACGCCGAGCGTACGGACGAGCGGCCTCGGCCGCGTCCTGGCTCCGGCGCAGCTTGGCCGCCGCCACCATCTGCATCGCCTTCGTGATCTTTTGCGTCGCCTTGACGCTCGAGATCCGATTGCGCATTTCCTTTAGGCTTGCCATCCGCCTATCAGACCTTCCTAAACAACCACCAGGTGGTGTCGTCCATCACGGTCGTCCTTCTCCAGAAGAACCCGTAATCAACCAGCACCAGATCCGGGAACAGATCCAAGTAGAGCGAGCCGAAATCGTTCTTGAACAGAAGATCCTGCTCGCCTCGGTACGTAATCGTTTCCGCCTTCGGCGAAAAATACTCCGCGCAAAGCACGTACTTGGCCGATACGCGATGAATCTCGCGCATCGTCGCCTCGAGCTGGGTCGGATCCACGTGGATCAGAACCCCCGAGGTGAACGCCATGTCGACCGCGCCATCCGCAAGCGGGATGCTGTGGCCGAAACCCTCGAACAGACGCTCGGGCGGCAGGACGCCGTCGTCGAGGATCTGCTTGCGGGCCGCGCCGTTGGGCTCGATGCCCCACAGTTCAGCGTCGGTGATCGCCTGGAGCCCCCGGAGGTTCAGCCCGACGTTCGGCCCGACCTCGAGGATGCTCTTCGGCGGATCGCCGACGAGACGCGGCAGCACCTGCCCCCAGACCTTGGCGCGGCCACGCACGGCGTCGACGGTCACGGCGTTCCGCTCAGTGTAGCGGTCGCCGAACTCGCCGGACCAGGCCTCCAGGGTTTTGGGGGCGTCAGCCACGCGTCAGATCCTTAGGCGAAGGTCGCCGAGAAACTGTCGAGCGCGCTCTTCAGCGTGTTCTCCAGATCCTTGTCGAGCGCCTTCTTGGTGCGGATGCCTTCCAGAAGGTCGGCGTGCTGGCTGTGGAGGCGGGCCAGGAACTCGGTCTCGAACCGGCGAACGGCCGAGGTCGGGATCTTGTCCAGATAGCCGCGGGTGCCGGCGTAGATCACGCAGACCTGCTCTTCCACCGCTTGCGGGGCGTATTGCGGCTGCTTCAGCAGCTCGGTCAGGCGCTCGCCGCGGGCCAGCATCTTCTGGGTCGAGGCGTCCAGGTCCGAGCCGAACTTCGCGAAGGCGGCCATTTCACGGTACTGGGCCAGTTCGCCCTTAATCGGGCCGGCGACCTGCTTCATCGCCTTGATCTGGGCCGACGAGCCGACGCGCGACACCGAGATGCCGACGTTCACGGCCGGACGGATGCCTTGGTAGAACAGGTCGGTTTCCAGGAAGATCTGGCCGTCGGTGATCGAGATCACGTTGGTCGGGATGTAGGCCGAAACGTCGTTGGCCTGGGTTTCGATGATCGGCAGAGCCGTCAGCGAGCCCGAACCGTTGTCTTCGTTCAGCTTCGCGGCGCGTTCCAGCAGGCGCGAGTGCAGGTAGAAGACGTCGCCCGGATAGGCTTCGCGGCCCGGCGGGCGGCGCAGCAGCAGCGACATCTGACGGTAAGCGACGGCCTGCTTCGACAGGTCGTCATAGATGATCAGGCCGTGCAGGCCGTTGTCGCGGAACCATTCGCCCATGGCGCAGCCGGCGAACGGGGCCAGGTACTGCAGCGGGGCCGGCTCCGAGGCCGAGGCCACGACGACCGTGGTGTACTCGAGAGCGCCGTGCTCTTCGAGGGTCTTCACGATCTGGGCGACGGTCGAGCGCTTCTGACCGATGGCGACGTAGACGCAGTAGAGCTTGGCGCTCTCGTCCTTGCCGGCGTTCACGGCCTTCTGGTTCAGGATGGTGTCGATGGCGACGGCGGTCTTGCCGGTCTGACGGTCGCCGATGATCAGCTCGCGCTGGCCGCGGCCGACCGGGATCAGGGTGTCGATCGACTTCAGGCCGGTCTGCACGGGCTCGTGCACCGACTTCCGCGGAATGATGCCCGGAGCCTTCACGTCGACGCGGCGACGCTCGGTGTATTGGATCGGGCCCTTGCCGTCGATCGGCTCGCCCAGCGGGTTGACGACGCGGCCCAGCAGGCCGCGGCCGACCGGCACGTCCACGATCTCGCCGAGGCGACGGACTTCGTCGCCTTCCTTGATTTCCTGGTCCTGGCCGAAGATCACGGCGCCGACGTTGTCGCGCTCGAGGTTCAGGGCCATGCCCTTCACGCCGGCCTTCGGGAATTCCAGCATTTCGCCGGCTTGGACGTTGTCCAGGCCGTAGATGCGGGCGATGCCGTCACCGACGGACAGCACCTGGCCGACGTCCGAGACGGCGGCTTCCTCGCCGAAGTTGGCGATCTGCGACTTGAGGATGGCCGAGATTTCGGCGGCGCGGATGTCCATGGTCTTCAGGGCTCTCTGCGATCTATCTTTTGGGCGCGCTTATACGCTCAGGCGCGCTTCAGGGCGAATTTCAGGGAATCGAGCTTCGAACGGAGCGAAGCGTCGAAGAGACGCGAACCGACGCGCACCTTCAGACCGCCCAGCAGGGACGGATCGACGCGCGTGGAAACTTCGGGGGTCTTGCCCAGCGACTGGGCCAGAGCGGTCTGCACGCTCTTCAGCTGGGCGGCCGACAGCGGGGCGGCCGAGACGACCTCGGCGGTGACGACGCCGCGGTGCTTGGCCGACAGCGCGACGAAGGCCGAGATGGCGCCCAGGAGGTCGCCGGTGCGGCCGTTCGAGGCCACCAGGCCCAGGAACTTCGTGGTCAGCATGTCGAACTTGGCCTTCACGGCCACGGCGACCAGGCCTTTGCCCTTGTCCTCGGCGGAGAAGGCGGGGCTTTCGATCAGGCGACGCAGGTCGGCGCTGTCGGCGATCATCGCCTTCAGGCTCTTCAGGTCGGCCTCGACCTTCGCCAGGTTGCCGTTCTCGATCGTCAGTTCGAACAGGGACTGCGCATAGCGCTGACCCGCATCCGTCGCCTTGGTTTCGTCCGCCACTTGGTATCCGCCCGGTGCGTTGCAAATGGCCGCGAACAAGAAGGTTAACCCTTATCGCGGCTTAAAGGCTTGAGCGCGCTTGAAAAAAGCACATGGACGGTCGGCGCGTAAACGCCGCCCCGTCCGAAGCCGCGCGCCTGATAACACGGGCTTTTCGCAGTCGCAACCAAGCGGGCGCGATCAGTCGCCGGCGCGGCGGAATACAGCCGAGGCCGAGGCCGCCAGGCTGCCGTTAGGGCGCCTTAGCTCGCCTTGGGCGAAGACCAGGCTGCGGGTCGCGCGCTCAACCCAAGCCTTGGGCCGCAATGCGGCCTCTTCAAGGCCAGAGGCGAAGTCGATGGTCAGCGACGTCAGGGCCGCGCCGTCGCCGACGATCTCGCGCAGGGCGGCTTCCAACTGGGCGGAGAGACTCGTGTCCATGGCCTAAACTCAATCCGAGAACCGTAAAGAAAAAGAGGCGGCGGAACGCTCCGCCGCCCCATGAAGGCGAATGCTCGAGGAAACAGCCAGACGGGCCGGAGAAACGAACGGCCCTAAGCGTCTGGGTAGGCGATACGGAGTCCCAGGAGACTCCTACTTCGCCGAGGCCAGGGCGGAGCCCTTGGCCGAGGCGTTGCAGCGGGTCAGGTCGTCGGCGTCCAGCGAACGGCTTTCGCCGCCGAAGGCCGAGACGCGACCCACTTCCTTGGCCAGCGCCTTGCAGGCGGTGGCGGTGAGGGCGCGGGACGGCGCTTGGGCCGAAACGCACTCGGAGCCTTCGCAGACGAAGACGGCGCCGCCCGCGACCACCTTGGTCTTGGCGGCGACCGGCGCGTCCAGCGCGGCGGCGATGCGGCCGTTGGCGAAGGCCGAACCGGCGAACATGGAGACGGATACGGCGGCGACAGCCGCCAGGGTGCGGAGCTTCATCAGAAAGCCCTCCGGTGTTTGGGGAGTTGCGGTCAGATCGTTGATCGGTGGGAACGCGTACTGGCCGCTCGGAGCCGGGGGATGACAAGCGCCGGTATCCCCACCGGTGCTTCGGATCCGAACTAAGCATCGCTTAGATAACAGTGATTACAAATTGCGCAAGCGGATTTTCGTTCGGGCCCCGACATTTGCGGAAAACGCCAATTTTGGGCGACGGCGGCGAAAGGCGCGCGAAAACGGCGAACGTCGGCCCGTTCCGTCGGGGCACGATTGGCCGGCCTGACGACAGGCGTACTCTCGCTCAACAACGACAAAGACGTGCGAGGGAGGCTTGGCCATGGACTTCCAACTGCCGCCGGAGCTGACCGCCTATCTGGCGGAGCTGGACGCCTTCATCGAGAAGGAGATCGCGCCGCTGCAGGCGCGCGACGACAACCAGCGCTTCTTCGACCACCGCCGAGAATGGGCGCGCACCGACTGGGACGCCGGCGGCCTGCCGCGCCACGAGTGGGAAGAGCTGCTGGGCCAGGCCCGCAAGCTGGCAGACCAGGCGGGCCACTATCGCTACGCCTTGCCCAAGGCCTACGGCGGCAAGGACGGCACGAACCTCGGCATGGCGGTGATCCGCGAGCACCTGGCCTCCAAGGGCCTGGGCCTGTTCAACGACCTGCAGAACGAGCACTCGATCGTCGGCAACAATCCGTTCGTGCTGATGATCCGAGACTTCGGCCGGCCCGACCAGCAGCACCTGATCGAGGACATGCTGGATCGCGGCGCGTTCCGCCCGACGTTTGGCCTCACCGAACCCGACCACGGCTCGGACGCCACCCACATGGAGACCCAGGCGGTCCGCGAGGAGCGTCACGGCCAGTCCGGTTGGCGAATCGACGGCGAGAAGATGTGGACCACGGGCATGCACGCGGCCACCCACTGCTGCCTCTTCGCTCGCACCAGCGGCGAGGACGGCGACGCGCGCGGCATCACCACCTTCCTGGTCCCGGCCCACGCGCCCGGCGTGAAGATCGAGGAGTACCTCTGGACCTTCAACATGCCGACCGACCACCCGCGTGTCAGCTTCACCGACGTCTGGGTCCCGGACAGCGCCATGTTCGGCCCGGAAGGCGGCGGCCTGGCGCTGGCCCAGCACTTCGTGCACGAGAACCGCATCCGCCAGGCGGCCTCCAGCCTGGGCGCGGCGGCCTACTGCATCGAGGAGAGCATCAAGTACGCGCGCGCCCGCAAGCCGTTCGGCAAGGCCCTGGCCGAGAACCAGGCCATCCAGTTCCCGATCGTCGAGCTGTCCACCCAGGTCGAGATGCTGCGCCTGCTGATCCGCAAGACCGCCTGGGAGATGGACCGGATGACCAAGCCGGAGGTCGAAAAGCGGCTCTCGGACAAGGTCTCGATGTGTAACTACTGGGCCAACCGTCTGTGCTGCGAGGCCGCCGATCGGGCCATGCAGATCCACGGCGGCATCGGCTATTCACGGCACAAGGCCTTCGAGCACATCTACCGCCACCACCGCCGCTACCGCATCACCGAGGGCGCGGAGGAGATCCAGATGCGCAAGGTCGCCGCCTGGCTGTTCGGCTACATCGGCCCCCGGAAGAAGGACTTCCAATAGCTGGAGGTCGGCGGCCGATATGGACAAGGTTTAATTCCACGCCACCTGACGTCGATCAAACGACGCGCTATCTAACGGGGGTACGCGAACGGTCATGTTCGCGTGTCGTATTGGCGCGTTAGGGTCCTGATCGATCGTCCGCCGCCGCGCGGACCCTGGAGGATTGAATGAACCGTCTCGTCCGTAACACCGCGCGCGTGGCGCTGATCGTCGCGATTCCCGCCGCCCTGGCCGGCTGCGGGATCAACACCATCCCCACCCAGGACGAAGCAACCAAGGCCGCATGGGCCGAGGTCCAGAACCAGTACCAGCGCCGCGCCGACCTGGTGCCGAACCTGGTCGCCACGGTGAAGGGCTACGCCGCCCAGGAGAAGGACGTGCTGACCGCGGTGACCGCCGCGCGCGCCAGCGCCACCCAGGTCAAGGTCGACGCCTCGACCATCACCGACCCGGCCCAGTTCCAGAAGTTCGCCGCCGCCCAGGACCAGCTGTCCGGCGTGCTGGGCCGCCTGATGGTGATCCAGGAGCGCTATCCGGAGCTGAAGTCGAACCAGAACTTCATGGCCCTGCAGAGCCAACTGGAAGGCACCGAGAACCGCATCGCCATCGCGCGCCGCGACTACAACGAGGCCGCCCAGAAATACAACACGACGCTGCGAACCTTCCCGAGCATCCTGTGGGCCAAGACGGTCTATAGCGGCCAGAAGCCGGCCCAGCTGTTCCAGGCCACCGCCGCCGCCCAGAGCGCGCCGACGGTCGACTTCTCCAGCCCGCCGACGGCGACCCCGCCGAAGGTGCAGTAGGATCGTGAACCTGACCGCTCTCATCCTCCCTCGCGAAGCGGGGGAGGGGGACCGCGAAGCGGTGGAGGGGGCGCTCGCCACCGCAAAGCGCCCCCTCCGTCACGGCGCGCACGCGCGCCGCGCCACCTCCCCCGCTCTGCGGGTGAGGAGTTGGCTCCTCGCCCTCATCGCACTGCTGTTCGCCCTGCCCGCCCTCGCCGCTCCGACCTTCCCGCCGCTGACCGGGCGGGTCGTCGACGAGGCGCAGGTGCTGTCGCCGGACGCCGAGCGCGACCTCACCGACAAGCTGGAAAACCTGGAGGCGACCACTGGCCGCCAACTCGTCGTCGCGACGGTGCCCAGCCTTCAGGGCTATCCGATCGAGGACTACGGCTACCAGCTGGGCCGAACCTGGGGCATCGGCCAGAAGGACAAGGACGACGGCGTCATCCTGCTGGTCGCGCCCAACGAGCGGAAGGTGCGGATCGAGGTCGGCTACGGGCTGGAGCCCGTCCTGACCGACGCCCTCTCCAGCGTCATCATCCAGAGCGCCATCCTGCCCAAGTTCCGCGACGGCGACCTGTCCGGCGGGATCGTGGCCGGGACCGACGCCCTGGTCGAGCAGCTCAGCCTGCCCGCCGACCAAGCCAAGGCCCGCGTGGCCGAGGCCAGCCAGCCCGAGCGCCACAAGGCCGAGGGCTCTCCCATCGTCGCGATCTTCGTCATCCTGTTCCTGATCGTCGTGTTCTCCAGCCTGTTCCGGAGCGGGCGTCGCGGCGGCCTGGGCTCGGCCCTGCCCTGGATCATCCTCAGCGCCCTCAGCGACAGCCGCCGCGACGGCGGCGGTTGGGGCGGCGGCGGAGGCGGCGGCGGCTTCTCGGGCGGCGGCGGATCGTTCGGCGGCGGCGGCAGTTCGGGGAGCTGGTGAGATGGCGAGCAACATGAGCCCCGAGGACCTCGACCGCATCGCCCAGGCCGTGGCCGAGGCCGAGAAGACCACCGCCGGCGAGATCATCTGCGTGCTGACGCCCGAGGTGTCTGACTATCGCGAGACGCCGCTGGTCTGGGCCGCCGCGACGGCGCTGGTGCTGCCGGCGGCGGCGCTGTTCGCCGGTTTCCGCCCCGAGATGCTGACCCGTCTGTTCGGCGGCTGGAGCGTCGGCCACGCCGCGGCGATGGACGGCGCGATCCTGTCGGCGCTGTCGACCTATATCGCCCTGCAGGCCGTGGTGTTCGTGCTGGCCGCTCTGGCGGTTTCGATCCCGAGCGTCCGTCGCGCCTTGACGCCCGGCGCGCTGAAGGCCGCCCGCGTCAAGAAGGCCGCCATGGAGCAGTTTCTCAGCCGGGGCCTGCACCTCACCCGCGAGCGCACCGGGGTCCTGATCTTCGCCGCCCTGGCCGAGCATCGCGTCGAGGTCATCGCCGACGAGGGCATCTACGCCGCCGCGCCGAACGCCGTCTGGGACGAGGTCGTCGCCGACCTGGTCGCCGGCCTCAAGCGCGACGCGATCGCCGACGGCTTCGTGGCCGCCGTGCGCCGCGCCGGCGCCATCCTGGCCGAGCACGTGCCGCCCCGGACCGACAACCGCAACGAGCTGCCGGACGGCCTGACGATCCTGCCGAAGCGCTGATGCGGACTGTGAAGCTCGTCCCCGACAACAGCGTCAGCCTGCCTGGAGCGCCTGGAAAAGTCGCCCGCGCGAGCCGCTCAACATGTCGGATCGAACGGCGCTGAGATGCCGTTGGCGCGCGACCGTCTTGGACTGTTCTTTGTCCTGACCTTCGCGATCAGTTGGGGCGTCGGCGGCTTGTGGCTGCTGCTTCCAGGACCGATGACCTCAGCCTTCGGCCCGTTCGCCTACGGTTCGGCCGGCTATCTGGTCGCCGCCTGCGCGCCAAGTCTGGTCGGTTTGGCTTTGACGGTCGTCGAGCAAGGCGTCGATGGCCTGCTCGCCATGTTCCGACGGCTCGCGCCGCGCTCGTGGCTCGCCTTGGCCGTCGCCATCGCAACGCTGCCGGCCATCGCCTTGGCGCTGAGCCTGCTCATGCCCGCCCCCTGGCCGGTCCGGCCACACGATGTGCTGGTCGCGACGCCGCTGCTGCTCCTGACCACCGCCCAGTTGGTCGCCAACTCGGGACCATGGGGCGAGGAGTTCGGCTGGCGCGGCTACGCCCTGCCCCGCATGCTGGAACGCTGGCCGCCCCTATCGGCTGGCGTGATCCTGGGCCTTGCCTGGACGCTCTGGCACGTGCCGGCCTTCCTGTTCTCTGGCGTCATCGCCGCGCCCCTGACCGACCTTGGATGGTACGCCCTTGGCACGATTGGCCTGTCGCTTCTGATGACTTGGCTACACCTGCGCAGCCGGGAAAGCCTTCTGGTCGCGGGGTTGATCCCTCACATCATGATCAACGCGATGGGAACGGTCGGCGCATGGCGGACCAGACCGGCTGAGGCGGTGCTGCTGACGATATTCGGCTTGGCCTTGCTGCTGTTCTGCCGTCCCATGGCGGCGGAGCCAGAGCGCCTTTGAGGCGCCGCAGGGAGAAACGCCATGACCAGCATCGACCCGACCCGCGCCCAGTTCGACGCCTTCAAGGCCTTGCCGCGCGACACGCCGATCCACATGCTCAACCTGATCCGGCTGAAGCCGATGGCCGACTATCCGCCCGACCATCCCAACCACGGGAAGGGCATGACGGGCCTCGACGCCTATCGCGAGTACGGGCGGACCTCGGGCCCGATCTTCCAGGGCCTGGGCGGTCGCCAGGTGTGGTCGGGCCGGCCGGAGACGGTGGTGACGGGGCCGGACGATGAGCGCTGGGACCTGGCCTTCATCGCCGAGTATCCGAACGCGGCCGCGTTCCTGGCCATGGTCACCAATCCCGAGTATCGCGAGCACGTGAAGCATCGCCAGGCGGCGGTCGAGGATTCGCGCCTGATCCGGCTGGCCCCGCTGACGCCTGGCGCGGGCTTTGGCGAATAGCCCTACTCCGCCGCCATCGCCAAAGGCGCGGCCTGGGCGCCGCGCACCAGACGGCCCGGCAAGGCGCCCGTCGGCTCGCCGTCGCGCTGGGTGACCACGCCGCCCACGATCGTGGCGACATAGCCGTGGGCGCGCTGGACCAGGCGGCGGCCGCCGGCCGGCAGGTCGTAGGCCACCTTCGGCGCCTCCAGCCGCAGCCCCTCGTAGTCGATGATGTTGAGGTCGGCGCGATAGCCCGGCGCGATCAGACCGCGGTCGAACAGTCCCACGGCCTGCGCGGTGTCGCGCGTCTGGCGGGCGATCATCGTCTCTAGCGGCAACCTCGGGCCGCGCGTGCGGTCGCGGGTCCAGTGGACCAGGTTGCTGGTCGGAAAGCTGCCGTCGCAGATCATGCCGACATGCGCCCCGCCGTCCGACAGGCCCGGCACGGTGTCGCGGTGGCTGAGCATCGCGAAGCTGGGCTCCAGCGATCCGTCCGCGTAGTTGAGGAACGGGTGGTAGAGCATGCCGCGGCCGTCGTTCGCCAGCAGGGCGTCGAGGGCCACGGCTGCGGGGTCGCGCCCTTCGCGCGCGGCGATGGCGGCCACGGTCCGATCAGCCGTCGGCTCGTAGTCCGGCTTGGCGTCCATCGGGAACAGGTTGTCCCAGGCGCGCAGGGCGCTGCCGGCGAAGGGGCCCTTGGCCTCCGTATCGTGGGCCAGGAGACGGGCGCGGAAGCTTGGATCCGACAGGGCCGCGACCTTGTCGGCTAGCGATCGATCCTTCAGCTCGGCGAAGACGGGGTTCTGACTGAACGGGTTGAGCGTCAGCTCCAGGCCGAACAGCACCCCGACCGGTCGGCCGCAGACCTGGGCCTTCATCGGCAGGCCGGCGTCCACCGCCGCCGTCAGCCCCGCCAGCATCGCTTTCCAGCCCTCGGGCGACTTGGGGCTCTGGACCAGGGAGAAGGACAGCGGCCGCCCCGAGCGCTCGACAATCCGGCGGAGCATGGCCAGCTCGGCCGCGCCGTCCGGGAAGAAGTCCGAGACCACCTGCAGCACGCCCCGGCCCGCCGCGGCGAGGCCCATGGCGATGCCCGTCAGCTCGTCCTCGCCGGCGGTCAGGGTCGGGGTCGGCTGGCCGTCGCTGGTGCGATGGTTGAGCGTGCGCGAGGTGGAGAAGCCCAGCGCCCCGGCTTCGACCGCCCGTTGGGCCAAAGCGGCCATGGCGGCGATGTCGGCCGTCGTCGCCGGCTCGCGGTTCGCCCCGCGTTCGCCCATCACATAGACCCGCAACGCCGCGTGGGGCAGCTGGGCGGCGATGTCGACGTCGAAGGCGCGATCGGCCAGAAAGTCGAGATAGTCGGGAAAGCTCTCCCAGGCCCACGGGAGGCCCTCGGTGAGCACAGGGAATGGAATGTCCTCGACGCCCTCCATCAGCCGGATCAGGCGGTCGTGGTCCTGGGGCCGGCAAGGCGCGAAGCCGACGCCGCAATTGCCCATCACCACGGTGGTCACCCCGTGGCCGGAACTGGGCGTCATCCGCGCGCCCAGGTCGCCTGACCGTCATAGTGGGTGTGGATGTCGACGAAGCCGGGCGTCACGATCCGGCCGCGGGCGTCGATCTCCTCGACGCCGGCCGCCAAGCCCCGCCCGACGGCGGCGACCCGGCCATCCCGGACCCCCACGTCGGCCGCGACGCCCGGCGCGCCGGAGCCGTCGAAGACCGTCCCGCCGCGCAGGACGAGGTCGTAGGCTTGGTCCGCGGCTGGGGTGGCCATGGCGCGTCCTCCCTTATCGTTGACGGAAGGGCCCGCCCGCGTCCGGAGGGCGTCAAGCCTACCCCGGCGGAAGGGGGGACGGCCGCCCGAGCGACCGTCCCCCCTTGGCCTAGAACGCCTTGCGCACCGTCACGCCCGCCGTACGCGGCTGGCCGATGGAATAGCCGAGGCGCGCCCGGCCGCCGCGCTCGCGGTCGAACGACAGCAGGGCGTTCTCGTCGAACAGGTTGTTGACGTAGAGCGTGACGTCGACGCCGTCCTTCATCTCGACCCCGGCGCTGAGATTGACGATCTCGTAGCTGGGCAGCTGCAGGTTCACGACCGTCGGGACCTTGCCCGTCGCCCCGCCGAACGCCAGGTTCGAGACGAACGAGCGGGGGTTGTTCTCCTGGTCGCTGGCCTGGGTGTAACGGCTGCCGACGTGCTGGATCGAGGCTTTCAGATAGCCGTTGGCGCCGTCGAAGACCTCGCGGCTGTAGGTGACGTCGAACGAGATCTGGAACTTCGGCACCGAGGGCAGGCGGTTGCCCTCGCGGATGCCGCCGATCACCGCGCCGGTCCCGTCCTTGACGGTCGAGTCGAACTCGGCCTCCAGCAGGCTGCCCGACAGGCCGATGTCGAGGCCGTTGGCCAGGCGCGCGGTCAGCTCGCCCTCGATCCCCTTGGTGTGGGCCTTGGGCACGTTGAAGACGACGCGCGAGCTGCACGAGCCGGCGTCCAGCGTCGTCTGCAGGTTCTTGATGTCGGTGTAGAAGACCGCGCCGTTGAAGCGGACGCCGCCGAAGCGCGACTTGATCCCGCCTTCGTAGTTCCAGAGCGTCTCGTCATTATAGCTCTGGTAGCCGCCGAAGATCGCCCGGTCCTGGGCCGAGCACAGCGGGATGTTCAGCGGGTCGTTGACGCCGCCCAGGCGGAAGCCCTTCGAGGCCTGGGCGTTGAAGGTGACGTGGTCGGTCGCCTCGTAACGCAGCATGAAGCGCGGGGTGAAGCCGTCGGACGAGGTCTTGTCGGTGCGGTTGTCGCCATTGGCGAACAGGCCGCCGGACTTGAACTGCCGCGTCTCGCTGAAGTCGTAGTAGCGGCCGCCCGCCGTGGCGGTCAGCTTGCCCAGGGTGTAGTTGACCTCGCCGAACAGAGCCTTCTGCTTGATGTCGTAGGGCAGATAGGCGTCGTAGGGCGAGTTGCGCTCGAAGCCGTTGGCGACGGCGGCCGAGGTGCCCGCGCCCAGCACCGCGTCGGTATAGGCGTCGTAACCAGGGGTCGGCAGGCGCTGGTTGTAGACACGGTTGACCTTCGAATAGAAGCCGCCGACCACCCACTGCAGCGGCCCGTCGCCGGTGGAGGCCAGGCGCAGTTCCTGGGTCCACTGCTCGAGGTCGGTGGTGTCGACCAGCTTGGACGGCAACAGCACGGCCGCCGACGGGAAGCCCAGGTCGACCGAGACGCTGCCGGTCAGGGCGCTGGCGTCACGGTTCACGGTGATGTCGCGGCTGATATAGCTGGTCACCGAAGTCAGGGCCGCGCCGTCGAAGGCGAGGTTCGCGGTCAGGTCGGCCAGCAGGGTGTTGTCGGCGAAGCTCTCGTCCAGCAGCAGATATTGCTGGCGCTTGCCCAGCCGGATTGGCGGCCGGGTCGTCGTGTTTGGATTGGCGAACAGGTTGAACGACTCCTGGCGGTTGAAGCCGCCGGCGCGGATCTCCTGATAGACGACGCGCGGGGTCAGGCTGAAGTTCTCGGTCGGCTGGAACAGGAAGGCGATCCGCCCGCCGCGCCGCGAGCCGTCATTGACGTTCTTCTCGACCTTGCCGCCCTCCTTCAGGGCGTCGATGAAGCCGCCATAGCGAGTCAGGTAGCCGACCGCGCGCATGGCGACCTTGTCGGAGATCGGCACGTTGACCGCGCCCTTCACGTGGCCGCCGAACGAGTCGCCGCCCACCAGGTTGGCGTTGGCCTCGAACACGCCCTCGTTGACGCCCAGCTTGGGCTGGTTGGTGATGTAGCGGATCGTGCCGCCCACCGAGCCCGAGCCGAACAGGGTGCCCTGCGGGCCGCGCAGGGTCTCGACCCGGTTCAGGTCGAAGAGGTCGATGTCGGGCGTGAATAGCGACAGCGAGATCACCGACTCGTCGAGATAGACGCCGACCTGCTCCTTGACGCCCGGCTGGTCGCGCACGACCTGGCCGGCCGAGACGCCGCGCACGGACACCTGGCTCTGGCCGGGACCGAGGTTCTGGATCGTCAGGCCAGCGACGTTGCGCGACAGATCTTCCAGCGTGATCGCGCCGGACCGCTGGATGTCCTTCTCGGTCTGGGCGTTGATCGAGAACGGGATGTCCTGGATCGTCGCGTCGCGCTTGGTGGCGGTGACGATGACTTCCTCGACCGCCGTCTGGTCGGCTTGCTGGGCCGCCGCCAGGGCGGGCGCGAGCAGAAACGAAGACAGGGCGGCCCCGCCCAGCAGGGCGCGGCGCGCGCGGCGGCGCGATGTGGCGATGATCATGATTTCCTCCCAACCCTTTATTTTTGTGGCGGCGAGGTCGAGCCCGCAGCGCAACTCCAGCGTTCATCCTGGAATCACGGAAAGTCAACGCGAAAAGAAGCTGCAAGAAATCAGCCTTTTAGGGGCCGATGCTCGCTGATTTCGAAGATGTCGTATGAAAAATGGGTCAGGCTTCCGTTTACGCGCACGTGACCTTTCGCGCTGCGAAAAGCCGGTCTAGGGTGGGCCCAATTCAAACTAATGTTTTATTGGGGAGTGCGCCCTCATGCGCGAAGCGGTCATCGTCTCTTACGCCCGCACGGGCCTGGCCAAGTCCAACCGCGGCGGCTTCAACAACACTCACGGCGCGGCCATGGCCGGCCACGCGATCCAGCACGCGGTCAAGCGCGCCAAGCTGGACGGTCCGGAGGTCGAGGACGTGGTCCTGGGCTGCGGCGGCCCCGAAGGCGCCACCGGCATGAACGTCGCCCGCAACGCGGCCATGTGGGCCGGCCTGCCGGTGACCACCTCGGGCCAGACCGTCAATCGCTTCTGCTCCTCGGGCCTGCAGGCGATCGCCACCGCCGCCAACTACGTCCGCAACGACGGCGCCGACGTCGCTATCGGCGGCGGCGTGGAGTCGATCTCGCTGGTGCAGGGCGGCGGCCACATGAACCGCTTCCACATCACCGAAGAGAAGCTGATGCAGACCCATCCGGCCCTCTGGATGGCGATGATCGACACCGCCGACATCGTGGCCAAGCGCTACAATGTCAGCCGCGAGTACCAGGACGAATACGCCCTGCGCAGCCAGCAGCGCATCGCCGCCGCCCAGGCCGCCGGCCTGTTCGACGACGAGATCGTGCCGATGGCCACCAAGATGAAGGTGGTCAACAAGGAGACCAAGGAAGAGAGCCTGGTCGACTACGTGGTCACCAAGGACGAGTGCAATCGTCCGGAGACCACACTGGAGGGTCTGTCCAGCCTGAAGCCCGTGATGGGCGAGGGCAATTTCGTCACCGCCGGCAACGCCAGCCAGCTGTCGGACGGCGCCGCCGCCGTGGTGGTGATGGAGGCCAAGGAGGCCGCCCGTCGCAATCTCGAACCGCTGGGCGCCTTCCGCGGCTTCGCCATCGCCGGCTGCGAGCCGGACGAGATGGGCATCGGCCCGGTCTTCGCCGTGCCGCGCCTCTTGGAACGACACGGCCTGAAGGTCGACGACATCGACCTGTGGGAGCTGAACGAGGCCTTCGCCAGCCAGTGCCTCTACAGCCGCGACCGCCTGGGCATCGACCCGGAAAAATACAACGTCAACGGCGGCTCGATCGCCATCGGCCACCCGTTCGGCATGACCGGCGCCCGCTGCGCCGGCCACCTGCTGCTGGAAGGCAAGCGCCGCAAGGCCAAGCTGGGCGTCGTGACCATGTGCATCGGCGGCGGGATGGGAGCCGCCGGTCTTTTCGAAATCTTCTGATTTCGAAAAACCCGACAAGGAAGCGCTGCTGAAATCGCCTTGGCGATTTCAGTTGCGGTCTTTTCGAAATCTTCTGATCTGACGCGAGACTAAAACCTCGCCTCAAGAAGGCCGGGAACCGTGAAGCCGGTTTCCGGCCTTTGTTGTTGTCGTTTCAACAACAAAGGACCCGACCGCCATGGCCGCCAAGGCCTTTTTCGCAGTCGCCCTGCTTGTCGCCGCCGCCATCGGGCTTGCGTTGCCCACGCCCGGCGCCAGCCACGAGCCGCAAGCCACCCGCTCGTCGTTCCAGACGATCCCGATCGACTGAGCGGAAAAGAAAAGGGCTCCCCGGCTTCCCGGAGAGCCCTCGGCGGTCGCCGACCTAAAGCTTAGAATTCTTCCCAATCCTCGGAGACGGCCACCGCCGCCGATCCCGAGGCGCGGCCCGGACGGACGGCCCGCGACGGGCGCGGCGCGGACGGCGCGGCCGCCGAAGCTTGCGGCGCGGGCGTCGAAGACGGGGCCGGAGCCGCCGCGGCGGCGCCTTGGGCCACGCGGAAGCGGGCGACCATCTCGCTCAGCGAACGGGCCTCGCCCTTCAGCGAGTGGGTGGCGGCCGTGGCTTCCTCGACCATGGCGGCGTTCTGCTGAACGACCTGATCCATCTGGTTCACGGCGGTGTTGACCTCGTTCAAGCCCGTGGCCTGCTCGGCGGCCGAGGCGGCGATCTCGGTGACCAGGGCGTCGATCGTGGCGACCTGATCGACGATGCGCTGCAGCGCCTCGCCGGTCTGACCGACCAGGTCCACACCCGCCCCGACCTGCTGGGTGGAGGTCGAGATCAGGGCCTTGATCTCCTTGGCGGCCTCGGCCGAACGCTGGGCCAGGGCCCGCACTTCCTGGGCGACGACCGCGAAGCCCTTGCCCGCTTCGCCCGCCCGCGCGGCTTCGACGCCGGCGTTCAGGGCCAGCAGGTTGGTCTGGAAGGCGATCTCGTCGATCACGCCGATGATCTGGCTGATCTGGCTGGACGAGGCCTCGATCTCGCTCATGGCCGAGACCGCTTGGCTGACGATCGAGCCCGAACGCTCGGCGTCGGTGCGCGCGGTGGCGACCACTTGCGAGGCCTCCTTGGCGCCCGAGGCGGTCTTGCGCACCGTCGCGGTGATCTCGTCGAGGGCGGCGGCGGTCTCTTCCAGGCTGGCGGCCTGCTGCTCGGTGCGGCGCGACAGGTTGTCCGAGGCGTCGGCGATCTCGTCGGCGCCGCTGTTGACGCCGCTGGTGGCGCGGCCGATCGCCTGGATCGCCTGCTGCATGCGGTCGGCGGCGGCGTTGAAGTTGGTCTTCAGGCTTTCGGTCTTCGGCGCGAACGGCACGACGATCCGGTGGGTCAGGTCGCCCGAGGCCATGTGATCCAGGGCCTCGTTCAGGGCGGTGATCGCCTGGGCGTCCTCGCGGGCCGACGCGGCCTTCTCGGCTTCGTTGGCGGCGCGCTCGCTCTCGGCGGCCTGGCGCTCGTCGGCGGCGGCCTGCTCGATGCGGATCTTCTCGATCGCGGCGTCCTTGAAGTAGACGACGGCCGAAGCCATGTCGCCGATCTCGTCCTTGCGGCCCATGGCCGGGACTTCGACGCTGTTGTCGCCGGCCGCAAGGCGGCGCATGGCGTTGGTCATGGCCGCGACGGGACGGGCGATGGCGCCGGTCAGCAGCAGGCCGCCCGCGATGGCGATGCCGGCGGTGATCAGGATGCCGACGGCCAGAACCAGGGTCGACTGCAACGAGGCCTTCTTTTGCGCGGCCGCTTCGGTCGCCAGTTCTTCCTCGGCGTGCTTGGTGATGGCTTCGATGGCGTCTTCGACGGGGGTGACCGCCTGGTCGGCGACGCCGTCGTGCTTAACCAGATCGATGGCCTGGGCGCGGGTCGCCGGATCGGCGCCCAGCGCCTCGCCCGGCTCGATCGCCAGCTTGCGGTAGTTGGCGTAGGCGGTCTCGACGGTGGCGACGCGCGCCAGGTCCTCGGTATTGCCGTCGGCCAGGTCCTTCAGCTTGTCGAGCGCCTTCAGGAACTTCGGCTTGTGGGCCTCTTCCAGACGCTTGACGTAATAGGGGTCGGCCGAGAGCAGGAAGCCGCGCAGCGAGTTCTCCTGGCGGGTCAGGCGGAACGCCGCCGTATCGGCCGCGCGCAGCATCTCATAGGCCCGCTCGGTCCGCTCGACCGAGTGGCCGAGATTGACCTTGTTGACGTACAGGGCGACGCCCATCGCCATGATCGTCGCCAGCATGACGGCGAAAACCGCCATCAGCTTCTGGGGGATCTTCAAGTTGCCGAAGGACACCGCGCGAACTCCTCGTTCATGGAACGACGGCCGCTCAAGCCTCCACGGCGCCCGATGACGCCGTTGCCTAAAAATCGACCGTGGAGCTCAAAAATCGCGCAGGTACGGTTGCGGAGGCATTAACCCTGACCGTGACGGAATGTCGCATACACCATACCGTACCCGCATCCGGTCAATGGGCTTCGTCCCAGTTGAGCGCCGCCCGAACCTCGACCGTGAGCGGCACAGACAGGGCGACCGCCGGCTCCGCCGCTTTTTCCATCACGCGGGCGATCACCGCACGCGCGGTTTCGGCCTCGGCTTCCGGGGCCTCGAAGACCAGTTCGTCGTGCACCTGCAACAGCATGCGGGTCGACAAGCCAGCCTCCTTCAACGCCGCCGGCATGCGGATCATCGCCCGGCGCATGACGTCCGCCGCCGCGCCCTGGATCGGCGCGTTGATGGCCGCCCGCTCGGCGAATTGCCGCTGGCCGACCGACTTGGCCTGGATCTCGGGGATGTTGATCTTGCGGCCGAAGATGGTCGTCACATAGCCGTGCTCGCGCACGAAGGCCTTGGTCGCGTCCATATAGGCCTGGATGCCCGGGAAGCGCTCGAAATAGGTCTTGATATAGGCCCCGGCCTCGCCCTGGCCGATGCCCAGTTGGTTGGCCAGGCCAAACGCGCTGATGCCGTAGACGATGCCGAAGTTGATGGCCTTGGCCCGGCGGCGGATCATCGGGTCCATGCCCTCGATCGGCGTGTCGAACATCTCCGAGGCCGTCATGGCGTGGATGTCGAGCCCTTCCTGGAAAGCCTTCTTCAGCTGCGGGATGTCGCCGATGTGGGCCAGCAGGCGCAGCTCGATCTGGCTGTAGTCGGCGCTGATCAGCACCTTGCCCGGCTCGGCGATGAAGGCCTTGCGGATCTTGCGGCCTTCCTCGGTTCGGACCGGGATGTTCTGCAGATTGGGATCAGATGAGGACAGGCGCCCCGTCGTCGTCGCGGCCAGGGCGTAGGAGGTGTGCACCCGGCCCGTGCGCTCGGCGATCGCCGCGACCAGGTTCTCGGTATAGGTGCCCTTCAGCTTGGACAGCTGACGCCAGTCGAGCAGCACGCGCGGCAGCTCATGCTCCAGCGCCAGGCTCTCCAGCACGTCGCTGTCAGTGGACCACTGGCCGGTGGCGGTCTTCTTGCCGCCCTTGATCTGCATCTCGCCGAACAGCACGTCGCCGATCTGCTTGGGGCTGCCCAGGTTGAACGGGCGGCCGACCAGTTCGGTGGCGCGCGCCTCGAACTCGGCCATCCGCAGCGAGAACTCGTTGGAGAGGCGACGCAGGGCTTCGGGGTCGACCTTGATCCCGTCGTTCTCCATCGCCGCCAGCACGGTTGGCATCGGACGCTCGAGGGTCTCGTAGACCGTCAGCAGCCCTTCGCGGGCCAGGCGCGGCTTGAGCACTTCGTAGAGGCGCAGGGTGACGTCGGCGTCCTCGGCGGCGTAGGCGGTCGCTTCGGCCAAGGCGACGTGCTTGAAGCTGATCTGCGCCTTGCCGGTCCCGGCCACCTGCTTGAACGGGATCGGCTTGTGGCCCAGCCACAGCTCCGACAGCTCGTCCATGCCGTGGCCGTGCAAGCCGGCCTCCAGCACGTAGCTGATCAGCATGGTGTCCTCGATCGGGGACACCTGGACGCCGTAGCGGGCCAGGACGGCGATGTCGTACTTGGCGTTCTGGGCCACCTTCAGCACCGCCGGATCCTCCAGCAGCGGCTTCAAGGTCGCGATCACATCAGCCAACGGGATCTGGACGAGGTCGGCCGCGGCCTCTAGCGCTAGGCCTTCCTTTTCGCAGTGACCGACCGGGATGTAGCAGGCCTCGCCCGGCGCGATCGCCAGGGAGACGCCGCACAGGCCGGCGGTGGCCGAAGACAGGGCGTCGGTCTCGGTGTCGAACGCCACCACGCCCTTGGCCGTGGCCTTCTCGACCCAGGCCTTCAGGGTGTCGAGGTCGCGCACGCAGGCATAGGCCGCGTGATCGATCGTCACCGGCTCGGCCACCGGCTGGGCCGCGGCGCGGGCGGCCGCGCCCATGTAGGAGACGGTCGAGACCGGAGCCTTTGGCTGGCTCGGCGGACGGTCGAGCGTTCCGGGAACAGCCGCGGCCGAACCGTCGCCGACGCGGCGAGCCAGCGACCGGAATTCCATCTGCTCGAGAAAGGCGGCCAGGACCTCCTTGTCCGGCTCGCGCACCTTCAGGTCGTCCAGCGGCTCGGGCAGCGGCGTGTCGCAGTCCAGCTTCACCAGGGCCCGCGACAGGCGGATCTGGTCGGCGAAGTTGATCAGGGTCTCGCGGCGCTTGGGCTGCTTGATCTCGCCCGCGCGGGCCAGCAGCGTGTCGAGATCGCCGAACTCGGTGATCAGCTGGGCGGCGGTCTTGATCCCGATGCCCGGGGCGCCGGGGACGTTGTCGACGCTGTCGCCGCACAGGGCCTGAACGTCGACGACCTGCTCGGGATAGACGCCGAACTTCTCGAACACCTGCTCGCGCTCGATGCGGACGTTCTTCATCGGGTCGAACATCGACACGCCGTCGCCGACCAGCTGCATCAGGTCCTTGTCGGACGAGACGATCACCGCCTCGCCGCCAACCTCGCGCGCCTTGCAGGCGTAGGCCGCGATCAGGTCGTCGGCCTCGTAGCCCGGCAGCTCGATGGCCGGCACGCCGAACGCCCGGGTGGCCTCGCGCACCAGGGGGAACTGCGGGATCAGGTCCTCGGGCGGCGGCGGACGGTGAGCCTTGTACTGGTCGTACAGGGTGTTTCGGAACGTCTTCTCGGAGTGGTCCCAGATCACCGCCAGGTGCGTGGGCGTATCGCCCTGCATGTCGCGCAGCAGCTTCCACAGCATGTTGCAGAAGCCTTGCACCGCCCCGACCGGCAGGCCGTCGCTCTTCCGCGTCAGCGGCGGCAGGGCGTGATAGGCCCGGAACAGATAGGCCGAGCCGTCGACCAGGAAGAGCCGAACGGCGGGGCCGTCCTGGGTCAGGTGCGAGGCGGGCGGGGATTCGGAGACGACGTCGGTCATGGCCGCGAACATAGGGGGACCGGCGAGCCTCGGAAACCCTCTGGCGGCGCGCGAAAAGCTGTCATAGGCTCGACCTAGGGTCGAGTTGCGTCACGAGCGCATCGCCAGTTGCGTGGGGGGTCCGGTGCTGTCGCGTGCGATTCTATTTAGCCTGCTGATCGGCGGCCTGTCCGCAACGTCCGCCCTGGCCCAGGACGAGGACTCCAAAACCGGTTGGCGGCCGCAGTTCACCGCCAGCATCCCGGCGGACAAGATGAAGGCCGCCTACCCGCAAGGGGCAAACGCGAGCGGCAAGGTGGCGCTGGATTGCGTCGCGGCGGCCGGCGGAAAACTGGTCGACTGCAAGGTCGCCAGGGAGGAGCCGGCTGGACAGGGCTTCGGCGCCGCGGCGCTGTCGGTCGTGAGCTATGAGCGCATCAAGCCGAAGGACGACGCCGGCGTCTCCGTCGTGGGCCGGCCCGTGCGCACGTACTTCAGCTTCCTCGCTCCCGGCGACGCCAATCCGAACTGGCTGCGCAGGCCAACCCCCCAGGACATCGCCAATGTCTTCCCCAAGAAGGCGCTGGCTGACGGCGTCGGCGGCAAGGCGGTGATCGGCTGCGACGTGACGGTCGAAGGTTTCCTGCAGAACTGCAAGGTCTTGACCGAGTCGCCCGAGGGCTACGCCTTCGGCGCGGCCGGGCTGCAGATCACCCCGCAACTGCGCATGACGCCGATGATGCGGGGCGGCAAGCCCGTGCCCGGCGGCACGGTCAGCATCCCCATCAACTGGGGCGCGCCCAACCCGGGCTCGGACTTCAACAGCACGCCGGTCGTTCTCGATCCGCCTTGGACGCGCGTTCCGACTCAGGCCGAGCTCAACGCGGCCTGGCCCAAGAGCGCGGCGGGCGCATCGCACGCCCAGGTCGCCCTGCGTTGCCTCCTGGTGAGGACCGGCCAGCTGCGATCCTGCGACGTCATCTCCGAAGAGCCGCGCGGCAAGGGCTTCGGGCGCGCCGCCCAGGACCTGTCGAAGCTCTTCCAGGTCGCCGTCGACCCCAACGACAAGAAGCTCCGCGACTACAAGGTCGACGTGCCGTTCCGCTTCCGCGACCCAGCCTTGCCCGACAATCGCAAGCTGACCAGGCCGCACTGGACCGCGACCCTGACGGCCGAGGGCATGGCGGCGATCTATCCGGAGGCCGCGATCAAGGCCAAGGTGATGGCCGGTCAGGGCGCGGCGACCTGCGTCGTCACCGCCGAAGGGCGGCTGAGCGAGTGCCAGGCCTCTCGGGAAAGTCCGGCGGGCCTCGACTTCGGCGCGGCGGCCGTCAAGGCGGCGTCGGCGATGCGCATGAACCCGTGGACCAAGGAGGGCGACACCCTGGACGGCTTGAAGCTCACGGTGCCGTTCCAGTTCACCTTCACCGACGACGCGCCCGCCGAACCGGCCAAGCCCGCGCAGGGCGGCCAGCCCTGAGGCTTCGGGGCAGCCCGCCTGATCGCCGCGCCAGCTTTCCTCGCCTTGCGAAAAGGGGGCATGAGGCGTAACGGAACGCCGCTCCGCGATCTGTGGCGGACCAGAGTTTTCAGGAGAGCGCGATGGGTTACCGGGTCGCCGTGGTCGGCGCGACGGGCAATGTGGGCCGCGAGATGTTCAACATCCTCGAGGAAGTGAAATTCCCCGTGGACAAGATGCACGCCATCGCCAGCCGCAAATCCATCGGCGTCGAGGTCTCGTTCGGCAACGAGATCCTGCGCTGCGAGGACCTCGAACAGTTCGACTTCAGCAAGGTCGACATCGTGCTGATGAGCGCCGGCGGCGCGATCTCCAAGGCCTGGGGCGAGAAGATCGGCGCGGCTGGTCCGATCGTCATCGACAACTCCAGCCACTTCCGGATGGACCCGGACGTGCCGCTGGTCGTGCCGGAAGTGAACCCCGAGGCGGTCAACAGCATCCCGAAGAACATCATCGCCAACCCCAACTGCTCGACGGCGCAGCTGGTCGTGGCGCTGAAGCCCCTGCACGACGAGGCCAAGATCAAGCGGGTGGTCGTCTCGACCTATCAGTCGGTCTCGGGCGCGGGCAAGGAAGGCATGGACGAGCTGTGGGACCAGACCAAGGGCGTCTACGTCCTGGGCGCCCCGCCGCCCAAGAAGTTCACCAAGCAGATCGCCTTCAACGTCATCCCCCACATCGACGTCTTCCTGGACGACGGCTTCACCAAGGAAGAGTGGAAGATGACCGCCGAGACCCAGAAGATCCTGGATCCGAACATCCAGCTGGTCGCCACCTGCGTGCGCGTGCCGGTCATGGTCGGCCACTCCGAAGCCGTGAACGTCGAGTTCGAGAGCCCTCTGGACGAGGACGAGGCCCGCGAGATCCTGCGCGAGGCCGACGGCGTCGTCGTGGTCGATAAGCGTGAGGACGGCGGCTACATCACGCCCAAGGAAGCCCAGGGCGAGTTCCCGGTCTATGTCTCGCGCATCCGCAAGGACCCGACCGTCGAGAACGGCCTGGTCTTCTGGTGCGTCTCGGACAACCTGCGCAAGGGCGCGGCCCTGAACGCGGTGCAGATCGCCCAGTTGCTGCACGACAAGGGCCTGATCAAGCAGAAGACGCCGGCTTAAGACGACCATCCCCGTCGTCCTTCGCCAGCGAAGCGGAGGACGACGGATTTCCTGGGCGCCGGTCCAGATTTTCCCGAACCACCGCAAGATGTCGGCGGACGGCGGGCTTCCTATTTGCGAGAAGCCTTCCGAAAGGTTCGGATCATGCCACCCAGTACGCAGAACGAAAGCCGCTCGGCCTATATCGCCGGGGTCGCCTGCTATTCGCTCTGGGGCTTTTTGCCCCTCTATTTCCACTTGCTGGCGAACCTGGGAGTCACCTCCTGGGAGATGATCGCCCACCGGACGCTGTGGTCGGTGCTGTGGGCCGGCGGCCTGGTGCTGATCGCCAAGCAAGGCGGCCAGGTGGCCCAGGTGCTGCGCCAGCCCAAGACCCTGGGCGTGCTGGCCCTGTCGACCCTGGCGATCTTCGGCAACTGGACGATCTACGTCTTCGCGGTCAACGCCGGCCACGTGATCGAGGCCAGCCTCGGCTATTACATCAACCCGCTGATGAACATGGCGGCCGGCGCCCTGCTGTTCCGCGAACGCATGACGACCGAGGGCAAGGTGGCGATCGGCTTCGCGGCCGTCGGCGTGGCGATCCAGACGGTGGCCCTGGGCCACCTGCCGATCGTCTCGCTGGGTCTGGCCCTGACCTTCTGCGTCTATGCGATCCTGCGAAAGCAGGTGAAGGCCGACGCCCAGACGGGCCTGTTCATCGAATGCGCCTATCTGGCCCTGCCCGGCCTGATCTACGTGCTGGCGCTGCAGGCCAGCGGTCACGGCCACTTCGGGACCGGCGCCGGCGTCACCGCCCTGCTGGCCCTGGCCGGCCCCGCCACGGTCGTCCCGCTGGCGCTGTTCGCCTGGTCGGCCCGCCGCCTGCCGTTGTCGGCCGTCGGCTTCCTGCAGTTCATCGCCCCCACCCTGCAGTTCGCGCTGGGCGTGGCGTTCGGCGAGCCGTTCACGGCGCTGCGAGCGCTGTCGTTCGTGTTCATCTGGCTAGGCGTGGCGACCTTCGCCTACGGCGCCTGGAAGAAGACGCGGGTGCTGGCCGCCGCCTAAAAGCGGTGGGCGAGCCCGACGACGAGCTCCAGGTCGGGAGTCTTCCGGTTCAGGCCGACATAGGCCGAGGCGTCCAGCTGGACGTCCTTCAGCCCCTTGGGCGTCCAGGCGGCAGTCAGGTCAAAGCTGGCCTTGGTCACGCGCTCGGCCGGATCGTCGTCGACATCGACCCAAAGCTCGGCGCCCAGGTTCGCCGGCCCCACGGCGCGTCCGACGCCGCCGGCCAGGGCGTAGGCGGCGTGACGCCCCAATCCCGAGGCGTTGGGGCGGACATCCGCTTCGGGCGACAGGCTCAGCGACCAGTCCCCATTCAGCGGAATGGAGACCGGGACGATCACCCCGCCCTGCCAGGCGTCGCCGCCGATCCCGTCCGCGCCCGTCGGAGCGATGGCGAAGGGCTGGATCGCGGCGGAAAAGCCATCCCCCGCCGGGTTCTTCAGCGACCAGCGCAACGCCATGCCGAGGTCGCCAGAGCCCGAGACGGTCGAGACGACACCGTGGTCGCGGGTGCGCGCCCGCTCGCGCGGCGTCCAGGTCATTTGCCCCTCGACCATCGAGGCCAGGCCCAGGCGCAGCTCCAGAGCGCCGTACGAGACGTCATCGACCGACACCCCGCCGCCGCGCGTGAAGGCGGCGTCGGCGCCGCTGACCTCGACCTGGAAGCGGCCCTTGTCGAGCACGCAGGGCGGCGAGCCCTTGCCCGGCCGATCGGCGCAGAAGTCGCGCTCCTGCGCGCGCGCGGCGCCGGCCAGCGCCAGCAAGGCCAGGACGCCCAGAGCGATGGGTGTGGCGGTGCGGACCATGGGCCTCTCCTTCGCGGAAAGGCCTAGGCCCAAAGCCTGAACGCCTCGCTAAAGGCAGGCGTAGGCCGCCTCGATCAGCCGCACGGCGCGGGGATCGCCGATCAGGGCGTTACCTTGCTTGTTCATCACATAGGCCCCCGACACGCCCCGCGTCGGATCGGCGAAGGCGCACGAGCCGCCCCAGCCCGAATGACCGAACGCCTCGGCCGTCGGGCCGTAGAAGAAGTTGGGCTCATTGCGCATGAAGCCCGCGCCCCAGCTGATCTCGTAGGGCAGGACCAGGTCGCGGCCGCGGATGCGCTCGGCGGTGGCGGCCTTGATCCCGGCGGGCGTGATCAGCGAGCGGCCGTCCAGCGTCCCGCCGCTGGCCAGAGCGCCCATCAGCCGCGCCAGGGCCGGCGCGGTGGCGTGGCCGTTGGCCGAGGGGATCTCGACCCGCCGCCACTCGGCCGCGCCCTTGCCGCCTGGCGAGGACCAGGGCTTGAAGAAGGCGGCGGTCACGGCGGCGTTGATCTCGCCGAACTGCGGCATGGCCGTCGGACGCATCAGGTCGGCGACGCGGTCGTGCTCGCTGTCGGGCAGGCCGATCCAGAGGTCGAGGCCCAGCGGCGCGCAGATGTCCTCGCGTAGCGCCGCGCCCATCGTGCGGCCGTCGACGCGGCGGAAGATCTCGCCGGCCAGGTAGCCATAGGTCACCGGGTGGTAGCCGCTGGCCGACCCGATCGGGAACAGCGGGGCCATGGCGGCCAGCTTGGCGCAGGTGGCGTCCCAGTCAAACCAGATGGCTGGATCGGTCTCGTCCGGAAAGCCCGACAGGCCCGCCTGGTGCGACAGGGCCTGCTCGACCGTGACGTCCTGCTTGCCGTTCTGCGCGAACTCGGGCCAGACGTCGGCGACGCGCTGGTCGTAGGCTAGGCGTCCCTCGTCGACGAGACGCGCGACCATCAGGGCCGCCACGGCCTTGGTGGTCGAGAACAGGGCCGTCAGGGTGTCGGGACCGAACGGGACCTCGCGCTTGCGGTCGGCGAAGCCGCCCATCAGGTCGAGGACGATCTCGCCGTCGATGGCGAAGGAAAAGCGCGCGCCCAGCTCGCCGCCGTCCTGGAAATTGGCTTCGAAGGCGTCGCGGACACGGGCGAAGCGCTCGGGGCAGAGGCCGGTGATGTCGGTCATGTCTTAAGCCAGCCGTTCAATGCGGACAGAGGGAGAGGTCTGCTTCAGGCGCGCGCCCAGGGCCACGATCGGCAGTTCGGGGGCGTTCCAAAGCTTGGCGGCCGCGACGGTCTCGGCGACGCCGCCGACGGCTCGAGCCAGGCCGTGCGACAGCGTCTGGCCCTCGACCACGGCCGCCGCGTAGAGCGCGGTCAGAAGGTCGCCGGTTCCGTTCGGCGCCGTGTCGATCTGGGCGTGCAGGGCCAGCCAGGCTTCGTCCGCCGTCGCCAGGACCGCGCCGATCTCGTCGCCGCGACGGATCGAGGAAACGAGGACCGGCTTGCCCAGTTGCCGCGCGGCGCGCAGGGCGGTGGCGGGTTCGCGGGCCTCGGCATTCGTCAGCCACTGCAGCTCCCAAGCGTTGCAGGCCACGAGGTCAGCGCGCGGAATCAGCAACGCGCGGATCGCCTCGGCGGTCTCGGCGGGGACATAGAGGCCCTTGCCCTCGTCGCCCACGGTCGGGTCGACGATCACGGTCGGCGCGGGCGCGAAGGCGCCGTCGCGCGGGGCGGCGCGAACCGCGTCGATGGCGCGCGCGGCCGCCTCGACCTGGGCGGGGCTGGCGAAATAGCCGGTGACGACGAGGTCGGTGCGACCGAAGAGGCCGTTGGCCGCGATGCCTTCCAGCATCCCTTCGAAGATCGCGATCGGCGTCGCCGCGCCGCCGGGCGCGCCCCAGCCGGGGTGACGGCCGAACAGCACCGTGGGGACGACCATGGCGTCGATCGCGAACGGCGCCAGCGCCGCGGCCTGAGCGGTCGCGCCGACCTGGCTGCCGGCGACGTGGCTGGAGAGGATCAGGGCGAGCGGCATGACCTAGCGATTAGCCGAGCCTTCCAGGCTTGAACAGGCGCCCGAAAAGCAGAAGGGCCCGCCGCTTGCGCGACGAGCCCTCCGAAAGCCGAAAGATGGACGGCTTAGTAGCGGTAGTGATCCGGCTTGAACGGACCCTTTTCCGGCACGCCGATATAGTCGGCCTGGTCCTTGCGCAGGGTGGTCAGCTTCGCGCCCAGCTTCTCCAGGTGCAGGAAGGCGACCTTCTCGTCGAGGTGCTTGGGCAGGGTGTAGACTTGGTTCTCGTACTTGGACTTGTTGGTCCACAGCTCGATCTGGGCCAGGGTCTGGTTGGTGAACGAGGCCGACATCACGAACGAGGGGTGGCCGGTGGCGTTGCCCAGGTTCACGAGGCGCCCTTCCGACAGCACGATCAGCTTCTTGCCGTCCGGGAATTCCACGTGGTGGACCTGCGGCTTGATCTCGTCCCACTTGTAGTTGCGCAGGGCGGCGATCTGAATTTCCGAGTCGAAGTGACCGATGTTGCAGACGATGGCGTTGTTTTTCATCTTCCGCATGTCGTCCAGCGTGATGACGTCCTTGTTGCCGGTCGCCGTCACGAAGATGTCGGCCTTGTCGGCGACGTCGGCCAGGGTCTGGACCTCGTAGCCTTCCATGGCCGCCTGCAGGGCGCAGATCGGGTCGATCTCGGTGACGATCACGCGGGCGCCGCCTTGGCGCAGCGAGGCGGCCGAGCCCTTGCCCACGTCGCCATAGCCGCAGACCACCGCGACCTTGCCCGACAGCATGACGTCGGTGCCGCGACGGATCGCGTCGACCAGGCTTTCACGGCAGCCGTACAGGTTGTCGAACTTGGACTTGGTGACGCTGTCGTTGACGTTGATGGCCGGGAACGGCAGCTCGCCCTTCTGGGCCATGTGATACAGGCGGTGGACGCCCGTGGTGGTCTCTTCCGAGACGCCGCCGATGGCCGAACGGATCGCCGAGTAGAAGCCCGGCTTCTCGGCCAGGTACTTCTTCATCACGGCGTAGAGGGCTTCTTCTTCCTCGTTCTGCGGGTTGTCGAGGATCGACGGATCCTTCTCGGCCTTGGGGCCCAGCACGCAGAGCAGGGTGGCGTCGCCGCCGTCGTCGAGGATCAGGTTCGGATAACCGCCGTCGTGCCACTCGAAGATCTTGTGGGCGTATTCCCAGTACTCGACCAGGTTCTCGCCCTTGAAGGCGAAGACCGGGATGCCGGCGGCGGCGATGGCGGCCGCGGCGTGATCCTGGGTCGAGAAGATGTTGCACGAGGCCCAGCGGACCTCGGCGCCCAGGGCCACCAGGGTCTCGATCAGCACGGCGGTCTGGATGGTCATGTGCAGGCTGCCGGCGATGCGGGCGCCCTTCAGGACCTGCTTGGGGCCGTACTCGGCGCGCGTGGCCATCAGGCCCGGCATCTCGGTCTCGGCGATAGCGATTTCCTTGCGGCCGTAATCGGCGAGCGAGATGTCCTTGACGATATAGTCGGCCACGAGCGGCTCCTGCGGGATGGGATCTTGGGCAGGCTTATACCCTGCCCAGCCCTTCCGAGCAATTAACGCATAAAGATATCCTTATGCGATACTCAAGTCGGGCTAATCGCTAGAATCCCAGCTCCGGCTGCGACGCCCCGGGCGGCTGGTTCTCGGGCAGGTGGCAGGTGAAGGTCGAGCCATTGCCCGGCTCGCTCTCCAGCGCCACCCAGCCGCCGTGCAGCTCGACCAGCGCCTTGACCAGGGCCAGGCCCAGGCCAGGCCCGCCGCGATCGCGGCCGACAAAGCGGTCGAAGATGTGGGCCTGGACGTGGAACGGCACGCCCCGCCCCGTGTCTGAGACATCCAACCGCACCTCGCCCAGGGCCCGGCGCGCCGACAGGGTCACGCGGCCGCCGGGCGGCGTCTGGCGCAAGGCGTTCTCGACCAGGTGGTCCAGGGTCTGGGCCAGGCGTTTGGCGTCGCCGCGGATCAGGCCGACGTCCTCCTCGCACTCGACAGCCAGGGTCACCGCGCCCAGCTGGGCGTCCTTCAGGGCGCGTTCCTGGGCGTTCATCAGGAGGTCCGAGACGCGGATGTCCTGGATCTCCAAGGCCATTTCGCCGGCGTCGATCTGGGCCATGTCCAAGACATCGTCGATCGAGCGGGCCAGCTGGGTGGCGGCGGCGCGGACGGCGGCCACGTGGTTGCGGCCGCGCTCCGACAGGCCGTCGGCCCGCTCCAGCAGTTCGGAATAGCCGATGATCGTCGTCAGCGGCGTGCGCAGCTCGTAGGAGACGTTGCCGACGAAGTCGCGCTTCAGGCGCTCGGCCTCGTCGAGCGCGGCGGAGCGGTCCGCCAGGGCGCTCTGCAGCTCGCGGGTGTCGGTGACGTCGGCGAAGGCGATCAGGGTCGCGCCGTCCGGCAGCGGCCGGCTCTGATAGACGACGATGCGGTCGTCCGAGGTGCGCACCTCACCCGAGGTCGGGGCGCGCATCTGCGGATCGGGATCGGCCACACGGCCCTTCAGCTCGCGCCAGAAGGCCAGGTCATGCAGACGCGGCACGCACAGCTCGACCACGCCTTCGAAGTCGCCGGCCGCCTCGAGGGCGTGCGGCGTGACGTTCCAGAAGGTCTCGAAGGCTTCGTTGTGCAGGCGCAGGCGGCCGTCCGAGCCGAACACGGCGACGGCGTCGTTCAGCTTGTCCAGCGTGGCCTGCTGCACCTGGATCAGGGCGTTATACTGGGCCTTCAGGCGTAGCTCGCCGGTGATGTCGGAATAGATCAGCAGCATGCCGCCCAGCGGGTGCGGCTGGCGCACGACCTTGAGCGTGCGGCCGTCGGGCAGGTGCCAGAGGTCGTCGGCCTGGGGGCCCAGGCTCTCGTAGCGGGCCAGTTCGGCGGCCTTCCAGCCGGCGTAGTCGATCGTCTCGGGCAGGCGGCGGCGCTGGCGCAGGCGATCGAGGATCTCGCCGTGGGTCGGACGGTCGGCCAACCAGGCAGGCTCCAGCCCCCAGAGCTCGGCGAAGGCGGTGTTGTGGAACGACAGGCGGCGGGTGGCGCTGAAGATCGCCACGGCCTCGGCGATGTGGTTCAGGGTCTCGTCGTGGGCCTCGACATGCTTCTTGAAGGCGTCGCGAACGTCCTCGATCTCGGTCACGTCGGCGCAGAACACGCCGACCCCGCCGCCTTCCAGCGGCTGGGCGGAAAGCCGGAACGCGCGGCGGCGCCCCTCGAGGTTCACCCAGCGGATCGCTTCCTTGCGCTCGCCCTTGGCGGCGGCCTCGACGACCATGGCGTCGACCGCGCGGTCGAAGCTCTTGCCCAGCAGGGCGGGCGCCGAGGCGGCGCTGGCCCCGACGGCGCGGACGAAGGCGGTGTTGCCCCAGACGGCCTGGCCGTCGGCGCCGGCGATCCAGGCGGGCTCGACCACGCTGTCGACGAAGGCGGCGAAGCGCGCCGCCGAGGGCAGGCCCGCGTCATGGCCGCTGACCGGCGCCAGGCGCAGCCAGGCCATGGCTCCGGCCGCGCGGCCCTCGACCGAGACCCAGCCGCCGCGCCCGCGCGCGTCGAAGGCGCAGGACTGGCCGCGCTCGAACAGGGCGGAAAGCTTGTGGGCGTGGTCTGGATCCGCGCCGCCCAGGGCGGCGACCACCGCCTGGACGTCGGCGGGAACGCCCAGCACCTGGGCGCAGGCGGAAAGGCCCTCGGCGCCCGCCATCAAGCTGGCGCGGCCGCCCTCGACGGCGATGACGGCGGAGTCGAAGGCCTCGACCCAGGCCGGCGCCTCGGCGTCGCCGCCCTGCAGGGCTAAGCGCGCCTTCAGCGCCGCGATCCGCGCCTCGAAGCCCCGCCGCTGTCCGAACGCCCACAGGGCGACGCAAAGCGCGAGGCAAACCGCCCCGGCCGCGGCCGCGAGGATCAGGTCATACGAAGTCATCAAAACGGGTCGCTGCCCCAGCGGGTCTTCGAATCAGAATCCCAGATTAGTCGGGCCATGACCAGAGCGCGATCAAGGCCGTCCACGAACCGCCATCGCGATTTCGGGGAAACGGGCGCTGGCGCCGCCGGCCAATCGCTCTATTTGGAAGTCCATGACCTGGTCCGATCGCCTCGCCCCGTCGCTGGACGACTTCGCCGCCCTGGGCAAGGCGGCCTTCGACGCCCTACCCGAAGGCTTCCGCCAACTAGCGGGCGACGTGGTGATCCGGGTCGACGACTTTCCCGACGAGGAGGTGCTGGAGGCGCTCGGCATCCCCGACCCCTTCGAGCTGACCGGCCTCTATCAGGGCGTCGACCTTTCCCAGCGCTCGGTGCTCGATTTCGCCACCCAGCCGTCGCGGGTGTTCCTGTACCGCCGGCCGATCCTCGACGAATGGGCCGAGCGCGGCGACGTCAGCCTGGGCGAGCTGATCACCCACGTGCTGGTCCACGAAATCGGCCACCATTTCGGCCTGTCGGACGACGACATCCACCGTATCGAGGACGAGGCATGAGTCTGTTCGACACCGACACGTGGCGCGAGCGCATGGACGAGCGCTGGTTCGACACCGGCGTGGCCATGGCCGAGAAGGGCGATGTCGACCTTGTCGCGATCGAGGACGAGAAGGTCACCGCCCACGTCACCGGCAGCGTCGGCGACCTCTATGTCGTGCAGCTGTGGGCGCCGGCCGGCGATGGAACCTGCACCTGCCCCGGCTTCGAGAAGTTCGGCGCCTGCAAGCACCAGGCGGCCGTGGTCGCCGCCGCCAACGCCGCCGACCTCGGGAAGGTCCGCGACCGCATGGCCCGCCTGCGCGACGGCCTGGCGGTGGACAGCAAGGAGGCCCTGATCGAGCGCCTCGCCGAGCTGGCCCGTCTGCAGCCGGCGGTGCTGGCGGCGCTGGAGGGGCGTTAGTCCAGATTCAAGAGCCGCCTTCGGCAGGCACAAAATGCATCAAACGCCATGCAAATCTAGTTGACGCACCGCACTCGCAATCAAGCTGGAATTGCTGATTGGATCTAATATCTAGAATCCAATCTTCGGAAAATTTACTCTCAGCCCGACATGACAGGCACACCAATGCTATTGATTTTCTTTGGAAGCCGATCGCATCGCCTTCCAAATGCACAGCCCACTTCTCTCTACATTTTGGATTTATGCAACTGACCGTCTGCCCCTCCTTTAAGAGGCAGGCTCGTCGCTTATTTTCTGCGCCACAGCCGCAAGTAAATTTGACTACCTCGCCCATCCCACTTGAAATTAGTGTTCCTAACTGGATTTCCTCCAGTATTTCCAGGGCCTCATCGATTTTTCGCTTTAGCTTTTCGCGACCCCCAAACGGCTTCACCTCCACGTCCCCGACCTTCGGCATTTGAACGTGAAGAAAGTTACTTAACGCATTCCAGATGCGGCCAAGCCTCTTCGCATCGAAGCCGGCCTGTCGGCCTATTTCCACATACTCTTCGTCTTCCTCCGGCACGCTTCCTGCCGGCGTCTTAGCTATCGAGATCGTAAAGCTGGAAGCGACATGCGGATCCACATCCTGGATGAGCCTATTAACAACGTCCCGTGGCTGCCATCGGCCAATATCCTCTGGGGAAATATATGCATGCGACACCCTGAGCCTGTCGTAACAGACCCGCTCCAAGGCCAATCGGCATTCCAAAGCGGCGTAGGTTAAAGAGGCTTCGGTGCCGTTTTGGACCAACCCTCGAACACGTTCCACATGGTCCTTGATCCAGTACATCGGTAGTTTCCAAAGATTATCTCGAAAGCGATCTCATCTTCTTACAGAAAGTCGTCGATCGGCTTGCGCCTGGGCTTGGCCTTAGGCCGTTCCCACATCACGCCGGGATAGCCCTTCAGCGGGACCAGCTTGCCGCCGCCATAGGCCCAGTCCGGCGCCTCGTCGAGGTGGGTGTGGTAGCGCGGCTCGCGGCCGGTGCGGGTCGCGAACAGGGCGCGGGGCAGGTTGATCATGGTCGGCGCGCGCTGGCGGGTCATGAACAGCGGCGTCCCGCACCGGGCGCAGAAGCCGCGCGTGGTCCCCTCGTGCTCATGGCGCGTGATCAGGTCCTCGCCCTCTAGCCAGCGGAAGCGGCTGCGGTAGCTGGCGACATAGGTGACATAGGCGCAGCTCTGGGCCCGGCGGCTGGCGGCCGAGTGATCGTGGAACGCCCACCGCGCCGGCACGCCGATCGCCAGGCGAACGCCGCCACAGGCGCAGGATCCCTCGGCTTCCTCGGCGGGCGGCTTCAGGGCTTTGGGCATGGGGCGTCTCCAGCGCGGCTGATCGTTTCCGAATAAACCTGATTGCTGCCAGATCTGTCAGGAGCGCGGCTTGACCCCGCGCTCGCCGCGACGCTCTGCTGGGCGCGGGGAGGACAACCGCCATGGCGTCCTGGTACGAGCGTTACATCCTGCCGAAGCTGCTGTGCTGCGCCTGCGGTGCGCCGGCCTTCCGCGAGCGACGGGCGGAACTCGCGCCCCGCGCGGCGGGCGAGGTGCTGGAGCTGGGAATCGGCGGCGGCCTGAACCTGGCCTTCTACGATCCCGCGCGCGCCACCCGCGTCACCGGCGTCGATCCTTCGCCCGAGTTACGGACCCTCGCCGAGAACGCCCCGCGTCCCGACGGACTCAAGATCGAGATCCTGGCGGGCGAGGCCGAGGCCCTGCCCTTCGCCGACGCGCGGTTCGACACGGTGCTGTGCACCTTCACCCTCTGCTCGGTGCGCTCGCCGGCGGCCGTGCTGGCCGAGACGCGGCGGGTGCTGAAGCCGGGCGGGACCTTCCTGTTCTGCGAGCACGGCCTGTCGCCCGACGCCGGCGTGTCGCGCTGGCAAAGGCGCATCGAGCCGTTGTGGAAGCGGCTGGCGGGCGGCTGCCATCTGACGCGACCGGTGACGGCGACGGTCGAGGCGGCTGGCTTCCAGGTTCACGAGGGCCGGCGGTTCTACTTCGACAAGGCCCCGCGCCCGATGGGCTGGTGCGAACAGGGCGTGGCGCGGGTCGCCTAAAGCGCCTTGAGCACCCGCTCGCCCCAGGTCGGCACGAGCTCGCTGGCCGGGCCATAGAGCTTCTCGTCGAACATGTAGGCGTTGGCGGAGGGCTCCAGATTGATCTCGCAGGTCGCCACGCCCATCGCCCGCGCCTCGGCCACGAAGCCGGCGGCGGGATAGACCGCGCCCGAGGTGCCGATCGAGACGAAGAGGTCGGCGCGCGACAGGGCCTCGTCGATCTCGTCCAGGAACAGTGGCATCTCGCCGAACCAGACGACGTGGGGCCGCGCGCCGTCCGCCCGCCCGCAGGCCTCGCAGACGGCCTCGGCGGTCAGGGGCGTCATGTCGGGCTTCAGCGCCTGGCAGTGGTCGCAGCGGGTGACGGCCAGCTCGCCATGCATGTGGACCACGCGCCGAGAGCCCGCCTTCTCGTGCAGGTCGTCGACGTTCTGGGTGCAGAGGAAGAGCTCGCCGCCGCGCGCCGCCAGCTCGGCCTCCAGCCGCGCCAGGGCCGCGTGCGCGGCGTTGGGCGAAGCCTCGGCCAGATTGGCGCGGCGGGCGTTGTAGAAGGCGCGCACCAGGGCCGGATCGCGCGCGAAGCCCTCGGGCGTGGCGACCTCGCGCAGGTCGTACTTCGTCCAGACCCCGTCCTTGTCGCGGAAGGTGCCCAGGCCGCTCTCGGCGGAGACGCCCGCTCCGGTCAGCACGAAGATCTTCATCCCCGGTCCCTCTTGGTCAACAAACCTGACGCCTCCGTCATTTTTCATTTGACCCGCGTCAAGCGTTGAGTTGACAGTGTTCAGATCGACGAAGGCCCGCGCAAGACGGGCCCGTCAAAGCCATGTCGCTCAAAGCCATGACACGGGGCGATTAGGGAGCCACGCCATGACGGACAAGAACATCACCAAGGACGCCATGTATGACGCGGTGGCGCCGGACGACTTCGAGGCGATGCTCGAACTCGACCGGTACAACAACCGCTCGACCGCGTTCGACAAGATCATCTCCGCGACCCACGACCACTTCTGGGACCCGCTGGACAAGGCCTATATCGATTTCGACGAGCCGTTCGACATGGAGAACCAGGCGCTGGTTCCCGAGGACATGGTCATCGCCCTGTCGACCGACTACGTCTCCAACCATCTGTCCGATCCGAAGCAGCGCATCCGCTTCATCAACCAGTCGGTGCTGCGGAACTTCTCGTCGATCCTGCACGGCGAGCAGGGCGCGCTGAACCTGTCGGCCAGCCTGTGCCACGTGCTGCGGGACCAGGGCGCGCAGGAATACGCCGCCAACCAGACCCGCGAAGAGGCCCGCCACGTCACGGCCTTCGCCAAGTACATCAAGGCTCGTTGGGGCAAGCCGGTCGAGTGCGGCCCGGCCCTGAAGAGCCTGCTGGTCGAGATCATCGGCGCGCCCGAGGTCTACAAGAAGATCATCGGCATGCAGATGCTGGTCGAGGGCCTGGCCATGGGCGCCTTCGCCACCTTCTTCAACACGATCAACGATCCGGTCGGCAAGAAGCTGCTGCAACTGGTGATGACCGACGAGGCCTTCCACCACAAGTTCGGGAAGATCTGGGCCGACCGCACGGTGCCCAAGCTCAGCGCCGAGGAGCACGCGATCATCGAGGACTGGGCGGCGCACTGCTTCCAGACCCTGCTGTTCAACCTGGTCTCACCGCACCAGCAGCTGGATCTCTACGCCGAGTTCGGCCTGGACCCCGACAAGGTGGTCGAGGAGTACGGGAAGATCATGACCGACGACGTGCGTCGGGAGAACATGAAGGAGCAGACCAACATCTTCCGGGTGCTGGTCAAGACGCTGCTGAACGCGGGCATCATCACCGACCGCACGCGGGCCTTCTACGCCATGTACGTCGATCTCGACGAACTGAAGCGCGAGGGCGAGCGGATGGTCGGCGACGACATCGCCGAGGAAGGCATCCGCTACCTGCAAGCCATCAACTTCAAGGACCGCCCGGTGGCGGCGGTCAGCATCGCCGCCGAGTAGGGTTTCCCACCACCCCGCCGGCGCAGCGCCGCCCCGTCGGAACCCCGGCGGGGCGGTCGTCGTTTTGGGGCTTCGCGCCCATCCGCCAAGCGTGCGAGGGCGTATCGTCAGAGCGCCCGCCTTCAAGGGCGCCCCAGCCCGGAGATTCCATGCGCGCCGCCCTGCTCGCCCTGCCGCTCGTCCTGTCCCTGAGCGCCTGCGTCTCCGGCCCCAGCGGCAATCCGAACCCGCCCCAGCCGGCCAAGGCGGTCGAGCTCGATCGCTATCTGGGCAAATGGTACGAGGTCGCCCGCTACGACATGCGCTTCGAGAAGGGCTGCGAGGGCGTCACCGCCGAATATTCCAAGCGCACCGACGGCCTGATCCGCGTTCTGAACACCTGCCGCCAGGGCGCGCTCGACGGACCGATCAAGACGGCCGAGGGCAAGGCCAAGATCGTCGACGCCACCACCAACGCCAAGCTGAAGGTCAGCTTCTTCGGCCCCTTCTTCGGCGACTACTGGGTGCTGGACCGGGCCGACGACTACAGCTGGGCGATCGTCGGCGAAGGCTCGGGGAAGTATCTCTGGCTGCTGTCGCGCCGCGTCCCCACCCCGGCCGACCGCGAGGCGCTGACCGCGCGAGCCAAGGCCCTGGGCTACGACGTCGGCATGCTGCGACAGACCAAGCAGCCGGGGCCCTGGGGCTGACCCAAGGCCAGGGCTTCCGGCGCGACGAACGCCGTGGAAGAGTGGCGCCATGAGAACCGCCCTGACCTTCCTCGCCCTCGCCGGCGCCCTCGCCGCCGCCGGCTGCACCGACAGCAAGCGCGCCCGTAACGACGCGACCTGGACCGATCGCCCGGCCGACATCGTCTGCTGGAGCTACGGAACCGAGACCTTCAAGGGCCGGTCTACCGGCAAGGTCGAGTACGACGAAGGCCGCGTCTCGTTCGTGGACGCGGCCAGCCATCGCTATACGACGATCGACGGCGAGTGCCGCGTTGTCTACGAGCCGAAGGCCGGCTGAAGCTGGCCAGGCTCACGACCGGTCAAGCTCGCGAAGGATCAGGCCTCGTCCGCTCGCTCGGCCCCGACGCGCCAGCCGCCCATGCCGCGGTAGATGTCGTCGCGCAGGTCGCGGACCTGGCGATTGAGGTCGTTCAGGTCCGCGAGCGCATGGCCGGACGTCTCCAGCAAGGCCGCCGCGAGACAGCCGGCCTTCTCGCGAATGGCGCGCCCGGCGGGGGTCAGGGTGATGATTACCTGGCGCTCGTTGTCGGGATTGCGCGCGCGCCGCACCATGCCCGCCGCCTCGAGGCGCTTGAGCAGCGGCGTCAGCGTGCTGGACTCCAGCGCCAGCTGGTCGGCGAGACGCCCAACCGACTGGCCGTCCTCGGCCCACAGCACGTTCAGCACCAGATACTGCGGATAGGTCAGGCCCAGCGCGTCGAGCAGAGGCTTGTAGGTCCGCTGAATGGCGATGCCGGCGGAATAGATCGCGTAGCAGAGCTGGCCGTCGAGGGGGGGCGGGGGTGTGTCGGTCATGGACGTCTCCTACGCCTCATATAGGGTGTCGACGCCATAAAACATATCGCGATAATTTTTCTGGGCGACCCAAGGCTCCGCCGCGCGGTGGCCCCCTCTTGATCCGCGAACAAAGCTGGAACATGATCGCGGCGTGGACGTCATCATCCAGCTGCAGAGCCGCCCCGAAACCACCCTCGCCGTCACGCGCGGGGCGGCGCGGCTGCTCGTCGATCTGGGCTATGCGCCGCTGGCCGAGGTCACCTTGCCCAACGGGCGGCGCGCCGACCTGATGGCGCTAGGACCCAAGGGCGACGTGCTGATCGTCGAGGTGAAGTCGAGCTTGGAAGACTTCCGGGTCGACCGGAAGTGGGGCGAATACGCGCCGTTCTGCGACGCCTTCTACTTCGCCGTCGCGCCCAATTTCCCGGAAGGCGTCCTGCCCGACGAGCCGGGCTTGTTGGTCGCCGACGGCTTTGGCGGCGCGGTCGTGCGCGAGGCGCCGCTCACCCCTCTGGCGCCGGCGCGTCGCAAGGCCCTGACGCTGGCGTTCGCCCGCCTCGCCGCCTTGCGGGCGGCGGGGGTGAACGCCGAGCGCCTTAGCCTCTAGGGAGAGCACTTTTCGAGCGAAGTGGTCCCGGTTCGCGTGAAGAAAAATGCGTCAAGGCAAAAGGTAAGAGCGTGATCTCTTAGTCGCGGGCGCGGGCGATCAGGAAGCCGACGCCCAGGCCGATGGCGAAGGCGCTCAGGGCGACGACGATCGGACGCTCTTCAGCGACCTGGTGCGCCACCTGGGCCTTGTCGCGGGTCCAGGCCGCGCCGACCTTGGCCTTTTCGGCGGCGAAGGTGCGGGTCTGTTCGGCGACTTCGGCGGCGGTCTCGCGCGCGGACTTCATGGCCTTGCTGACCGCTTCCTTGGCGCGCTTGCTCTTTTCGGTCGCGATCTTCTCGGCGTCGCCCAGGGCGGCGGACGCGGTGTCGGGGGTGAAGCTGCTGATGTCGGTCATGGGGAGGCTCCTCGGCTTGAGCCACACTAACACGTCCCGGCCGCTTTAGTTCTCCCGCACGACCTTCAAAACCGCCTCGCCATAGCGATCGAGCTTGCCCTGACCCACGCCGCCGGCCTTGCCGAGGGCGGCCAGGGTGGTCGGTCGCGCGGCGGCGATCTCGGCCAGGGTGGCGTCGTGGAAGATGACGTAGGGCGGCACGTGCTGCAGCTGCGCCGCCTCCTTGCGCCAGGCGCGCAGGGCCTCGAACAGCACCTGGTTCTCGGCCGGGATCGCCAGGGCCTTGCCCTCGCGGCGCTTGCGCGCGCCCCCGGCGCGACCGCCGCTCTCGGGCGCGTCGACCATCTGGCGCAAGGCCACCCGTCGCTCGCCGCGATAGACCTGGCGCACGCCCTCGACGTCGCCCAGGCCGATCAGCGGCCGGCCGTCGTTGGGGTCCTCGCGCAGCAGGCCCTCGAAGATCAGGGTGTCGAAGAGGTCGCGCCAGGCCGGCTGGCTCATCTCGCGGCCGATGCCGAAGGTCGGCAGCTGGGCCTCGCTGGGCGTGAAGTCCTTGGTCTTGCCCAGCAGGTGCTCGATCACGCGGCCGCGCCCCAGGCGCCCGCCCAGCCGGTGGACGGCCGACAGGGCCTTTTGCGCGGCCTCGGTGGCGTCGGTCGCGGCCGGCGGCGAGACGCAGATGTCGCAGACCCCGCAACGGGCCACGCCCTCCTCGCCGAAATAGCGCCGCACCGCCGCCGCGCGGCAGGTGACGCCCTCGAGCATGGCGTAGAACTGGCGGAGCTTGCGGGACTGGACCTGCTTGACCTCGTCGGGCGCCTCGCGGGTCTCGATGCGGCGCGCGGCCCAGGCCATGTCGGCCGAGCCGTAGAGGGTGATGCCCTCGGCCGGCTGGCGGTCGCGGCCGGCGCGGCCGACCTCCTGCCAATAGGCCTCGATGGCGGCCGGCGGGTCGGCGTGGATCACGAAGCGGACGTCGGGCTTGTCGACGCCCATGCCGAACGCGATCGTCGCCACCATCACCGCCGCGTCGGCCTCGAGGAAGTCCTCCAGCCGGCGAGCGCGCACGGCCTTGTCCAGGCCCGCGTGATAGGCCAGGGCCGGCACGCCTTCGGCGTTGAGTTTCTCGGCCAACTTCTCGGTGGCGTCGCGCGAGCCGGCATAGACGACGCCCGAGCGGCCCCGCCGCTCCAAGACCAGCTCGACGACCCGGTCGTGGCCCTTGCCGCGCTTGCGCTCGGCGCTAAGGGCGAGTTCCGGGCGGGCGAAGCTGTCGACGAACTCGGCCGCGCCCTCTAGGCGCAGCTCGGCGCGGATGTCGTCCCGCGTCCGGGCGTCGGCGGTGGCGGTGACCGCCAGGCGCGGCACGTCGGGGAAGAGCTCGGCCAGCCGCCCCAGCATCCGGTATTCGGGCCGGAAGTCGTGGCCCCACTGGCTGACGCAGTGGGCCTCGTCGACGGCGACCAGGGCCAGCGGCGTGCGCGACAGGCGCTCCAGCATCCACGGCTGCATCAAGCCTTCGGGCGAGAGGTACAGCAGGTCGACCTCGCCGGCGTCGATGCGCCGCCAGATGTCCGAGCGCTCGTCCAGCGAGATGTTGCTGTCCAGCCGCTCGGCCGCCACCCCGGCCTGGCGCAGGCCCTGGACCTGATCGGCCATCAGGGCGATCAGCGGCGAGACGACCAGGCCAACGCCCGGCCGGATCAGCGACGGGATCTGGTAGCAGAGGCTCTTGCCGCCGCCCGTGGGCAGCACGGCCATGGCGCTGCGTCCGGCCAGGATCTCATTGACCACCCCGGCCTGCATGCCGCGGAAATCGGCGTGACCGAAGGTGCGGCGCAGGACGTCGCGCGCCTGATCGAGCTCTGGGGATTCGGGAGGAACGTACACGGGCGTGGTTATGGCGGTCCGCCCGCGCCGCGCCAAGGCAGGATCGCTGGCGCCGACGTTTCTGTGAAGTCCGTGCTCGGCGAGCGCCCGAAAACCGCCGCGTTCATATCTCGTCAATCTTGTCGCGCGTTCTGTGGGGTTCGGCTAAACGGATCGCGCTAAAAGACCCCCGGCGCGCGCAGGAACGATACCAACATGGCGAACGGACCCTTCGGCGGAAACAAGCCGGCGAAGCCGCAACGCACCCCGCTTCAGGCCCTGGTCTACTGGGGAACCGTGCTGGGCATCTGGGGCCTGATCTTCGTCGTGGCCTTCTTCGCGGTGTTCGCCCGCGACCTGCCCGACACCTCGACGCTGTACGACGTCAAGCGCCAGCCCTCGATCAACTATCTGGACCGCTCGGGCGCGCTCCTCGCCGTGCGCGGCAGCCAGTACGCCCCGCCGGTCGACATCGACGCCCTGCCGCCCTATGTGCCGGCCGCCTTCGTGGCGATCGAGGACCGCCAGTTCTACCACCACTTCGGCTTCAACCCGTGGGGCATCGTGCGCTCGGCGGTGTGGAACGCCACCCATGACGGCCCCCAGCGCGGCGGCTCGACCATCACCCAGCAGCTGGCCCGCAACCTGTTCCTGAGCCCGGCCCAGAACTATCGCCGCAAGGCCCAGGAGCTGATCCTGGCCGTGTGGCTGGAGATGAAGTTCTCCAAGAAGCAGATCCTGGCCCTCTACATGAACCGGGTCTATTTCGGCGCCGGCGCCTACGGCATCGAGGCCGCCTCGCAGCGCTATTTCAACAAGCCCGCCAAGGACCTGTCGGTCGGCGAAGCGGCCTTGCTGGCCGGCATGATGAAGGGCCCGGCCCGCTATTCGCCGGTCTCGGCCAAGGATCGCGCCGCCCGCCGCGCCACCATCGTCCTGGACGAGATGGTGCGCATCAAGGCCATCACGCCCGAACAGCGCGACCAGGCCTTCAGCACCCCGGTGCAGGTCTCGGCCACCCTGGCCAACCAGCGCGCCCAGTACTTCACCGACTATATCGACGCCCAGGTCCGCTCGCTGGTCGGCGAGCCGACCGAGGATCTGGTGGTCGAGACCACCCTGGACCTGCCGATCCAGGTCGCCGCCGAACGCGCCGTCAAGCAGGGCGTCGAGGCCTATGAAAAGCAGGGCGTCCAGCAGTCGGCCCTGGTGGCGATCGACGGCGAAGGCCGCATCCGCGCCTATGTCGGCGGCGCCGACTACGCCGACAGCCAGTTCGACCGCGCCACCACCGCCCGCCGCCAGGCCGGCTCGGCCTTCAAGCCATTCGTCTACCTGACCGCCATGGAGCAGGGCCGCACGCCCGACATGATGGTCGTCGACGAGCCGGTGAAGATCGGCAACTGGGAGCCGCGCAACTACACCGGCAAGTACCTCGGCCAGATCACGATGCAGACGGCCCTGGCGCAGTCGATCAACACGGTCGCCGCGCGCCTGGCCAGCGAGGTCGGCACCAGCAACGTCGCCAACACCGCCCGCCGCCTCGGCATCACCAGCAAGATCCAGCTGGACCCGTCGATGGCCCTGGGCGCCGTCGAGGTCTCGCCGATGGAGATGGCCCAGGCCTACGCCCCGTTCTCGAACGGCGGCTTCCTGGCCAAGGGCTACGGCATCGAGCGCATCCGCACCGCCAAGGGCAAGGTCCTGTACGACCACAATGTCGACAAGCAGGCCCGCGCCGCGGTGATCGGCACGCCGGCCCTGCAGTACATGAACCAGATGATGCGCGAGGTCGTGACCTCGGGCACCGGGACCCGCGCCAACGTCCCGGGCTACGACATCGCCGGCAAGACCGGCACCACCAGCGACTACCGCGACGCCTGGTTCGTCGGCTACACCGGCGGCTTCGTGACCGCCGTCTGGACCGGCAAGGACGACAACACCACCATGCGCCGCGTGACCGGCGGCGGCGCGCCGGCCGAGATCTGGCGCAACTTCATGACCGCCGCCCTGCCGCGCCTGAAGGCCACCCCGATCCCCGGCGGCGTCGCCCCGCCGCCGGAAGCGCCCGACCCGATCGGCGACCTGATCAACCCCACCCCGACGCCGACGGGCGCGGCGGCGGAGACCCCGGCGGGAACCGCCCCGCCGCCCGGGCAGCTGCCTTATTAGAGGAACCCTCCCCCCAGAGGGGGAGGCGGCCGAAGGCCGGAGGGGGAAGTGCGGGCTATCCGGCTTCTTCCCCCTCCGTTCGCTTCGCGAACACCTCCCCCGCTAGGGGGAGGATTTGAACCCCTACGCCCCGATCGCGTGCAGCTCCGCCGCATGCGCCCGCAGCCAGGCTCGGTGCGGAGCCGGATCGCCCGCAAGCTGCTCGCAGATCGCCCAGAACCTCGGCCCGTGGTTCGCCTCGATCAGGTGAGCGCATTCGTGGGCGGCGACATAGTCGGCCACCGCCGCCGGGGCCAGGATCAGGCGCCAGCTGTAGCGGATCGCCGCCGCCGCGCGCGGCGTCGCCGGGCGGCAGGAGCCCCAGCGCGCCTTGGGATCGGCCACGGCCACCGACGGCATCGGACGGCCCAGGGCGGCGGCATGGACGGCGGTGCGTTCGGTCAGCACGCTCAGGGCCTCGCGCTTGGCGAGCCGGATGACCTTCAGCCCCCAGTTCGGATCATCGGGCGCGATGATGCGGCCGTCCTCCATCCGCGCGCGGCCGGGACCGACCTCAAGGCGATAGGGCTTGTCGTTCAGCCGCAGCACGCCGCCCGGCGCCAGGCTCATCCGCTGGGGCAGGGCCGCCAGCTGCTTGGCGATCCAGCTAGACTTCTCCTGGGCGAAGGCCACGGCCTCGTTCAGCCGCTTGGGACTGGGCGCCAGGGCGACGATCTCGGACTTGGCGCGATCGACCCGCAGCGACACCCGCCGCGCCCGGCCGTCGACGCGCAGCCGCACCGGCCAGCCGCCGATCTCCAGCCGATCGCCGTCCGAGAACCTCTGAGCCATGCGCGAGAACATGGGCCTTAGATCGCGTGCGAAGCCCCGCGTCGCAAGATGCCGCCCCTAGGCTTCTTCCGCGAAATTCGGGTCGCACTTGCGGATGAACGCCCGCACGCGGGGATAGATCTCTTCCCGGAACCGGCGGCCATTGAACACGCCGTAGTGGCCGACGCTGGGCTGGACATAGTCCAGCTTCATGTCCTCGGGGATGTTCGGGCACAGGCCGTGGGCGGCCTGGGTCTGGCCGATGCCGGAGATGTCGTCGTTCTCGCCCTCGACCGTCATCAGGCCGATGTCGGTGATCGCCTCGGGTCGCACGAGCGTTCCGCGGTGCGTCAGCTCGCCCTTGGGCAACAGGTACTGCTGGAAGACGATATCGATGGTCTGGAGATAGAACTCCTCGGTCAGGTCCAGGACCGACAGGTACTCGTCGTAGAACTCCAGGTGCTTGTCGGCGCTGTCGCCGTCGCCGCTGACCAGGTGGTTGAAGTAGCGGCGGTGGGCTTCCTGGTGGCGCTCGGCGTTCATGCTCATGAAGCTGGCCAGCTGGACGAAGCACGGATAGACGCGCCGCCCCGCGCCCGCATAGGGCGGCGGCACGGTGTAGATCATGTTCGACTGGAACCAGGTGAACGGCTTTTCCTCGGCCAGCTGGTTCGTGACGGTCGGCGACAGGCGCGCGTCGATCGGCGAGCCCATGAAGGTCATGCTGGCCGGACGCGAGGGGTGGTTCTGCTCGGCCATCAGGGCGGCGGCCGCCAGGACCGGCGGGCCGGGCTGGCAGACGGCGACTACGTTCGGACGCGGCCCCAAGACCTCCAGCATCTGGATGACGTGGTCGATATAGTCGTGGAAGTCGAAGCGGCCCTCCAGGACCGAGACCTCGCGGGCGTTGACCCAGTCGACGATGAAGACGGCGTGGTCGGGCAGGAAGGCCTCGACGGTGCCCCGCAGCAAGGTGGCGTAGTGACCTGACAGGGGCGCGACGATCAGCACCGCAGGGTCCAGCGAGAACTTGCCCGCCCGGCGCATGTCGGCCATGTCGCGGTCGAACTGGATGAGACGCGCCCAGGGGCTTTCCCAGACCACGGTCGGCCTTACGCGAACGTCGACCTGGCCGACCTTGACCTTGTCGATGTTCCACTTCGGCTTGCCGTAACGCCGGGTGATGTTGGCGAACAGGTCCGCGCCGGCGTGCATGCGCCGGCCGAGCGCCGAGTCAGCGGCCGGATTCAGCGGCGATCCCCAGAAATCCCGGGCCGCCAGCGCCGCGAGGCGCATCGGGGTCGAGGCGTAGTAGGCCGCCTCGTGAAGGGCGTAGAGCATGTCGCACCCACAATGTTGCAGCGCAACATAGCATAAGGAAGCCTAACGGAGTCTAGTCTTGCGGTGCGGCATGGCATCGCTTTGCTCCGCCGCGTGACCGCTATCACGCACGACGGGGGATGCTAGGGTCGCGGGGAGCCGACGACAGGGGGATCCGATGACCAGGCACAGGCTTTACGCCACCAGCTTCGCCAGCGTTTACCCCCACTATGTCGCCAAGGCCGAGAAGAAGGGCCGGACCAAGGCCGAGGTCGACGAGATCATTCTCTGGCTGACGGGCTTCGCCCCGGCGGCGTTCGAGGAGCATCTGGCGCAACGCACCGACTTCGAGACCTTTTTCGCCCAGGCGCCGGCGCTGAACCCGGCGCGCCTGGCCATCACGGGCTCGATCTGCGGCGTGCGCGTCGAGACGGTCGAGGATCCGCTGATGCGAGAGATCCGCTATCTCGACAAGCTGATCGACGAATTGGCCAAGGGCAGGCCGATGAGCAAGATCCTGCGCGATGGCTCGCACCAAAGGGCCTAGTTCATCGCCGCCTTGATCCGCGCGGCGATGTCGGCTGGCGGCTGGTTGTAGGGGATCACCGTCTTGAAGCGGCCCTTGGGGTCCATCAGGTAGATCGCCGTCGAGTGGTCCATGGTGTAGCCCGGCCCCGTCCCGACCTTGGCGTAATAGACCTTGTAGGCCTTGGCGGCGGCGTCGACCTGCGCCTGGGTTCCCGTCAGGCCGATCGTCGATTTCGGCACATAGTCGGCCGACAGGTAGCTCTTCATCTGGGCGGGCGTGTCGCGCTCGGGGTCGATCGAGATGAAGACGATCTGGAGATCCTTGGCCTTGGGTCCCAGCAGCTCCGTGGCGGCCGCCAGGCCCTGCAGCGTGCCCGGGCAGACGTCGGGGCAGTAGGTGAAGCCGAAGAACACCGCGCTCCACTTGCCCTTCAGCACCTTCTCGGTGGTCGGGGCGCCGTTCTGGTCGACCAGCTGGAACGGGCCGCCGACCGCGACGGCGGGCTGCTCGCCGAGCGTGTTGGCCCGCCACGCCAGCCCGCCGACGACGAGCAGACCCAGCAGGCAGACCACGATCAGGACCAGACGTTGGCGAAGCATCGACGGCGCATCCTTTTGTCTCAGCCCATCCTTTTGCACTCGCAAAGCGCGCAATTCTGGACAATCTTGCGGCCATGGCTGACGTCTCGTTCGCTGGAATGCCCGAGGATCCGCGCCGCAACGGGCTCGATAGGCCGGGCGACGAGCCGGCGCAAGACGACGCCTGGAGCTGGACCGCGCCCGGCCTGCGTCGCAGCCGCCTCCGCGTTCGCACCCTGCTGGCCCAGCGATGGGCCTGGGTCGTCGGCCAGACGGCCGCCCTGCTGATCTCGGGCCTGGCGCTGAAGATGCAGGTGCCGTGGGCGATGTGCTTCACCCTGGTGGCCCTGTCGGCCTGGCTGAACGTGCTGCTGGGCCTGGCCTCCAACGGCCAGAGGATGGCTCGGGACGGCGAGGCCACGGCCCAGATCGCCTTCGACATCCTGCAGCTGTCGGGCCTGATCTACCTGACCGGCGGCGCCTATAATCCCTTCGCCCTGCTGCTGATCGCGCCGGCCACCCTGGCGGCGGCGACCCTGCCCGCGCGCTATGCGATGGGCTTGGCGGCCTTGGCGGTCGCCGCCTCGATCCTGTTGGCCGTCTTCCACATGCCGCTACCCACCATCGGCGGAAGACCGATCCTGCCAGACTCCTCGCCGTTCAATCTGTGGTTCGTCGTCTCGGCCCGGATCGTCGGCATCATCCTGACCACCGCCTACGCCTGGCAGGCGGCCAGCGAATCCGCCCGCATGGAGCTGGCCTTGAACGTCACCGAGACGGTGTTGGCCCGCGAGCAACGGCTCTCGGCCCTGGGCGCCCTGGCGGCGGCGGCCGCGCATGAGCTGGGCACGCCGCTGGCGACCATCTCGGTCGTCTCGCGCGAGATGGCCCGCAACGCCACCAGCGAGGAGGTGCGCGAGGACGCCGAGCTGCTGATCGGCCAGGCCGCCCGCTGCCGCGAGATCCTGCAGCGCCTGACGGAAATGCCCGAGGCCCAGGACGCCGTGCATGAGCGCATGAGCCTGGTGCAGCTGGTCCAGGACGTCATCGAGCCGCATCTCGTCCACGGCATCCGGGTCGAGGCCGTGGTCAATGGTCCGGCCGGCGAGACCGCGCCCGACATCTGGCGTCGCCCCGAGATCATCCACGCCATGACCTCGATCGTGGAGAACGCGGTGGACTTCGCCCGCAGCGAGGTGATCGTCATCGCCCGCTTCGACCCGCGACATATTGTCATCGAGGCCCGCGACGACGGGCCGGGATTCTCGCCCGAGGTGCTGGCGAAGCTGGGCGAACCGTACGTGACCACGCGTCCGGGCGCGGAAGGCTCGCGTACCGGCCATATCGGCATGGGTCTTGGCTTCTTCATCGCCAAGACCTTGCTGGAACGGACCGGCGCGACCGTCGATTTCCGTAATGGTCGTCGCGGCGGCGCCGTGGTGTCCGCGCGTTGGCCGCGCGCCGCGCTCGAAGCTCCAGGTTATACGGGGGCTTGAGTTCTGTCGCGGATGCGCGGAAGGATAGAGCACTATTTGGCCTGTTGAGTATTGGCCCGGGGAGGGGCTGACTTCATGGCGGATATCGGAGAGCTGGTTTCGGCGCTGCCGGACAAGACGCTGCTTCTGTTGGACGATGACGGCCCGCTGCGGACCCGGCTCGGACGAGCGCTGGAGCAACGCGGGTTCGAGGTGACGCTGGCGGCTTCCGTGGCCGAGGCCCTGACCATCCTGCGCGCCCAGGCCCCAGCCCACGCCGTGCTGGACATGCGCCTGGAGGACGGCTCGGGCCTGAAGGTGGTCGAGGCGGTGCGCGACGCGCGCCCCGACGCCAAGGTCATCATGCTGACCGGCTACGGCAACATCGCCACGGCCGTGGCGGCGGTGAAGGCGGGGGTGGTCGACTACCTCTCCAAGCCGGCCGACGCCGACGACGTGGCCCGCGCCCTGCTGGCGGCCAAGGACGCCGCGCCCGCGCCGCCGGAAAACCCGATGAGCGCCGACCGCGTCCGCTGGGAGCACATCCAGCGCGTCTACGAGATGTGCGGCCACAACGTCTCGGAAACCGCCCGCCGCCTGAACATGCACCGCCGGACCCTGCAGCGGATCCTGGCGAAAAGGGCGCCGCGCTGATCAAGCTTCCCCTCTTCCCCTGCGGGAGAGGGTGGCTCGACAGGGCCGGGTGAGGGGTCGCACCAACAGAAACGCCGCGACGGCCGAGGGGCTGTCGCGGCGTTTGCGTTCTTCAACCCCTCATCCGTCGCCTACGGCGACACCTTCTCCCGCAAGGGGAGAAGGGCTTTCGCCTCACATCGCCGAAATGCCGCCGTCGACCTTGATCTCGGCGCCGGTCATGAACTTGCTTTCGTCGCTGGCCAGATAGAGCACCGCGTTGGCGATGTCGGCCGGCTCGCCGATCCGGCCCATCGGCACCTGGCGGGCCAGCTTGGCGAAGGCCTCTTCCTTGCCGAACCGGGCCGAAAAGCCGTCCAGGATCGGTGTGTCGATGAAGGTCGGGTGGATGGAGTTCGAGCGGATGTCGAGCTTCATCTTGGCGCAGTACAGCGCGATGTTCTTGCTGAGCAGCCAGACCGCCGCCTTGCTGGCGTTGTAGGCCGGCGAATTGCCATTGGCGATCAGGCCGGCGATCGAGCTCAGATTGATGATCGAGCCAGGCTGATGCGCCCGCATGTGGGTCAGGGCGTGCTTGGCGCCCAGGAACACCGAGTCGACATTGACCGACATGACCTTCTTCCAGAGGCCGAAGTCGAGGCTCTCGATCGGGCCGTCGCCGCCGATCCCGGCGTTGTTGACCAGAACCGACAGGCCGCCCATGTCGCCGACGGCCTTTTCCAGGACCTCGATCCACTGGTCTTCCTGGGTGACGTCCAGCGGGTAGGCGAAGGCGGTGCCGGCGCCGTGCTGGGCGTTGATCTCGGCGGCCACGGCCTGGGCGCCCGCCAGGTTGATGTCGGCGAGCGCGACCTTGGCGCCCTCTTCGGCGAGCCGACGCCCGGCCGCCGCGCCCAGGCCCTGGGCGCCGCCAGTGATGAAGGCCTTCTTGCCGGCGACCCGGCCCGTGCTCTGCGCCATGCGGCATCCTCCCGATTATAATTCAAACGAGAGTTTGAACTGGGCGCACAGCCAGGGGAAGACGAAATCTCTCCTCCCCCTCTGGGGGAGGGGGACCGGCGAACGCCGGTGGAGGGGCCCTGTGAAGTCGCAACCTCATCACCGCTTCGCGGACCCCCTCCGTCTCGTCGCGTATTCGCGCCGATCCACCTCCCCCTAATGGGGAGGAGAGACGATCATCACGCCGCCTCGTTCATGAACTTCGCCAGCGTCACGTCCAGCTCGGTGACACCATCGGCGTCATGGGTGGTCAGCAGCACCTCGACGCGGTTGTAGACGTTGAACCACTCGGGATGATGGTCGAGCTTGTCGGCCATCAGGGCGACGCGGGTCATGAAGCCGAACGCTTCATTGAAGTCGGCGAAGCGGAAGGTCTTCTTGATGGCGTCCTTGTGGTCCGGGGCGACGCTCCAGCCGTCGAGCTGAGCGATCGCGGCGGCGGCGCCGATCCTGGGGCGGGACATGTTTCCTCCGAGAGAGACTTACCCCCTCAGAACGCCAATCCGGTCGCTTCTGCAAGATCGGTGAGAAGTTGGTCCTCGCCGGAGACCTTGATGGCGGTCATCCCCAAGGCCGCGGCCGGCTTGCAGTTGATCCCCAGGTCGTCGAGATAGACGCAAGCCTCGGGCGCGACGCCCAGCAGCTCGCACATCATCTGGTATATGCGCGGATCGGGCTTGCGCACCCCGGCCTTGGAGCTTTCGATCACCGCGTCGAACAGGGCCATGATGTCGCCCACCGCCAGGGCCTTCTCGGCGCTCTGGGCCATGCCGGGCCCGTGGCCGGTGGGCACGTTGTTGGTGATGCAGCCGACCTTGAAGCGGGCCTTGCAGGCCTTCAGCGCGTCCATCACCCGGGGACGCAGGTCGCCATAGAGCAGCGGCAGAACCTCGGCGCCGCGCACGGCGTGGCCCAGGCGCGTGGCCTCCTCCAGGAAGAGGCCGTCGAACGCCGCCGCGTCGATCTCGGCCCGCTCGAACCGCGCCCAGGCGTTGGCGTCCGGGTTCGTGGCGTTGACCGTGCGGATGAAATCCCTGGGCAGGCCGCGTTCGGTCTCGTAGCGGCGGAAAGCCTCGAACGGCGAGGTCGTGAAGACACCGCCGAAGTCCCAGATCACCGCCTCGATCGCCATCTTCAGCCCCCTCAAACACTTGTTTGATCGAAAGCTAGCCGCGCGACGCCCCGAGGGGAAGCCCCGCGGCAGGGAACATGACCACCGCCTTCGCGCGTTAGGTGGGTTCAACCGGAGCCACGCCCCTGTCGACCGCCGACGCCATCCCGCCGCCAAAGCCTCCCCGCCATCCGTGGCGCGGCCTGTCGCGGCGCGCCCTGATCGGCATCGGCTCGGCCTTGGCGCTGACGGCGGCGATCGTCGCGTTCCTGGTGATCTTCGACTGGAACTGGCTGCGCGGGCCGCTCAGCCGCTACGCCTCGGCCCAGATGCAGCGCGAGGTGGCGATCACCGGCGACCTGCGCGTCCATCCCTGGTCGTTCTCGCCCAAGGCCGAGGCCTATGGCGTACGCATCGGCCAGCCGGCCTGGGCGCGGAAGGTCGATCCCGCGGCCGGCGATATGGTCCGCCTTCAGCGCATCGCCGTGCAGATCAAGATCCTGCCGCTGCTGCGCGGCGAGGTGATCATGCCGTTTCTCGCTTTGGACAAGCCGGACGTGCGCCTGCTGCGCGACAAGGACGGCAAGGCCAACTGGACCTTTGGCGCGCGCAAGAGCGACAAGCCGCTGAAGCTGCCGGCCATCCAGCGCTTCGTGATCAACGACGGGACCTTGCGCTTCGACGACCGCCAGCGCGGGACCCTGTTCGTCGGCTCGGTGAACGCCCAGGAGCGGGCCGGCGCGCGCGGCGGCCGGTTCGTGCTGGAGGGCCATGGGACCCTGAACAAGTCCGCCTTCGTCGCCGAGATCAGCGGCGGGCCGCTGCTGAACATCTCGCCCCGCCGCCCCTATCCGTTCGACGCCGAAGTGCGCGCGGGCGCGACGCGGATCGTCGCCCACGGCCAGGTCACCAAGCCCTTCGACCTGGGCCGTTTCGAGACCGACCTCACCGTGTCCGGCGCCGACCTCAACCGGCTGCACGACCTGACCGGCCTGACGCTGCCCAACACCCCGCCCTACCGCGTCTCGGGCCACATGGTCCGCAAGGGCGCCCGCTACGACTTCCAGAAGCTGAACGGCCGCGTCGGCGACAGCGACATCGCCGGCGACCTGTTCGTGCTGACCGATCGCGAGCGACCCTATCTGGAGGCCGAGCTGCGCTCGAAGCGCCTCGACTTCGACGACCTGGGCAGCCTGGTCGGCGCCGCCCCCGCGACAGGGCGCGGCGAGACCGCCTCGGCGGGCCAGAAGGTCGAGGCCGCCCAACGCGACGCGACCCAGCGCCTGCTGCCCGACGCCACCCTGCAGACGGAACGCGTCCGGGCCATGGACGCCAAGGTCGCCTATCGCGCCGAGACGGTGAACGCCCCGAACCTGCCGCTGCGCAAGGTCAGCGTCGACGCCGTGCTCGAAGGCGGCGTGCTGACCCTGGACCCGCTGGCCATGACCTTTTCGCGCGGAGACCTGCGCGGCAAGGTGCGTCTCGACGCCCGCCCGGCCGTCCCCCGCACCGAGCTCGACCTCACCCTGACCAACGGCCGGCTGGAGGAATTCATCCCGATCCAGAGCGAGGGCAAGCCGGCGATCTCGGGGACCGTGATGGCCCGGGCCAAGCTGACCGGCGTCGGCAATAGCGTCCACCGCGCCGCCTCGACCGCCAATGGCGACCTGACGTTGGTCGCGCCGCGCGGCGAGATCCGCCAGGCCTTCGCCGAGCTGCTGGGCGTCAACGCCTCCAAGGGCCTGATCCTGCTGCTATCGAAAAGCGACAAGGAGACGCCCGTGCGCTGCGCGGTCGCCGACTTCTCGGTCAAGGACGGCGTGATGACCACCAACCACCTGGTCGCCGACACCGGCGTGGTGCTGGCGCGCGGGCGCGGGACGATCAACCTGGCGACCGAGCGGATGGACTTCCGCATCGAGGGCGACAGCAAGAAGCCGCGCCTGGTGCGTCTGTTCGTGCCGATCACGATCCGGGGGCCGTTCCTGGCGCCGAAGGTCGGGCTCGATCCCAGCAAGGCCGTGGGCCAGGGCGGCGTCGCCGCGGCTCTGGCCTCGCTGGTCAATCCCGCCGCCCTGCTGCTGCCCTTCCTCACCGCCGGCGAGGCCAAGGACGCCGACTGCGCTGGCCTGGTCAGCGACGCCCGCCAGTCGGGCGCGCCGGTGAAGGTGTCGCAGACCACGCCGGCGAAGCCGAAGAATTAGGCCGCTTGAGCTCGGGCGCCGGTTACGCCATGCTTGCTCCCATCCGAAACCCAGTGTGGTTCATGTCCGAGATTGTGCGCGAGGTCCGGGCCTAACAGGCTCCGAACCTCGAGGTTCGAAAGTCGCTAGGCCCGCTCCGCCCGCGCGTTCCCGCTGGTGGTCGCGCGATCGTATGCCTCGATCTCTCGGACAATCCCTTGAACATCTCGAAACCGCAGCAACGGACGCTGCACGCCCTGGCCCAAGGCGGCCGGATCGACCTCGAACGCGACGAAAACGGCAAGATCATCGCGGCGCCTTGCATCACCCGCGACGGCTGGGCGCTGACCGACTGCACGGTCGGCGTCTTCCAGTCGCTGAAGCGAAAACGACTGATCGCCAGCCAGGATGGCGGGCCCTACCGCATCACACGGCTAGGCCTCGCCAACCTGCGCGCCCAACTCGACAACCGGGTGGGCGCCAAGGCTTGGTAGGCTAGAGCAGCTTGAAGAACAGGACGCGCGCGGCGCCGTAGTCGCGCGCGTCGATCTGCTCGAAGCCTTGCAGGAACGGGTCGGGCTCGCCGCGACTGCGCTCGAACATCAGGATCGCACCGGGGGCCAGCCAGTCGTGAGCCTTGAGCTCGGCCGCCGCCTTCTCGCCCAGGCCCTTGGCGTAGGGCGGGTCCAGAAAGGCGATGTCGAACGGCGCGCCGGCGCTGGCCGGGCGGGGGCCCAGGTCCGTGGCGTCGCGCCGGTGCACGCGGGTGACGCCGAACAGGTTCATGGCGTCGATGTTCTCTCGGATCGCGCCGCGCGCGGCGTCGTCGGTCTCGACGAACAGGCAGAAGCCGGCGCCGCGCGACAGGGCCTCCAGGCCCAAAGCGCCCGAGCCGGCGAAGACATCGATCACCCGCGCGCCGCGCAGTTCCGGCGCCCAGGCGGCGTGCTCCAGGATGTTGAACACCGCCTGGCGGGCGCGGTCGGAGGTCGGTCGGGTGGCGTCGCCCGGCGGGGCGACGATGGCCTTGCCGCGATACTGGCCGGAAACGATGCGCATCACGCGGCCTTGGTCGACGCGCGGACGATTCGACGTCCCAGCCAGGAGGTCGCGACGACCAGGAAGGCCATCAGGGCCCAGCCCCAGGGATAGACCAGGCTGTACATCGTCAGGCCGCACATAAGCCCGGGCAGCACGGTCACGCGGAGCAGGACGAACCAGGCCTCGGCCGCCGGCATCGGCTCGGTCAGCTTGCCGATGAAGGCGGCATAGCCCCAGACCAGGCCCATCGCGACGCCGATCAGGGCGACCTGGCCGACATAGATCGGCAGCGCCTGACCGCCGCGCTGCTCCCACAGAAGCTCGGTGCCCAGCGGCAGCAGGCCGATCAGGCCCAGCACCAGGAAGTTCGTGAAGTCGAGGCCCGCGTCGGCGCGAACCAGGCGCGCGAACACCCGTCGGTGGCTGAACCAGCAGACGCCGATCACGGCGAAGCTGACCGCGTAGGCCAGAAGCTTGGCGCCCATCAGGTTGAACAGGTCCGCCGCGCCATGCCAGTGCTCGGGCGGATGGATCTCGATCGCCAAAAGGGTGATGGCGATCGCGAACACGGCGTCCGAGAACAGCACCAGCCGGTGCAGGTGCGCGCCGCCGCTGTCGCCCTTGCTCGAATTCCGATCGCTCATCGTGTTCCCCTTACAACCCGTAACGGGATGTGTGCCGTCCCTGGCGCGCTGCGGCAAGCGCGCGCTTTACAAGTCGCCCGTCGCCCCCTCTTAGTCGCCTTTGAAGGGAAGGGCGATCGAACGATGCGCATGGGCGAGATCCTGGAGGCGGCGAGGCGTTCGCCCTTTCTGGCCGACCTGTCGCCGTACGACCGCGACCCGTGGCGCACCCTGTTCGCGGTGCCCGTCGGCGTGCTGGCCGGCGCCGTTGCCGCCCTGCTGGGCGCGATCACCGCGACCCTGGCGGCCCTGCTGATCGTCAGCGGCCTGGACGGGGCCCCGGCGGCCGGTGACCTCTTCCAGATCTTCACCGACCCGACCCTGACCGATCCGTCGGCGCGGCAGTCGCTGTTCCTGCTGGCGGTGCTGGCCGGCGTGAACCTGGGCGCGGCCGTGGGCTTCGTCTATGCGGCCGGCGCCATCCACCACCGCAAGATCACCGAATACGTCAACAGCGGCGGACGCTTCCGCAAGCGCCTGCTGATCGGTGGCCTCGTGATCGTGGGCGCGGCCATGACCGGTCTGGTCGCCATTTCCGCCGTCACCGGCCAGACCATCGATCCGCCGCTGTGGCGCACCTCGCCCAACCTCGTCGGCCGCACCCTCTACGCCGCCATGGCCGTCGGCCTGCTGATCCTGGCCGCCGCGGCCGAGGAGCTGGTGTTCCGAGGCTGGCTGCTGAAGCAGAGCGCCGCCTATGTCCGCGATCCGATCGTGCTGATGGTCCTGAACGGCCTGCTGTTCGCCGCCATCCACTTCGACCCGAACATCGACGCCTTCCTGGTTCGCGCCGCCATGGGGGCGGGGCTGACCTGGATGGCGCTGCGGCTGGGCGGCATTGAGCTGGGCATCGGCGCCCACGCGGCCAACAACGCCGTGATCCTGCTGCTGGTGCGTCCGATGACCACCCGCCCCGACGCGCCGCACGAGTTCAAGGCCGGACTGATCGCCAGCGCCCTCGTCGTGCTGGCCGGCTTCATCGGCGTCGCCGAACTGGCCGCCCGCTGGCCGGCCCTGCGCCGCTGGACGCGGCTTCAGGCCCCGGCTGCGGCGTGAACTGACGCTAGGCGGAAGACGGCGCTGAACGCCACGCCCCCTCCGTCACGATGCGTATCCGCATCGCGCCACCTCCCCCGTTTCACGGGTGAGGAAGAAACCGCTTCCCTCCTGCCCCGCTTGCGGGGGAGGTGGATCGGCGCGAAGCGACGAGACGGAGGGGGCGTTCGCGCCTTGTCGGTTAGGGAGAGTTGCGATGAAGACCATGGCGAAGGCCTTCGCGATCAGTGCGGCGCTGGCGCTCGGCGTCGGATCCAGCGCGGCTTCGGCCCAGGCCCCCGCCGCGCCCGCCGCCGATCCGACCAGCTTCGCCAGCGGCGCGGAGGTCCAGGCGCAGCTGCGCCAGATGCTGACCGAGATGAAGCCCGACCAGGGGTTCATGTGGCGGCCCGTGGTTCGTGACGGGGCGAATGTGGCGGCGATCGAGATCTGGAAGAAGCCCGGCCGCCCCGCCGTCCACCCCAATCAGGCCGAATACGCCATCGTGCTGGAGGGCAAGGGCGAGCTGGTCTCGGGCGGCGTCATGACCGACCCGAAGGTCACCAACCCCACCCTGACCGAGGGCGGCCGCATCGAGGGCGGCGTGACCCGGGCGCTGGCCGCGGGCGACGTCATCCTGGTTCCCGCCGGCGTCCCGCACTGGTTCGGGATCACCGGCGAGCGGCTGGTCCTGCTGGGGATCAAGCTGCCCGCCGGGAAGTGACGCGGCCTTCTAGGGCGGATCGACAGTCGAACACGACTTGGAAGCCAAATCCTTGCCTTCCTGGGCCTTGCGCCCAGGACCCATGCCGGCGACGGCCTCAGGCGTCCAGGACCGCCGGGGCTGAGAGGCCCAGCTTACAGCTCAAGACCAGCAGCGACGGACGATGGGTCCTGGGCACAGGGCCCAGGAAGGCGGGAATTCGTCCCGGCTTGGAATGTCGATCCGTCCTAGCGTTTGGGACCACCGCGCGGGGCCGGACCGCGACCGCCTTGGGGCCGGGCGGCCGTGGGGCGAGGGCCAGCGGGACGCGCGCCAGAGGGACGAGCATCAGGGCGGCCCATCGGCTTGCCGGACTTTTCCGAGACACGCCGCGCCGCGCCCTCGACCGGCTTCGCGCCAAGCTTCCCAGCCGGACGCGCCGCCGGCTTGCCGCGCGCGACGGGCTTCTTGTCGTCGATGAACTTGGTCTCGATCGACTTGGCCGGCGCGCGCTTGGCCTTGGCCGCGCCTTTGGCCGGAGCATGCGGCGCGGCCTTCTTCTTCGGTTTGGCCCATCCGGCCTTGTAGACCGGCTTCTCGGGCCGTTCCGGCGCGGCGGGCAGGATTTCGCGATCGGCTCGGGGGACGCCGCGACGCTGCAGGTCGCCGCCGCCGTCCGTGCCCGGGGCCTTCACTGGATTGGCGATCCCGGCGAACTTCGGACGATCGCCGGTCGGCATGTTCTCGGGCGGCACGACGCCTTCCAGCAGCTCGCGGATCACCCGGGGCCCGACCTCCTCGATCTGGCCGGCGGCCAGGGTCCCGAGCGCGAACGGGCCATAGGACATGCGGATCAGGCGGTTGACCTTCAGGCCGACCGACTCCAGCACCTTGCGGACCTCGCGGTTCTTGCCTTCCGACAGCGAGACCGTGATCCAGATGTTCTTGCCGCCGCCGGCCCTGTCGTGGGCCTTGTCCAGCTTGGCCTCGATCGGGCCGTACTTGACGCCCTCGACCGTCACGCCGTCCTTCAGCGCATCCAGCTTGGCCTGGGTGGTGTCGCCGAAGGCTCGGGCGCGATAGCGGCGGACCCAGGCGTTGCTGGGCGTCTCCAGGGCGCGCGACAGCTCGCCGTCGTTGGTCAGCAGCAGCAGGCCCTCGGAGTTCAAATCCAGGCGGCCGACCGAGATCAGGCGCGGCAGATCCTTGGGCAGGGTCTGGAACACCGTCGGGCGGCCCTTGGGGTCGCTGTGGGTGGTCATCAGGCCGGTGGGCTTGTGGTAGCGGAAGATCCGCGTCGGCTCGCGCTCGGCCACCAGCTGGCCGTCGACGGTCAGGAAGTCGCCCGGCTTGACCTTGATCGCGGGGGTCGTCAGCACCTTGCCGTTGATCGCCACGCGGCCCGCCTCGATCAGCCGCTCGACCTCGCGCCGCGAGGCCACGCCCGCCCGCGCCAGGGCCTTGGCGACCCGCTCGCCGGGGCCGTTGTCGAGATCGCCGTCTTGACCGTCGAGTTCAGGCTCGTACAGGGGATCGTGTGGCTTGGTCATGTTGGCGTCCTTCTTGGGCTGGGCGCATCTCTCGATGGGCTTTTGGACCTAATGCGCACTGATCAGGACGAGGATCAAGACCGCCAGATGATGCGCCTGGCGTTGGACGCGGCGCGCGCGGCGGCCGAAGCCGGCGAGACGCCGGTCGGCGCGGTGATCCTCGATCCCAAGACCGGCGAGGTGATCGCCACGGCCGGCAACGGCCCCATCGCGGCCCATGACCCGACGGCCCACGCCGAGATCGCGGCGATGCGGGCGGCGGCGGCCAAGCTCAAGAACTATCGGCTCACCGATCTCACCCTGGTCGTGACCCTGGAGCCCTGCGCCATGTGCGCCGGGGCGATCAGCCACGCGCGGATCGGGCGGGTGGTGTTCGGGGCCGAAGACCCCAAGGGCGGCGCCGTCGTCCATGGGCCGCAGTTCTTCGCCCAACCGACCTGCCACTGGCGGCCGGAGGTCACCGGCGGGGTGCTGGCCGAGGAAAGCGCGGAGTTGCTGCGGGGTTTCTTCCGGGCGCGGCGGAAGAAGTCCTGATCAGCTGATCAGGGCCGAGCCCAGCAGGACCTTCGAGCCGGGCTTGCCGATCACCTGGTCGGCGGCCTTCTGCAGTTCGCGGCCGATATAGTCCATGTCCGGCGCCGCCCCGCCGCGCAGGCCGGCGGCGTAGATCATCAGCACCTGGGCGAAGGCCGCGCGCAAACGGGGCGTCGAGGCCTCGGCGCGCTTCATCAGCTCGGGATCCTTGACCTCGAGGCCCGTCTCCAGGGTCATCACCCCGCGGCGGCCGTCGCGGCGCATGACCACCGCATTGATGGGGGCCAGGGCGAAATAGGTCTTGGGCGCTTCCTTCTTCTCCTCGCCATGGCCCGCAAAGGCGGGGGCGGGCGCGAGCAGCGGCGCGCCGGCGAGAGCGGCGGCCAGGACAAGCGGCAAAGGGCGGAAGCGGCGCATGCGCCCTCTTAGCGCGTCAGGGTTGACGTCCTCTTTACGTCTGTGGGTGCAAACAGCATCGTTAACCACGCTTCGTCGTCGCGGCCGTAGGGCGGCCGTGGGCCGGACGCGCGTCTTTCGGAGGCAGACCTTGGGCCGTTTCTCCCCCAAATCCCTCGATCTGGACGGCAAGGTGATCCTGGTCACCGGCGGCACCGGCTCGTTCGGCCGGCGGTTCATCGAGACCGTGCTGCGGCGCTACGCCCCGCGGAAGGTCATCATCTATTCCCGCGACGAACTGAAGCAGAGCGACATGCAGATCGAGCTGCGCGAGCAGTTCGACGAGAAGACCTACGCCAAGCTCCGCTTCTTCCTGGGCGATGTCCGCGACCGCGAGCGCCTGACCCTGGCCTTGCGCGGCGTCGACATCGTCATCCACGCCGCGGCGCTGAAGCAGGTGCCCGCGGCCGAGTACAACCCCTCGGAATGCATCCACACCAACGTGCTGGGCGCCGAGAACGTGGTCTGGGCCAGCCTCAGCAACGGCGTGAAGCAGGTCGTGGCCCTGTCGACCGACAAGGCCTGCAACCCGACCAACCTCTATGGCGCGACCAAGCTGGCCTCGGACAAGACCTTCGTGGCGGCCAACAACCTGTCGGGCGACATCGGCACGCGCTTCTGCGTCGTGCGCTACGGCAACGTGGTCGGCTCGCGCGGCAGCGTGGTGCCGCTGTACCGGCGCTTGCTGTCCCAGGGCGCGACCGAGCTGCCGGTCACCGACCCGCGCATGACCCGCTTCTGGATCACCCTGAACGAAGGCGTCGACTTCGTGCTGTCGTCCCTGACGATGATGCGCGGCGGCGAGATCTTCGTGCCGAAGATCCCGTCGATGGCCATGCCCGACCTCGTGAAGGCCATGTCGCCGACCGCCGGCATGAAGGTGATCGGCATCCGGCCCGGCGAGAAGCTGCACGAGATCATGATCAGCGCCGACGACGCCCGCGCCACCGTCGAGTTCGAGGACCGCTACGCGATCGAGCCCAACTTCGCCGAGTTCGGCCGCACGCCCTATTCCGCCGCCGACGGCGCCAAGCCGGTGGGCGAGGACTTCTCGTACAGCAGCGACAACAACCACGACTGGCTGTCGCCCGAAGGTCTCCTGGCGATGCTGGAGGAGAAGACCGCGCGATGAGCGGGTTCCTCCCCTACGGCCGCCAGACGATCGAGGACGACGATATCGCGGCCGTCGCGGAGGCCCTGCGCGGCGATTTCCTGACCACCGGCCCCACGGTCGAGGCGTTCGAGACCGCCTTCGCCCAAAAGGTCGGCGCCCGCCATGCCGTCGCCGTCTCGAACGGCACGGCGACCCTGCATCTGGCGATGCTGGCCCTCAAAATCGGAGAGGGCGACACCTGCATCGCCCCGTCCGTGACCTTCCTGGCCACCGCCAACTGCGCCCGTTACGTCGGAGCCGAGGTGGTGTTCGCCGACGTCGACCCCGACAGCGGCCTGATGACGCCGGAGACCCTCGCCGAGGCGCTGAACCGCGCGGCCGGCCGGCGCGTGAGGGCGATCCTGCCCGTCCACCTGCGCGGCGATGTCTGCGACCTGCCGGCCCTAAGGGCCCTGGCCGACGCGGCCGGCGCGGCGCTGGTCGAGGACGCCCCCCACGCCCTGGGCTCGATCGCCACCTTCGACGGGCTCGCCCACCCGGTCGGCGACGGCGCCTATTCCAGTTTCGCCAGCTTCTCGTTCCACCCGGTCAAGACCCTGGCCACGGGCGAGGGCGGCATGCTGACCACCAACGACGCGGCCCTGGCCGAGCGCGCCCGCCTGCTGCGCTCGCACGGCATGGTCCGTCCGGCCGGCGGCGATCCCTGGTGGTACGAGATGCCGGAGCTCGGCTTCAACTACCGCATCCCCGACGTGCTCTGCGCGCTGGGCCTGTCGCAGCTGAACAAGCTGGACCGCTTCGTCGCCCGCCGGCGCGAACTCACGGCGCTGTACGCCAAGCTCCTGCCCGAGCGCGCGCCCAAGGCCCGCCTGGCCGCGAGCCCCGCGCACTCGAACCCGGCCCTGCACCTCCTGACCGTGCTGATCGACTTCGAGGGCCTGGGGCTGACGCGCCGCGCCGTCGTCGAGGCGCTGAAGGCCAAGGGCGTCGGGACGCAGGTCCACTACATCCCGGTCCACCGCCAGCCCTATTACGTCAACCGCCAGGGCCTCGCCGACCTGCCCGGCGCGGACGCCTGGTACGCCCGCTGCCTGACCCTGCCGCTGTACCCGGCCATGACCGACGGAGATGTCGAGCGGGTGGTCGACGCCCTGGCCGAGGTGTTGGCCTAGAGCCCCTTCCGATCTGATTGCATCAATCAGATCGGATAAAAAGGGCTCTAATTCAAAAGTTTAGAGCATTTTTCGATCCGATAACCGTTTCACACTTATCGGAAAATGCTCTAGGCCACGCTGATCTGCGCGATCGGCTGGATGTCGGTGAAGTTGGGCACGTCGGCCGTCAGTTCAGCCCCCTGCGGACTGGTCAGCGAGGCCTGCATCGCCTCGGCGTCGCGGAAGAACAAGGTGACGATCTTGACGAACGGCGCGGGTCCGCCGTCGCCGGCGGAGACGCCCGTCAGGACCTGCACGTCGGTCAGGCCCGTCTCGGCGAAGGCCTTCTTCACCAGCGGGATGTGGTGGGCGTCGTAGTAGGCGTGATCGAACTTCGCGCCTTCGCGAGCGGGATAGAGGACGGTGAACACGGCCATGGCGATCTCCCAGCGGCCGGAATGACCGCGCCGATGGACCCTAGCGGGCGCCGCCAGGGAAGAGTCAAACGCCCGAGCGCTTCGACGGCCGCCCCTTGAAATAGGCCAGCGGGAAGATCGTCCCGAAGCAAAGCACGAAGGCGCCAATCAGGAACACGATGCTTGGAACGCGCGGCAAGGCTTTCGTCAGGACCATCATGCCCGCGAGCGGCCCCGCGATCAGCACGATCATCGCCGCCCAGCCCTGCCAGCGAACGGGCCACGCCGTGAACCGACCCGCCGTCAGCACATACTCGAATCAGACATCGGATTTTTCGCGGTTGTCCTCTGTCATCGTCTCCGCCCTCGACAACGTCAGGTTGGCCCGCCAGGCGGCGCGAATCCAGAGGGAAGACGCGCCCGCCGCTCAACATTAAATTATCGTCAGGCGCCTCCGCGAGACGGCGCCGGAGCCTCTAAGCGCCAAGAGCGTCGAGGGGAATCCATGTTTCGCACCATCCGCATCCTGGCCGCGGCCGTGACCTTGGCCAGCATGACCGCCGTCGCCCAGGCGGGGGATTATCGGCCGTCCTTCCATCCGGACACCTTGAAGGGACCGCCGCGCGGCGCGCCAAACGCGGTGATGGTTCTGGGCACGCCGCATCTTTCGGGCCTGCCCAAGACCTTCGACATGGCGCGGCTGTCACCCCTGCTGGAACAGCTGGCGGCGTGGAAACCGACCGGCGTCGCCACGGAGAGCCTCTCGGGCCTGCAATGCGACGCGCTGCGGCGGTATCCCGCCCGCTACGCCGAGACCGTGAAGAGCTACTGCCCCGATCCCTCGGCGGCGGGCAAGGCTTTGGGCCTGGATGTTCCCGCGGCCAACGCCGAGGCCGAGCGCCTGTTGGCCGCCTGGCCCGCCGAGCCCAGCGCCGCCCAGCGTCGCCGTCTGGCCGCCGTCTTCCTGGCGGCGGGCGAGCGCGGCTCGGCCTTGGTCCAGTGGCTGCGGCTGCCGGAAGCCGAGCGGAAGGCCGGCGAGGAGCTGAATGACGAGCTTGTGGCCCTGCTGGAAAAGATCAGGGCCAGCCGCAACGAGACCTATTCGATCGCGGCCGTCCTCGCCGCGCGCCTGGGGCACGAACGCCTGTGGAGCGTCGATGACCACACGGCCGACACCGCCGAAAGCGCCGATCCCGCCGAACTGAAGGCCTTCGAGACCGCCATCCGGGCCGCCTGGGACAATCCGGTCAGCCACGCCCGGCGAGCCGAGGACACGCGCCTTCAGCAAGACCTCGACAAGCCGGATGGCGTGCTGAACCTCTATCGCGTCTACAACGGCGCCAAGGCCCAGCGCATGGCCTATGAAGGCGACTTCGGCGCGGCCCTGCGAGACCCCTCGCCCCAGGGCTTCGGCCGCCAGTACGTCGGCTACTGGGAGACGCGGAACCTGCGGATGGTCGCCAATATCCGCGACGTGCTGGGCCAGCATCCCGGCATGCGCCTGCTGGCGATCGTCGGCGCCTCGCACAAGGGCTATTACGAGGCTTATCTGAACCAGATGCATGACGTGCGGCTGGTCGATGTCCAGACCGCGCTGCGCTGAGCGCCGCGCCCTGGCGAATAGCGATCAGCTGGCGCATCCTCCCCAAAACCCAGGGAGGGCAAAGAATGGCGCGGAAGAAGTCTGTGGTGGTCACCGGCGTGTCCACGGGCATTGGCTGGGGCGCGGTCAAGGTGCTGGTCGGCAAGGGCTTTCACGTCTTCGGCAGCGTGCGCAAGCCGGCCGACGCAGACCGCCTGAAGGCCGAGTTCGGCGACGCCTTCACGCCCTTGCTGTTCGACGTCACCGATGAGGCGGCCGTTCGCGCGGGCGCCCGACAGGTTGAAGCCGCGCTGGGCGGCGCGACGCTGGCGGGCCTTGTCAACAACGCCGGCGTCGCCGTGGCCGGTCCCTTGCTCTATCTGCCCTTGGACGAGTGGAAGAAGCAGCTGGACGTCAACCTGACGGGCGTGGTGATCGTCACCCAGGCCTTCGCGCCCCTGCTGGGCGCGGGCGGCGCCCCCGCCCCAGAGCCCGGCCGGATCGTCAACATCTCCTCGGTCGGCGGCCGCAACGCCAATCCGTTCATGGCCCCCTACTGCACCACGAAGTTCGGACTGGAGGGCCTGTCGGAATCCCTGCGCCGCGAGCTGCTGCCGTTCGGGGTCGACGTCGTGGTGGTCGCGCCCGGCGCGGTGGCCACGCCCATCTGGGACAAGGCCGACGAGACCGACACCACCCGCTACGCCAACACCGTCTACGCCCCAGCCCTGGAGAAGCTGCGCCAGTTCATGCTGGCGATCGGCAAGTCGGGCCTGCCGCCGGAGACGATCGGCGAGGCCATCGCCACCGCCCTGACCACCGCCAAGCCCAAGGTCCGCTACGTCGTCTCGCCTTCGCCGATGCAGGTGCTGATGACCGAGATCCTGCCCAAGCGCACGCTGGACAGGATCACCGGCCGGCGGCTGGGATTGCTGCCGGAGTGACAGGGCGCTGGGAACGTCGGCTTCGACCCTGATGGGACCCTGGCGGGGTGGTCGCGCTCCTTCTCCTCGGAGAAGGAGCCATCCTTACATCTCACGGCGAGACGATCGCAGGGCTGACCGGGTTGCTCAAGGACGACGCTTCGCGTCGCCGCCGCGCGGCCGGCCGGAGGCCGGTCCTTGACCAACCCGGTCAGCCCTGCACGCTGCAGCCTCCAAGAGATGTAAGGTTCGCACCGACCTCGCGAGGTCGGCTTTCGACCCTAGTCGGACATTGGCAAAGCATCCGCTGCGGATGCCAAATTGTCAGCAGGAGCGGAAGCCGAGCCGGATAAATCGGACGTGATCGCATTCTCCACGACCCTGCCGCTGGAGACGGTTTAGAGCGTGGGCCTGGCGAAGGTCCGGCGCAGCGACGCGCCGGACCATGCGCCGATCAGGCACCAGCAGAGGACGGCGCTTAAGCCGACCACGGGTGGGGCGTCCATGATCTTGACGCCCTTGCCCGTCGGCCAACGTAATACATAGATCCACACGATCTCGCTGATCGCGTACTGCACGACCAAGTAGGTGATCGCTGCGGGAGCGGCCAAGCGCGGGCGCCATGCCGCCAACAAAGCGCAAACTAACGCCTGCTGCAGCAGCCAATAGCTGTAGATCGCGGGCGATCCCAGTCGGTCCAGCAAGCGATAGATCGGAACCGTCGCGAGGAAGGTCACCGAGCGCCAGATTGGCAGGGCGCACGCTAGGACGACGGCCCAGAACAGTCCGTCGACGCGCAGGCGCCAGCCGAGCGCGCTGACTAGGCCGCCCAGCGCCCAAGACAACCGCCCGTCGTACAGCACGTCCAGCTCGGCCCGCATCGCCTGGCACAGAGTCCGGCGACCGGGTGGCGCGACCCAGGCCGCCAGGGTCAGGATGACACGGGACAGCGAGACGGTCGTCGGCATCAGACGGCTCCCTTGGGCGACAGCGCCAGCACTGTGTGGTTGGAGGTCGGGTTCTCGCGCAGCGCGGTAAGGCCTTCAGCGGTCAGACGGTAGGCATGGCGGGCGGGCCGGCCGGCCCGCTCCGGCTCCAGCCAGCGGCTTTCCACCAGGCCGCGTTCGTCCAGCCGCGCCAGTATCGGATACAGGCTGCCGGACTTCAGCCCGGTTACGCTGGCGATCTCTAACCCGTACGACCAGTCGCCGCGGCGCAGCGCGTGCAGAACGGCGAGCGTCTGAGCGGAGGGGCGGCGCTGGCGTATGGTCATGCAATAACTCTACATAAGTAGATATTTTGCACAAGGGCCTTCGCTAGGGCGCGGAGGTAGGCTCAGTCGTCGAACTTCATCCGGCCGCGCCCGGACTTCAGCCTAGGCGAAGGGCTGGAGAATTGATGGCCGCTCCCCACCCTCTGCAGCCTTCGCAAGCGTCCGCTTTCGCGTCGCCAAGACGCGCCTAAGCCGCCTTGCCGGCCAGGGTCTTGAGCAGGTCCATGGTGGCCGGGGACTCGGCCAGCTCCTCGCGGGCGCCGGGCCCGCGGGCCAGTTTCAGGGCCTCGACGCGGGCCTTTTCCGCGACCGGGCCGGTCGGGCCGGACTCGCCCATGGCCAGCTTGGCCAGCAGGGTCAGGCGATGCGGCAGCGGCGCGGGCGCGCGGACCAGCATGGTCAGGAGGCGCGTGTCGCCCTCGATCTGGGCGCCGATCTCGCCGAGCTTGGCGCACAGCGGCTCGTAATCTTCCCGCACCAGGCCCGAACGGGTCAGCTGGCGCTGGAGCCCAGCCAGTTGGCTCAGCTTGGCGACCGGGGAGTCGGGGCCCTGGCGCATTTCCTTCTCGAAGCGCATGGCGCTGATGTTGCCGTTCAGCCAGCGGGCGGCGTTGCGCTTGTTGACCGCGCCCATGACGTTCTCGGCCAGGCGGATCAGGATCTTGATCTCCTCGTATGAGGAGAGGTCGCGGCCCAGCAGGCTGTCGATGAAGTCGCCGTTCAGCAGGGTCTTGGAGCGCGTGGTGAAGGCGGCCTGGATGTCCTCGGCCTGCAGGATGCGGCCGGCGGCGGCCGTCAGGCTCATGGCCAGGGCGCGCAGATATTCGATCTCGGCCTCGGCGTCGCTGGGCTTGAGGCGGCGCACGCCGTTCAGCTCGGTCAGGACGCGCTCGGCGATCGCCTTGCGCACGGTCGGGAAGTCGTCGCCCGACAGCCAGTCGCTGAGCCGCTTGGCCGTGCCGGAAAGCTCGGGCATGCAGGCGCGCACGCTGGCCTCGATGCGGATCAAGGCCTCCACCGCCGCGCCGCCGGTCAGGCGGGTCATGGCGGCCAGGGTCGAGCCCAGGTCGTTCTTGGTGTCCAAGAGGTCGGCCATGCCGGCGCGCGAGCCGATGATTTCGGCCAGCGGCTGCTCGATGGCGGAAAGGGCCGCGGCGCGGGCGCGCGGCTCGGTCGGCGCGGCGTCGGCCAGGTCCAGCAGGCGGGCGATCTTGTCCGACCAGTTGACGGCCGGGGCGATCGAGGCGGCGACGCCCGCGCCCAGCAGGAAGGCGCGATCGGGATCGGCGACCAGGCGCTCGGCGGCCTTGGCGAAGCCTTCCTTGTCGAGGTCGGGCAGGGCGCCCTTCTTGAACGCCTTGCTCAGGTTGCCGATCGTGCGTTCGACGAGGCCCTGGAAGTGGCGGATGATCTCGTGGACCGTGACGCCGCGCGCCTCGGCCTCGGGAATGGCGATCTTCTGCAGCGCGTGCTGCAGGTCGGTGCCGGACGCTTCCAGCTTCTCGACCAGGTCGGGACGGTGCAGCAGCTCGAAAGGCGTGGCCTTGTGGCGGTTCAGCCAGCCCTCCAGCAGGCGGCCGATGCGGTCGCGAGCGTGGGCGGTGTAGAGGTCGGCCGGCTGGACGCAGAGCGGATCGCGCTCTTCCTCTTCCTTCTTCGGCTTGCCGCCGTCGACCATGCCCTTGGTGAAGATGGCGAGCGACTTGTATTCGCCGGTGTCGGGGTTCAGCGTCTCCTTGCTGACCCGCACGGCCACGGCGCGGCCCTGCTCCAGGACGTCTTCAGCCGTCTGGATGGCGTGCGCGCGGTTCTCGGTGGCGATTTCGAGCGTCCACTGCGCGCCGACCTTCCGTCGGACAAAAAGCTCGTAATGGATTTGGCTCATTCAATCGTCACTCCCGAGGCGCGACTATGGCGTACGAGACCTTAAGGTGAGGTTGAGGGAAACCCAGGTTGGGGGGCGCCACGATCGCGCCTTGCTGAGGCCGCAAAGGCCTAGGACTTAGGGCGGGAAAGCTTTGCCGCGACGCGCGTTGAAGCTGATGCGCTCGACCGGTAGGATCGGACGAGCGACGAAGGTCGAAGGATAAGATCGAATAGATGGCCGCCATCACCCTCATTGACGACGACGAGAACATCGTCGCCTCGATCGCGATGACCCTGCAGGCTCATGGGCACACCGTGAACCACTTCCACGACGGCGTGTCGGGGCTGGAAGGCGTCGAGGCCAATCCGCCGGATCTCGTCATCCTGGACGTCAAGATGCCTCGCATGGACGGCATGGAGGTGCTGCGCCGCCTGCGCCAGCACTCCGAGATCCCCGTGATCATGCTGACCTCCAAGGACGAGGAGATCGACGAGGTTCTGGGCTTCAACCTCGGCGCCGACGACTACATGCACAAGCCGTTCAGCCAGCGCCTGCTGGTCGAGCGGGTCAAGGCGGTGCTGCGCCGCGCGCGGCCCGAGGGCGAGACCGCCCCGGCCGACCCGAACGCGCCGGGCTCCAAGGTCATGAAGCGCGGCAAGCTCACCCTGGATCCCGCCCGTCACGACAGCCTGTGGGACGGCAAGCCCGTGCGCCTGACGGTCACCGAGTTCCTGCTGCTGCAGGCCCTGGCCCAGCGTCCCGGCTTCGTGAAGAGCCGCGACAACCTGATGGACGCCGCCTACGACGATCAGGTCTATGTCGACGACCGCACGATCGACAGCCACATCAAGCGCATGCGCAAGAAGTTCCGTCAGGTCGATCCGGAATTCGACTCCATCGAGACCCTGTACGGCGTTGGCTACCGTTACCGCGAGGCCTGAGCCTTCGGGGGCCGACGCCCCCCGTGGGCGCCTGGCCTGGCCGCGCGGCTCGCGGCTGGGCCGGCTGATCATCACCCTGAACGTCCTGGCCCTGGTGATCGTGGTCGTCGGGGCGCTGGTGCTGAACGAGCTGCGCAGCGGCCTCGTCAACGCGCGGATCGACAGCCTCAGCACCCAGGGCGAGCTGATCGCCAACGTCATCGACCAGTCGGCGACGATCGGCGAGCCCGAACCGGCGCTGGACTCCTATACGGCCAGCCAGATCTTCCAGCTGCTGTTCATCCCGCGCTCGCAGCGGGCGCGGCTGTTCGACGCCCACGGCAAGGTGTTGGCCGACTCGTTCGTGGTCGCCGACCGCGTCGACTGGAAGGTGCTGCCGCCCGCCCGCAAGCCGGGCCAGACCCAGGACGGCCCGCGCAAGACTCCCGCCGAGCAGGCCAAGGCCGAACGCGCCCAGAAGGCCCTGGCCGACGAGATCGCCCAGGCCATGAAGGGCCGCACCGTGGCCGGCACCCGCATCGACGAGGACGGCGAGCGGGTCGTCTCGGTCTCGATCCCGATCCAGCACGTGCGCGCCATCCTCGGCGTGCTGACCCTCGAGGCCGGCGACGTCGACGAGATCATCTCGGCCGAGCGCCGGGCGCTGCTGCCGTTCATCGTCGTGGCCATGATCGCGATCCTGACGTCGAGCGTGCTGCTGCATCGGCTGATCGCCATCCCCGTCCAGCGCCTGGCCCGCGCCGCCGACCAGGTCCGGCTGCAGGGCGCGCGCGCCATCTCCCTGCCCGACCTGTCGCGCCGCCACGACGAGCTGGGCGACCTGTCGCGCTCGCTGGAGGACATGACCCACTCGCTGTCCGAGCGCATGGACGCCATCGAGCGCTTCGCCGCCGACGTGGCCCACGAGATCAAGAACCCCCTGACCTCGATCCGCTCGGCCGTCGAGACCCTGGACCTGGTCAGCGACCCAGCCGCCCGCGCCCGCCTGCTGGCCATCCTGCAGAACGACGTCAACCGGCTGGACCGCCTGGTCACCGACATCTCCAACGCCTCGCGCCTGGACGCCGAGCTGTCGCGCGATCCGCCCAGGGCCCTGGACCTCAATCGCCTGCTGACCGAGGTGACCAGCCTCTACGAAGCCCAGCTGCGGCCCGGCGACGCCCCCGGCAGCGTGCGGGTCCGCTTCGCCAGCGCCGATCCGGGCCATCCGGCGCAGATCCTGGCCCGCGAGACCCCGATCGGCCAGGTGTTCCGCAACCTGATCGACAACGCCCGCTCGTTCAGCCCCGCCGACGGCGAGGTCCGCGTCGGCCTCTCCCGCGCCAAGGGCCGGCTGATCGCCACGGTCGAGGACGACGGCCCCGGCGTCCCGCCCGACAACCTCGAGACCATCTTCGAGCGCTTCTACACCTCGCGTCCCAAGGGCCGGGCGTTCGGCGGCAATTCGGGCCTGGGCCTGTCCATCGCCCGCCAGATCGTCGAGGCCCACGGCGGCCTGATCCACGCCGAGAACCGCCACGACGCCGCCGGCGCGGTGATCGGCGCGCGCTTCGTCGTCGACCTGCCGGAAGCGCGGGCGTGAGCAACCCCGAAATCCGCCACGCCGGCCTGATCGCCCGCCGCCAGGACGGCGTCTGGCGCGGCGCCCTGATCGAGGGCCCCTCCGGCGCGGGCAAGAGCGACCTGGCCCTGCGCGCCCTGGCCCACGGCTTCCGCCTGGTCGCCGACGACCGCGTCCTCGCCTTCGCCGCCGGCGGCCGCCTCTATGGCAAGGCCCCCGACACCCTGGCCGGCCTGATCGAAGTGCGCGGCCTGGGCGTCGTCGCCGCCGAGGCCGCCCTGCCCTTCTGCGAGGTCGCCGTCGTCATCCGCTGCGTCGCCGCGCCCGAGGCCGTCGAGCGCCTGCCCGAGCCCCGGACCGAGACGATCGCGGGCATGACCGTCCCCGTCTTCGACCTGTGGCCGCGAGAACCCGCCGCGCCTCTGAAAATCGTTCGCATCATGCAGTCTCTTGGAGTCCCTCTCTAACGGGCGTATCAAGACCGCCCGCGCGGCGTTCACTCGGTCGCGCAGGGAATGGGGATCCCGTTTGAGATATCTGGCATGATCGGGCTCGTGATCGTGACGCACGGGCGTCTGGCGGAAGAGTTTGTCTCCGCCATGGAGCATGTGGTCGGTCCGCAGACCGCCGTGAAGGCGATCTGCATCGGCCCCGAGGACGACATGGAGCGCCGCCGCTCCGACATCCTCAAGGCCTGCGCCGACGTCGACCAGGACGGCCACGGCGTCATCCTGCTGACCGACATGTTCGGCGGCACGCCCAGCAACCTGGCCATCTCGGTGATGGAGCAGACCAAGGCCGAGGTCATCGCCGGCCTGAACCTACCCATGCTGATCAAGCTGGCCAGCGTGCGTCAGCGCGAGAGCCTGCAGGCCTGCGTCGCCCACGCCCAGGAAGCTGGACGCAAGTACATCTCCGTGGCCTCCTACGTGCTCGCCGGAGAGAAGTGAGCGGAATGAATTCCAGAACGGTCGAGATCGTCAACGAGCGCGGACTGCACGCCCGCGCCTCGGCCAAGTTCGTGAAGATGGCGTCCAGCTTCGACGCCGAAGTGACCGTCAGCCGCGACGGCGCCAGCGTCGACGCCCGCTCGATCATGGGCCTGATGATGCTGGCCGCCGGCATCGGCTCGACCATCGACATCAGCGCCGAGGGGCCGGAGGCGGCGGCGGCGCTGGAGGCGTTGTGTGAGCTGGTGGCGAACCGGTTTGATGAGGAGCGGTAGGGGTTTGAAGCCTACTGGCGCTGTTACCCGCTAAGTCTTCTTCCCGGCATCGAAGAACATCGGGAAGAAGCTCTTCTGGTCTTTGAGCTTAAGAATGTCACCCGCGTCGATCGCCTTTGCAGAGCGACGCTCTCCTCCGGTGGGCGTGATCACCTGAATATCTGGGTTATCGATGAGGGCTTGGTGGACGTCGTCGGTGTGAGCGGGAGTTGCATTATAGATTCCCTCATAGAATTCGCCGACCCGAATGACATCCCCCGCCTCCGAGATAAGCCGAGGGATATCGGTCAGCAACTGGGTTCGGGCTCCCTCCCGTCCGCTGACATCAAATAGATAGAGCGCCCCGTCTTCATGGCTGGGGTCATAGGAAAGCATGTTCAAGCCCGAGCGGCCGAAGTGCGCTTGGGCGCTAGCGTTGTCATGCAGGACGTTGTTGTAAACCTGCCGGGCCCTGACCACGTTGGCGAAATGGATCATCCAATAACGCCAGCCGCCTGGGTTATTGATTGAAAATGGACTCACATAAGGGGCGCATGACCTGAAGGCGTCGAACACCAGTCGCTCCGCAGCACCGAGCCATGTGTTCTTGCTCATAGCGCCTTCCAACGCGCTCAGATCCGTCGACTGCAGTCCGAACGGACGAAGCTGATCCGCAAGCTTTATCGGATCGGCCTTTTTCAGGAATGAGATAAGTGCCTCGATCGCAAAGGTATAGAAAATCTCCACCGACGAGTAGGACCGCATGATATCAACCAGCGTGGCCCGCTCGACATGCTTGTGTCCGCATTGGTCTAGATTGAAGAGAACATTGCGGTATCGTCCCTGTTCGAGCGCTCGCTTGATCTTCGGGTAGGCCCCCTCAAACGGGTCGTTCATGTACTCGACGCGCACATGCAGGCGCGGCGTCGTAGATTGAATATCGGTTTGGAGCGGTGCCAAGTTGACCTTTAACCGCTCAATCGCGTCTCGACTGAAGTCGTTCAGCACGAGCAAGCATTCGATCTCGATCAAACCTAGCCCCTGAGCGGCGCGCTGTGTGTTGACCGCGTCGATCGCCCGTTTTAGCTCCTCAACGAAGATGAGCGGCGATCCCGACGTGCCACACTTATAGCGCCCGCCACCTGCGAAGCCATCAATGACCGCTAGTCGAAATCGCTCTTGCTGGGGGAGCTGACAGCGCACTGTTATATACTGGAAGAAGTATTCGCGGAGAATCTTGTGCTTACGGCGCGAATGCTCCTCAAGTTCAGCACCATTCGCCCACTCGTAAGGTTTCTCCATCGCCCACCCCTCAATTCAGCTTCTGCGGACTTTATGGTACGGCGGCCAAGCTTGTTGGCATTTCGTCCCAGGTCCGACCTCGATACTCTCGACCATTAGCTTTCTTGGACCTGCGCTTGTTGTCCTTGCCCCAGGTCCCCCATTGCTTAAAGAAGAAGGCCGTCTCGAACTTGGCGCATTGGCCGTAGATTTCGTCGATCCATTCTTCTCGAATGGGGCGCGCGAACCGGCCGCTCTCACCGCCGACGATCGCCCATTGGATACCGGAAAGATCGATCTCACCTACGGCACCGATCAACGGCTCGAATGAGACAAACCGGATAGCCGCCGGCACAGTGCGAAGGTAATCAATCCGCCCAGCGACCTCTGCGCTCTCGACGCTGGTTCCAAGCCAGACATTGGGCAGCACGTTGCCGATCTGCGTAGCAACGACCGACGCCATGCGCTCGGGCCGCTTAGTCAAAATCTGATAGTGATGGTGGGGCGTGTCTTGCATTACCCGCCAGACCTTTCTGATGAAGGCGTCGCTCACGCCCTCATGGAACAGGTCGCTCATCGAGTTGACAAAAATCTTCCTTGGCTTCTTCCACCCGTGCGGGATGGCCAGCGCGCCCTCGTCCTCGCGGACAACGCCATTCCAAATGGTGCGAGCGCCGCTTCGTCGGACCAGTCCCTGATATTTGGGGACGCCCATGGCTTCTAGGCGGCGTGCCATCTCCATGGCGTAACAGTGGGTACAGCCGGCGCTCACGATCGTACACCCTGCGACCGGGTTCCAGGTGGCGTCAGTCCACTCGATTTGCGTTTCAGCCATTGCGATCTCGCTAGGGGCCAGTCGTTGAACCAACCCCACTAACCTCACCATGCCACAAAGAACAAAAAAAGAACAAGCAGCAATATTAGCATCTATAGCGTGGGGTCCGTTAAGGATGGATTCACGGTACTTGGTCGTGGTGCCTCTGCGCTTAGACATGTGCGTCAGAGACCCAAGGCGTCGATCCTCGCCCACCCGACCTCCCAGGTCGGCGCTCTCCTTACACCTCTTGGAGGCTGGAGCGTGCGGGGCTGAGCGGGTTGGTCAAGGACCGGCCTCCGGCCGGCCGCGCGGCGGCGACGCGGAGCGTCGTCCTTGAGCAACCCGCTCAGCCCCGCGATCGTCTCGCCGTGAGATGTAAGGATGGCTCCCGCCGCTGGGGGACGGGAGGGCTGACACAGCAGACCGGCCCGCGCGAAACCCCTTTCTCTCGAGAGAGGGAGGGGCCCGCCGCGAAGCGGTGGGAGGGTGAGTGGCGACGAGGGTTGGCCGATAAGCCCCGGCCATTCAGCGGCCCGCCTTGTCCGGGCAGGCCTGTCTACTCACCCTCCCACGCTGCGCGTGGGTCCCTCCCTCTCTTCAAAGAGAGGAGATTGGCGCGGCTGAACGCTCGGCGTCGCCGTCTCCAGGCGCCGGTTCAAGTCGTGACGACACCAGCCCAGGTCGCGCAGCCGCGTCGGGGCGAGAAGCGCGCCCAGGGCCGGCCGATCGCGCGCCGGCGCGACGCCGGTCAGCCGCTCGCCGTCCGTGAAGTCCAGGCGGAATTGGCGCACCTTGAGCACGCCCAGAAGGCTGGTCTGCATGCCCACCTTGGCGACGGGTATGGACGGCGCGCCGACGGCCTCGAAGGTCAGGTCCACCACCTTGGGCCCGAACAGCCCCATCGCCCGCCGCGCCGTGATCGCGACCACGCGGAAGCCGGCCTCTTGTCGCTCGCTCATGTCCGATCCGTGGCGGGCTGGGTGGAGCTGAGGATGACCAGGCGGCGCGGCGGGCGTCAATCGGGGAAGGGAATCCTTCTCTCTTCAAAGAGAGGGAATTGGCGTGGCTGAACGCTCGTAGTTGGCGGAATAGAAGCCAGAGATTTCAAACACTTCTCACTTTTACACGCCGCTGGGTCATCCGCGTTGAAACCGCGCGCACAATCAGAGCCGTCCCCGTCGCGGGGGAGGGCGCTTGGATCCGGCCCAAAGCGGCGGCGGGGATAGGCTGAGCGGGGCCGCTTTCGGTCCCCGTCCGTTTCGGCAGGCCGCGCGGCTTACTCTTTAGGAGCGCGCGCGGGTGGCGGGACGGTCGGGACCAAGGTCGAAAGCGGAGCGACAGGGCGGTGATCGTATAAGCCGCCTATCGCGGATCGTCGGGCTGGACACGGAAGTCGCCGCTCCAGTTGGTCCGCGCCCGTCCGGGGGCTAGTGGGGTCCCGAGCTGAAACACGCTCACGCCCCCCATCCTCACGGGCAAGAACAGCCTGGCGGAGCGGTCGTTCGAGCCGAAACGCAAATCACACTCACGGTCTCCGGGTTCGCCCGGCCGCTCCGTCGCCTCCCCAACACCTTCAGCGAGCGATCGCGTGAAGCAGAGATGTCGTGTCCGCCAGTCAGTTCCTCCCCCGCCTTGCGGGGGAGGTGGCCCAGAGGGCCGGAGGGGGCCATCTCGGCCGACGTCCAGCTTGCCCCCTCCGTCGGCTCCGCCGACACCTCCCCCGTGTCACGGGGGAGGAACTTCACAGGAGCACCCCATGCCCAAGTCCAAGCCACCCCGCCGCAAGCGTCCGCGCCATGTGAACAGCCATGATCGGGGGATGGTCGACTTCTTCGATCGCCTGGAGCGGATCACCGATCGGGCCGAGCGCGAGGCCGAGGCCCTGGCCGATCGCATCCCGCCCGAGGAGCTGGCGGCCATGCGGGCCACCTGCGCCGAGAACCGGCGGATCTTCGCCGAGGCGCGGGCCGAGATGCTGGTTCCCAGCCGCACGCCGGTGCTGGATCGCCTGGCCGGCGAGATGCGGCGACGGGAGCGCCGGGTCGGACGGGGCTGAGCGCTCCGCCGGCTACTCCGCCGCCGCCACGAACTCGGCGCGGACCGAGCCCATCGGCTTCAGGTCCAGGTCCTGGAACAGGCGGCTGTCCTCGTCCATGTCGGGCAGCGGGGTGGTCAGGAGCTTGCCGCCGACGAAGATCGAGTTGGCGCCGGCCATGAAGCACAGGGCCTGCAGCTCGCGGCTCATGCCCTCGCGGCCGGCCGACAGGCGGACCATCGATTTCGGGCAGACCAGGCGGGCGACGGCGATGGTGCGGACGAACTCGATCGAGTCGATCTGCTTGGCGCCATCCGCCAGGATCTTGTCGCCCAGCGGGGTGCCGCTGACGGGCACCAGGCCGTTGATCGGCAGGCTGTCGGGGTGGGCCGGCAGGGTGGCCAGCTGATGCAGGAGGCCGGCGCGGTCGCGGCGCGTCTCGCCCATGCCGACGATGCCGCCGCAGCAGGTGCTCATGCCCGCGTCGCGGACGTGGGCCAGGGTGTCCAGCCGCTCCTGATAGGTGCGGGTGGTCACCACGTCCTTGTAGTAGTCCGGACCGGTGTCGAGGTTGTGGTTGTAGTAGTCGAGGCCGGCGGCCTTCAGGGCCTTGGCCTGGTCGGCGGTCAGCATGCCCAGGGTGGCGCAGGTCTCCATGCCCAGAGCCTTCACCTCGGCGATCATGGTCGCCAGCTTGGGCAGGTCGCGGTCCTTCAGCTCGCGCCAGGCCGCGCCCATGCAGAAGCGCTGGGCGCCGCCGTCGCGGGCGGCGCGGGCCTTGGCCACGACGTCCTCGGCCTCCATCAGCTTCTCGGCCTTGAGGCCGGTCTTGAAGTGGGCGGACTGGCTGCAATAGCCGCAGTTCTCGGCGCAGCCGCCGGTCTTGACGGACAAGAGCTGCGAGAGCTGAATTTCGGAGGGATCGAACCAGGCGCGATGGACGTTGGCGGCTTGATGGACCAGGTCCATGAACGGCAGGTCGAAGAGGGCCTCGACCTCGGCCAGGGTCCAGTCGTGACGGGGTTCGAACGCGTTGATCTTGCTCATGGCGCGCACGTTTGGACCGGCGCCATGGTGTTTGCAAGGCCTTGCCAAGGCGCGCGTTCGTCACCATAGCGCTGGGGCGGCCCTGGCGTTCTTTCGGGCTTTGTCGCGACCCGCGCGGGAGGGGATCAGGTCATGGATCGCGAGATCGAGCTGAAGTTCCTGCTGCCGCCCGAGGCCGCCAGCCTGGCCTTGGCCGAGCTGAAAGCCGTGCAGGCCGGCGAGGGCGCGGTGCGCCAGCTGGATGCCACCTATTTCGACACCCCCGACCACGCCCTGCGCCGCGCCGGCTACGGCCTGCGGGTGCGCGACGGCGAGGGCGGCCGCAAGCAGACCCTGAAGTCGGCCTCGGCGGGCGGGGTCTTCTCGCGGGGCGAATGGGAGACGGTCGTCGAGGGGCCGGGCCCCGATCGCGACGCCCTGGCCCTGACGCCGGCGGCCGCGATGCTGCGGGACCAGCCCCTGGCGCCGGTCTTCACGACCCATGTCGAGCGCGTGGTGCGCCTGGTCCAGGTCGGCGAGGCGATCGTCGAGACGGCGCTGGACCGCGGCGAGCTCAGCGCCGCCGATCGCCGCGCGCCGGTCTGCGAGCTCGAACTCGAGCTGAAGGCCGGCCCGCCTCGGGCGCTGTTCGACTTGGCTCGCACCCTGGCCGACCGCGTGCCGCTGCGCCTGTCGCTAGTCAGCAAGGCCGAGCGCGGCTACGGCCTCGCCGCCGGCGAGGACGGCCTGCCGCCGCGCCGACATGCGGCGGGCTTGAGCCACCGGGCCACCGTCGGCGAAGCGCTGCAGACCTTGGGCCGCGCCGATCTCGGCCATCTCTGCGCGGCGCTCGAAGCCCTGCGCGAACGGCCCGAGGCGCAGGCCGTGCACCAGGCGCGCGTCGCCGCCCGGCGGCTGCGGGCGCTGCTGAAGATCTTCAAGCCCCTGGCGAAGGACGAGGCGGCCCAGCGCCTCGACGAGGAACTCTCGTGGCTGGCCGGCGAGTTTGACAACGCCCGCGACCTCGATGTCTTCGTCGACGAGATCTGGCGCGGCGCCGCGCCCGGCGCGGAATTCTCGGGCAAGGACGCCTTCGAGCGGGGGCTACAGGCGGTCCACGCCAACGCCTATCTGCGGATGGAAGCCGCGCTGGAAAGCCCTCGCGCCCGCGCGGTGCTGCTCGAAGCCGCCGCCTGGCTCGAGGCCGGCGACTGGACGACCGATCCCGCGCTGGCCGAGATTCGCGACGGTTCGGCCAAGGCCTACGCCGCCGAGGCGCTCGAGCATCGCCGCAAGGCGGTGAAGAAGCGCGCCAAGCACTTCGACGACCTCGACGCCGCCGCCCGCCATCGCCTGCGCCTGAAGGGCAAGACCCTGCGCTACGCCGCCGAGGACCTCGCCCCGCTGTTCCCCGACCACGCCGAGCGCGCCGATCGCTTCGTGAAAGCCGCCAAGGCCGCTCAGGACACCCTGGGCGCGCTCAACGACCGCTCCGTCCGTGAAGACCTCGTCGGCCTCGCCGCCCACGGCGACGCGGATCTCGCGCGCGCGGCCCAACGCGTGGTGCTCGGCGACGAGGAGCAAGACCTGCTCTCCGCCGCTCGTGACGCCTTGAAGGACCTCATCGAGGCCAAGCCGTTCTGGTGAAGCCGAGCTCCAGACACGAAAAAAGCCGCCCGAAGGCGGCTTCTTGTCGATCTAGACCCTTGGGTGCGGGGACAGGATTTGAACCTGTGACCTTCAGGTTATGAGCCTGACGAGCTACCGGGCTGCTCCACCCCGCGTCAGGGTGTTTTGTATTGTGAGGGAGGGTTCGTGGACTTTGGTT